>PXDF01000088.1 GCA_003566455.1 Desulfonatronovibrio sp.
GAACCTGGACAGAGAGCTGGTCTGTCTGGAAGTTCAGGATCTCAACCTGTTCTATGCCCGGGAACAGGCCCTGAAATCCATCAGCATGAAGATCCCGGCCAAAAGGGTGACCGCATTCATAGGGCCCAGCGGATGCGGCAAATCAACCTTGCTTCGGTGTTTCAACCGGCTGAACGACCTGATAGATATTTGTCGTGTGGAAGGGAAAATTCTTCTCGACGGCAGCAACATCTATGATCCCATGATTGATGTGGCCGAGCTCAGAAGAAAAGTGGGGATGGTTTTTCAAAAACCCAATCCTTTTCCCAAGTCAATATTTGAAAACATTGCCTACGGCCTGAGACTTCAGGGAGTCAAAAACAAGAAAATTCTGTCCCAAGTTGTGGAAAAATCTTTAAAGAGCGCGGCGTTGTGGGAGGAAGTCAAGGACAGACTCCATCAGAACGCGCTGGGACTGTCCGGGGGCCAGCAACAAAGGCTGGTCATAGCCAGGGCCATCGCCATTGAACCTGAGGTCATTCTTCTGGATGAGCCTTGTTCAGCCCTGGATCCCATATCAACCGCCAAGATCGAAGAGCTGATCCATCAACTCAAAGAAAAGTACAGCATTGTCATTGTAACCCATAATATGCAGCAGGCGGCCAGGGTTTCAGACTATACTGCCTATATGTATCTGGGAACACTCATTGAGTACAAGGACACCATGACCCTGTTCACCAATCCCGGAGAAAAAGAAACTGAAGATTATATTACTGGAAGGTATGGTTAACAATAAGCGTTGAGCCATGGGTGGTCAGTGGTGAACAGATCATGAAAAAATGGCGGCTGATTGGATAGGCCACCATTTTTTTGAAATACAAATCTTAAGCTATCCCAATTCCATATTGTTTTATATCCTGTCGTCAAACTGACAGATATGCTTGAGGCTGATTCCCTTGACTATAAACATGGTTGTCTCGGCAATATTGGTGGCCATGTCAGCGATTCTTTCAAATCTTCGGGCAATGTTTATGGTTTGAACGCAGGGTTCAATACTTTTACTCTCTTTGGACATATACTGAATAATTTCTTTCAGCACTAATGAATTGAGTTCATCCACTTCAAAATCCATGCGACAGACATGAACCGCCTTGTCCACGTCTGGAGATGAAAAGGCGATGATTGCTTCCTGGAGCATGTCATAACTTTTCTGACCCATTAGCAGAATCTTGTCGTAAAATTCCATGGGCGGATTAAGGCTCAGATAAATCGTTGCATCGGCGATATTTGCCGATTCATCGCCTATCCTTTCGAGATTCGTGCTCATGCGCAGGCAGCCGAGAATAAACCTCAGATCCCTGGCCACCGGCTGCTCAAGGGCCAGGAGCTTCAAGCACAATTCATAAACCTGAACTTCGAGCTCATTAATTTTTTCGTCATTATCTACAACCTGCTGAGCCAGGTCAGCGTCCAACCTGGAAAAGGCGGTTACAGTCTTGCTCAATGCCTGTTCAGTCTGCACAACCATCTGCATGACCTTCATATTCAGCCTGTCCAGTTCTTCCAGAAAATGAGGCATGTAATTCCCCCTGATTGATAGTGAGTTAAATATCTATTAAGCCGCACTGCGCAATGAAAACCAGATAATACACCCTTGATTTGTCCCGGTTACGGGGCTCTCCACCCAGATTTGTCCACCCATGCTTCTAATTATATTTCTGCAAATGGACAGGCCGAGCCCTGTGCCCCTGACCTTGTTTTTGAATTTCTTAACCCGGTAAAATCTTTCAAAAACCCGGCTTTGTTCCTCTCTTGGTATTCCAGGACCGTTGTCCCGGACCCCGATGTGAATCATGTCCCCTTTCAAAACGCAGAGGACTTCGATTTGTCCCTTGTCCGGGGTAAACTTGATGCTGTTTTCAAAAAGATTCTGAAAAACATGTCCCAGGTACTCAGGCTCACCCATTGCCTCGGAGCAGATTTCATCCAGTCTGAAGTTAAAACTGATATCCCTGTCCTGAATATAATGACAGCACTCTTTCCAGGATTTCTCAATAACAGGGCCTAAGGCAATTTTTCTGACTACGATTTTTTCCGGATCTGATTCAATTCTGGAAAGCTGTAGAATGTCGTCAAGAAGACGAATCATATTATTTGTGTTTTTATTAATTATTTCCAGAAATTCTTTTCCTTTGTTTTCAAAAAGTTCCCTGTTTTCCAGAAGTGTTTCAGTATAACCTTTGATGGACGTCAAAGGGGTCCGAAGCTCGTGAGAAGCATTGGCCACAAAGTCCTTGCGCACGCTTTCCAGACGCCGGATATCAGTGATATCACGAAAGACCAGTATGGCCCCTATTCTCCCGCGATCCTCAGGAGAAACAATATTAACATCGTAGTGTCTGTCTTTAAAAGTTATTCCCAGACTCTTGTTTCGCACAAGGTCACTGGAAATCACTTCCTCGCAATATACCTGAAGCTCATTGCTGTGAAACACCTCCAAGGGGCGTTTTCCAAAAAAATGATTGTAGTGGATGAACGTATCTTCAAATGACTTGTTAAAACTCATTATCCTGCCGGTGTTGTCCAGGGCTACCAGGCTGTCCCGGATTCCGTTGAGTATTGTCTGTAATTCCATCTTCTGGGAAGAGACAACCTCAATATTACTTTGGATGTTGCCGGCCATTTCATTGATTGCGTCCACTAAAGGATCAAATTCACGGCCTGGGGATTCGGTTATTCTTTTCTGATAGTTTCCATGTCCAATGGCCTGGGCCAGGCTGACCATGGGCTGGAGTTTTTTGGTCAGAATACGCACAATTATAAAGACCAGGAGACCGGTAAAAAGAAGAGACAGAAGCATCATCTGCCAGAGCCCGGTGCTCACTCTTTTAAAAAACGAATCCATTACAGCGTATGGCGTTGCCATCCTTAGAATCACTGTACCAAAGGGATCGAGCTCCAGATTTCTGGCATAATAAATCAGGTGCCGATCAACGGTTCTGCTTTGCCTGACGCTGTAACCCTGCCCGTCTTGCAGAGCTTTGAGGAACTCCTCCCTGGAACCATGATTTTCGACCAGGTCAAGATTATCAAAAGCAACCATGGAATCAACCAGAACAACCCCCTGGGTACTGATCACTGTTATCCTGTCCTGGCTTTCCTGGCCGATATCCCTGATGGCCGCGTCCAGTTCACGAAGATCTTCATATTCCTGTGTGGACAAGCCCCATATTAAAAAAGCCATGCGGTCACTGACGCTCTTAATTGTTTCTTTTTTAATTTCATCTTCAACCGTGTTTATAAAATAGTAGGAAGGAATGACCAGGGCCATGATCAGGACCAGCCAAAAAGAAAATATCAGTTTTATTTTCAGAGAATACCTGTTTTTCATAATGTATTTTTTAACCCTTTTTTACGCATCCGGCTCAAACTTATAGCCCAGTCCCCTGGAGGTATGAATCATGTCAGAATACTTGCCCAGCTTAACCCTGAGCCTGCGGATATGCGTATCTACAGTCCTGCTGTATCCCTCAAATTCATATCCCCATACATTGTTTAAAAGGTACTCCCGGGAAAGGACCTTGCCCTGATTTTGGATAAATTCTGCCAGCAGTTTGAGCTCTGTCGCGGTCAGGCTTATGTTTTTACCGTCCAGTCTGAACTGCATTGCCGCAAAATCAAACTCCAGCCCCTCATGTTTCCATACCTTTTTGTTATCAGCTTCTTCAGAATCCCTGCGAATAATGGCTTTGACCCTCAGCAGCAATTCCCTGATGCTGAAGGGTTTCAGAACATAGTCGTCAGCTCCCAGCTCAAAACCCACAATGCGGTCGACTTCCTCACCCTTGGCCGTGACCATCATCACCTTGATATTCCTTAGTTTGGCATCGCTTTTAAGTCTGCGGCACACTTCCAGACCGTCCATATGAGGAAGCATAAGGTCAAGTATAATCAAGTCAGGAAACTCTCCTCTGGCAATATTCAGGCCGTCATATCCGTTATCTGTCACCAAAACCTTATAACCGGCAGATTCAAGGTTTAAAAGGAGCAGATTCTGAATATCCTCTTCATCTTCTATTACAAGCACCTTGTTCTTTTTCATGGTTTTGCTTCCTTGAAACACGTCATGCCAGTTTTTAATAAATTTTTAACAATATCAGAAAAGTTTATTTAAACCACAAATGTCACATCCTGGTAACAGACTCTTAAAATTATGGTTACAATTTCGCCGCACCAGAGAGATTTGCTGTTATTTTTCAGAAATAACAGCAGGTATTGGTCAAAGCCTGTTTCTTGACAATGGCGACACAATTAAAATGAAAGGATTGCCTTGATTGTCCGCTGGTCATTCTCATATCAGGCTTTTTGAAAAATCAGGGTTTTTTTTCTTTCCATTAATTTTCATAGAAAATTTATTATACAATATTATATAAGCAAGGTCTATTAAGTCACCTGAACTCTAAGAGCCATAATTTTTTTCCTGTCTGAGCTTTAATGCCAATCCTCTGCTGGACTTTCCTTTTACTCTTTTTTAATTTACTTTTTTTAAAAAAATTCAAGAAACAACCCAATGCCGCAATTGAAAGAACGATGCATACCAATAAAAGGAAGCTGTGTGACTCTTATAGGCATGCCTGGCTCTGGGAAATCTACCATGGGCAGGTTGATAAGCGGAAAAATCGGCTGGGCCTGGGTGGATACGGACTATCTTCTTGAGTCATGGTGGGGTATGCCTTTACAGGTCATCAGGGACAGGCTGGGACTGGATGATTTTTTAAAGACAGAAGAGAAGATTGTCTCTTCAATAAAATTTTACAGGACCATCATTTCCACCGGCGGAAGTGTGGTTTATAGTCCACCAGCCATGGATCATTTGGCAAAGCTGGGAAAAATTGTGTATCTGCGGACAAAGCTTGAAACCATAAAAACCCGCTTGAAGGACACGTCCACCAGAGGGCTGGCCATGAAGGCAGATCAAACCATTGAGGACATCTTCAACCAGAGAATGACCCTGTATGAAAAGTACGCGGGCTTTATCATTGATTCTGATATTAATGAACCTGAAAATAATGCTGAAATAATTATTTCATGGCTGAATAAATGAAAAAAATAATGCCCAGGGTGGTCTTCAAGAAACTCTCCAAACTTTACCAAAACATGGAGGATTCATACCAGATAATAGCTGAACAGATTGGACTTTCCTGCGCGGATTGTCCAGATAACTGCTGCACCAGCTATTTTCGCCACCACACCAGAGTTGAATGGGCATACTTTATTAAAGGTTTAAATCAGGTACCCGAATCATTGAGGCAGAAAATCGCCCAGCGGGCGGAAAACTATGTTGAAAAAGCCCGTCAAGATCTGGCCAGGGGAAAAACTCCTGACATTATGTGCCCGGTCAATGAAAACGGTTTATGCGTCCTGTATGAATACCGCCTGATGATCTGTCGCCTGCACGGGGTACCTACAATCCATACCAGACCTGACGGCAAAAATCTTGTATTTACCGGATGCTTCAGATCACAGCAAAGGACAGGAGAAATAAGCAGTTACTCCAGATTGGACAGGACAATATTTTACAAGGAACTGGCAATGCTTGAACAGGCCTTTGTGGGCTCAAAAATCGCCAGACTTCCCAGAGTCAATCTTACCCTGGCCGAAATGATTGTACTGGGCCCGCCCAGATTTTCTGTATAACCTGAATATAAGAAGTGTTGGTTTGAATTATCAGTGAGGAGAATTATGATAAAAAGAGTCATTATCCTGACAGTCTTGCTTGCTTTATTGACTGGTTGCTCTCACCTGAGTGTAAGGCATTTGCAAAAAAATCCCTTTCATCTGAACCAGGCTGAGCAGCTTTCCATGCGTTACTGGGATTTTGAGTACGTAAGTCTGGTCGAAAACGGAGACTATGTTATCAACGGGATTGCCCTGCCCAAAACAGAGGCCCTGCCAAGTGGGGCTGAGTGGCTGCATGATTTCTGGCTCTCTGTTTATTTAAGCGATAACAGAGGAATAGTACTGGCCAAGGATCTGGATGTCTTTCCAACTCAGAAACTCGATCCTGATAAGGGGATAAAGTTCGAGTTCAGGATGTCTCCTGAAAGAATGCCATCCACCAAGAAGATTTTTCTGACATTCGGCTACAGAATGAGCCTAACGGAAAGCGAGTATCACAGCCCTCTTCGAGAAAGGCCGCTGACCGCGGACAAAAGCGTCTTTTTTGCCAGCGAAGGTGCTCTGGCAAGGTAGAAGGACAAAGTACAGATGTCAGCAACCAGATACCAGCGGTGAACCCATGCCTGGAAGAAAAGGAAATGATCTCTCTTCAGGGGTATTTTTTCTGAATGAAGACTACCTGGGCAGAACGCGCATAAGATAACTTTTGTCAGGATCAAGGTATTCAATTGCCAGACCATGTAACTCTTCAGGGGAAACCTGCCTTGCCTTTTCAGTCATTTCAAGGTTGAAACCCAGATCAAGACTCTGGACAAGTAATGATGCTGCTTCTCCAGACCTGCTCGATATGGTCTGACGGCCACGGTGGTACTCTCCGAAAATCAGATTGGCTGCCCGATCCACTTCGTCTTCTTCCACGTTTCGGGTTCTCAGTTGTTCAATTACCTCCTCAAAACCCTTAATTGCCTCATCAACCCTGTCTTCGTATGTACCGATGTAAAGGGCCAGAAAACCAGTATTGGGGGACTGCCATAACATGGAAGTTACAGAATAGGCCAGTCCCTGCCGATCCCGGAGTTCTCTGAAAAGAATTCCGCCCTGCCCGGCCAGAACCTTGTTCAGGACGCTTAAAGCCGGAGTATGCTCATGTTCTTTACCTGGAATGGGAAAAATCATAAGGATATGAGCCTGGGTCCTGTCTCTTAAAATTACATCCTTTGTCCTTTGATCTGACCAGCTGAAATCATGGACAATATTGTCAGAAACAGTTTCAATTTCACCCAGTGAGGCCACAAATCTGTTCACGGATTGTCTGTCAATGCTTCCACAAACAGAAATCACATAGGGCATTTTTCTTTGCTTTTCCCAAAACGACCTGACCATTTCAGGTGTGGCCTGGAGAAGAGTGTCTTCCTCTCCCAGATGAAGATAACTGTATGCTCCTGATGAAAACAGGAAAGGAAAAAGATGGCGAAAAGCGTAGCCAACAGGACGATCCTCCTGTTGACGGATGTCAGCAATCTGGTCAGAAACTGCCCTTTCAAGCTCCATTTGAGAAAAACTCGGGGTCAGAATCACTTCGGAAAGAAGTTCCAGTATATCATCGCTGTAGCTTGTGGGGAAGCGGGCAGAAAGAGTAAAGAAATTCCTGGAGGCGGAAGCGTTTATGGACGAAGCTCTGTCCCTTAAAAATTCCTGTATCTCTTCAAAAGAACGGCGCTTTGTCTCCCTGGTCAGCGTTCCTGCTGAAAGCTCGGGCAATCCCTCCTGCTCATGCGAAACCAGACTGTTGCCTCCTGGCCAGGCTATGCTGACTGAAGTGTGAGGCAGATGATGGTCATGGATGAGCACCAGCTTTCTGTTATTGCCCAGATCAACAACTACAGTCTCATCATCCGCTTCTGAGGCAAACTGATCCGGCACCTCCTGAGTGGACACGGATATTCCCAGGGCGTCGGTAAACAATTCCCTGGACACGGCAACCTGTTCAGGAATCAGAGCCGCCACCACGAATTTGTCCGGACATAGATAGTTATCAATAATGTTTTTCAGATCATCCCGGGTGACTCTGCTCAGACTGTGGATATATTTTTCCTCAGCCCGGGGATCCCCGTCCAAAAGCTGATATAATCCCAGTTTTGAAGCCGTACCACCCAAAGTTTCCCTGGATCTGAAAAGTCCTTCCTCAATATTGGTCACAGCCCTTTTAATCTGATTATCTGTAAAATCTGACTTATTAAGAGTGGACACGCGGTCCATAAATTTTTCCCAGAAAGGCTCTATTTCATCAGGATCCATCCGGGCGTAGAAATACATGAGCCCAGTCCGTTCCAGAGATAAAACCTGCGATGATATCTGATCAACCAGGCCCCGGTCATATTTGAGCTCCCTGTAAAGCAGGGAGGTACTGTCCCCGCCAAGAAGGTAAGCCAGTATATCAAAAGCGGCTGTCTTTGGGGAGCTCAATTCAGGAGCAGGAACAGCCATGGCCATATAGGCTTTTCTCCATGGACCTTGTTCCAGGCTGATCCGTTTTTCCGGATCCCTGTCCAGAGCAGAGATGATGTCTATTGGGATCGGCAGGGCTGATGATCTTTTGTTCTCAAGACTGCCGAAAATATTCTCAACTCCTTCCAGTATCTGTCCAGAATCGATATTTCCGCTGACTGCCAGAACCATTGACTTGGGCTGGTAAAGACGAGACACATAATCATTCAACATTTGGCGATCAAATTCTTTTACCGTTTCCTTGAATCCCAGTATGGGGTGTTCATATGGAGTATCCTGAAAAATCATGGACTGGATAGATCTGAATACCCTGCTTCCAGGATTATCCAGAGACCTCTGAATCTCAGCGAGCACGACGTTTATTTCCTGGTTGAGCTCATCAGGGTCAAAGGTTGATCCAAATATCATGTCCTGGAGAATATCCAGACCAAGCTCCCATTCATGTGACGGGAGGTCAATGGTGTACACAGTATAATCAAAACTGGTGCCAGCGTTTAGATATCCTCCAACCTCCTCGATTTCTCTGGCCACCTGCCCTGGTGCACGTTTTTTTGTTCCCTTAAACACCATGTGTTCCAGGAAATGACTTATACCTTCCTGTCCTGGCTGTTCATAAGCTGAACCCGCCCGGACATAAAGACGCATGGAAACAAGGGGGAAGCGCTCGTCCTGATCGATTATCACCTGAAGTCCATTGGGAAGTGTGTGGTATTCCTGAGCCCTGGCCATACTTAATAGTCCTGTAAAGGTTATTAGGGTTAAAAATAGAGATAAAAATATGAACGCCTTTCTGATCATTTCTGTACTCCGTATTTTTCCCTGTCCTGATTAAGACCTCAAAAAACCGGGCTGTAACAGTCTTAGGTTGGACAAGCTCTGGTGTTTATTTTTATTGCAAAAATGTTTTACTCTGTGTATTTTTGAACTAAATCAGCATGTAACAACCTGCTGATTATTTTTTGCATATTACCAGATCTTTTAATAATTCCTGCCACTGATGGCAAGGCATGATAATATTATTTTTCAACCTTGAAGCGTGAAAGGGGTGTACTTATGGATCCTTCAGGACTGATCCCTGTTGCCGATTCCATTCCCACCCACTGGGGATGGTTTTATTTTTTCCTGATTCTAACTTTTATTCTGCACCTGCTGCTCATGAATGTCATGCTGGGCAGTGGAATAATTGCCCTGGCAAGGCACTTCAAGAAAGGCAGTGACCCCTGTCCCATCTGCAAAGATATCTCCCTCAAACTCCCCTATCAAATAGCCTTTACCATCAATTTCGGAGTTGCCCCTCTGCTGTTCCTGCAGGTCCTTTACGGTCAGTTCATATATGTCAGTTCCATAATGATGGGGGTTTACTGGCTGAGTGTCGTGGGCATACTGATAATCATGTATTACAGCGCCTATATCTATGATTTCAAGTATGACCAGTGGCCAAACCTGCGGCTTTACTTTCTGATCCTAATGGTGGTTCTGGCCCTGGTTATCGCCTTCTTTTTCTCCAACAACATGACCATCATGCTCAACCCGGAAAAGTGGACCGGCTATTTTGATGATCGTTCAGGCACCATGCTCAATTTAAGCGATCCGACTCTTATTCCAAGATATCTGCATTTTGTGGTGGCTTCCATAGCCGTGGGAGGACTGTTCATGGCCATTACCTGGCAGTTCAAACAGGACCCGAAGGCCGCGGCGCATATTGACCAGGGAATGAAGTGGTTTACTTATGCCACTCTGGCCCAGATCGGAGTAGGATTATGGTTTCTTATCAGTTTGCCCCAGGAGATAATGCTTCTTTTTATGGGTGGGTCAACTCTGCATACAGTCATTTTCCTCCTTGGTCTCCTTGGCGTGACAATGATCCTTGTGTTTGGCTTCAAAAAAATGGTCTGGCCGACCACTGCCGGATTAATAATGACCATTACCCTGATGGTTCTAATGCGGGATCTGGTCAGAAACGCCTATCTCTCACCCTACTATCACCCTTCAGAACGGACCGTAATGCCGGAGTACGCCCCCCTGTTCATATTTCTGGCTGTCCTGATCCTGGGCCTGGGAGCGGTTTTCTACATGCTCAAGCTGGCCTTTGAAGCCGGAAAGGAGGCCTAAATGAATTATCCGGTATGGGAACTGTATACACTTGGCGGCGGGTTCTGGATAGCGGTCATAGCTGTTCTGCATGTATTCGTAGCCCATTTTGCCATTGGCGGTGGCCTGTTCCTGGTTTTGACCGAAAAAAAGGGTTACCGGGAAAACTCAAAACAGATTCTTGACTATACAAAAAAACACGCCAAATTCTTCATGCTGCTGACCCTTGTCTTCGGGGCAGTGACCGGAGTGGGGATCTGGTTTGCCATATCACTGGTCAGTCCGGCGCCCACTTCCAGGCTCATTCACACCTTTGTCTATTTCTGGGCTATAGAATGGGTCTTTTTCATGGCCGAGATCGTAGCCATTTTCGTTTATTACTACACCTTCGGCAAAATGCAGCGGGACAAGCACCTCCTTGTGGGCTGGCTCTATTTCATTTTTGCCTGGCTTTCCCTGTTCATGATCAACGGCATAATCGCTTTCATGCTCTCCCCAGGCGCCTGGCTGGAAACGGGCAATGTCTGGCACGCCTTTTTCAATCCCACTTTCTGGCCCGCCCTTTTCTTCAGGACGTTTATTGCTCTTATGCTGGCCGGTCTGTACGGATTTGTTACCTCTTCCTGGATAAAAGACCCGGATTTCCGGGAAAGGATGATCCGCTACTGCGCCAAATGGCTTATCCTGCCCTTTGCCTTTCTTATCCTCTCCGGTCTCTGGTATCTGTCGGCAGTTCCCGAAGGCGCCAAGGCCATGATTCTCGGCCGGTCTCCGGAGATAGTACCTTTTTTCAGGGCATTTATCTGGCTTTCCATCATCATCGTCGTGGCCGGTCTGCTGTTTTCCATTCGCATGCCCGGGTCCATAAAACGCCCCATGGCCTTTGTTCTCCTGTTCATCGGTCTTTTGTACATGGGCAGCTTTGAATGGATGCGCGAAGCAGGGCGCAGGCCTTATGTCATCTACGAATTCATGTATTCCAATTCAATTCCCGTGGAGATGGAACAGGAAATAAATGAAAAAGGGATTTTAAGTCTAGCCAAATGGGTTGAAAACCGTGAACTGACCGATGAAAACATGCTTTCCGCCGGTCGAGAGATTTTCAACCTGCAATGCATAAGCTGTCACAGTCTGGACGGGCCATTGAACGATATCCGGCCCATGACCGCCAAGTTCGGAGTTTACGGAATGGATTCCATGCTCAACGGCATGGGCAAACTTTACGATTACATGCCAAGGTTTATGGGCACCAGGCAGGAACGCCTGGCCCTGGCCCGTTTTATCGTGGAAGATATCCATGGAAAGGAAGTTACGGAGCATACCCCGGCTGAGGTGCCTGTGCTTGACTTTGATATTCCGCCTTTTGATCCTGACCAGGATGAATATGTCCTCCTGGCCTGGAATACACTTGGTTTGAAATGCATTACCGACTGCGACGACTACTGGTCCCTTCTTCCTCCTGGCAACACCATTTACGCCCAATTGGTGCGCCGTGACTTTCTGCCGGAAATCGTCCTGGATGACGTGGTCATAACCTACCAAGTGGATGATGGATTTGAGAACCCGGCTGACCATGTGGCCTTCTGGGATAACGCACATTCAATCGTGGGCAGGGAGATCCCGAGAAATGTGGGTCTGGCAGGGCTGGGCATGCAGGGCGAATTCAAACTCAATGAAAACCTCATGACCTTTGTGGCCGCGGGGATTCCAGTTGTTCCCTATTCCGACGACGGAACCATAAATCCCTATCCATTCATTCATGTGGAAGCCAGGGATAAAAACACCGGTCAGGTTTTGGCCAGGACCAAGACCGTGGCCCCGGTGGCCGCTGAAATGGGTTGCAAAACCTGTCACGGAGGAGAGTGGAGGGTGCAGGGAAGAATGGGCATATCAGCTGAAACCGCCTCGGATGTGCTGAGGCTGCACGACAGGAGAAACAAGACAGACCTCATGGCCAGGGCCCAGGCCGGCAATCCCGTGCTCTGCCAGAGCTGCCATCCAGATCCCCTGCTCAATGCGACCGGCGACCCGGAACTTCTGAACATGCCTGCCGCACTGCATGGATTTCACGCCCATTATCTGACCGACCGGCAGGGAGCTGAAGCCTGCAACGCCTGTCATCCCAGCGATCCAGACAGCCTGACTGACTGTAAGCGCGGGGTACACGCCACAACCATAAACCTGGACTGCACCAGCTGTCACGGGACCCTGGAAGATCACGCCCTGACCCTGCTCAAGGGAGAGTATGAAAAGGGCAAGACTCTTCGAGCGGAAAGACTTATGCGCAATATTGAGCCCCGCCTGGTAGTCTCCCTGGAGGATATCAACCCCAGGACCCCTTGGGATCAGCAGCCCGACTGCCTGACCTGTCATCAGGACTTTGGCCGGCCGGAAAGTCATGAAGTAAGCGCCTTCAACGTCTGGAACGACGATGTGGGCGAACTATACCGTCTGCGGTCAGACTTTATGGGGCTTATGTGCCAGTCATGTCACGGTGCAACTCATGCTGAATACCCTTCACTGAACAAATACGGCCGGAACCGGGATAACGTCCAGCCCATGCAGTACCAGGGAGAGCCCTACGCCATTGGAGCCAACAACAACTGTGCCGTCTGCCATGTCATGGAAATGGATTTCGAGGCCCATCATGCCGGAATGCTGGATGGGACGAGAAACAGACTCGACTCCTATTGAGATTGATTAAATAAACCACAAAAAAGGCGCCTTGAAGGCGCCTTTTTTGTGGAAAAATTACTCGGCAATGGCTAAACTCTCAACGGATTCAACTGGTATTTTGAGCCGCTAATGAACAGTCACGTGAGAAACTGTCACTTTAATATGAACTCAAGCAGCAGGGTAAGGGTTATCAGAGAGTAGATCCCGGCCAGGAGATCATCCAGCATGACCGAATACCCTCCGGGCAATAATTTTTCTGAGCGCCTTACGGGAAAAGGCTTCAGGATATCAAAAAGCCTGAACAGGAAAAAGCCCAGAGTAAGGGTAAGTAAAGACGGGGCTGTTATGAAAAGAAATGTTGTCCATTGACCCAGTACCTCGTCAATAACAGCCTGTCCCGGATCTTTCCGGCCAAAGACCTTTTCCGCAGCAGAACAGGCCCATGCACCTGCAAAGAAAAGCGCAACCAGGACTATGATCTTTGCGCCCAAAGAAAGGTGGATGAACAACCAGGGGGCAAGGAGCACGGCAGCCAGGGAGCCCCAGGTCCCGGGAGCTTTGGGCAGGTGGCCCACAAAACCCAGAGTGGCCAGACTGGTCAGAACTTTATCCTGGACGCTTGCCTTGCTCACTGAAACTGCTCTCCGGGCAGAGTTACTGCTTTGAGCGCCCGGAGAGATCTCCAGACTTCAGCCAGGGGAAGGCCCACCACATTGGTGTAGGAACCCTGAACGGATTTGACCAGAAAAGCACCCACCCCCTGAATTGCGTAGGCCCCGGCCTTGTCTGACGGCTCGCCGGTTTTTACGTATTCCATAATCAGCTCATCTGTTGCCGGAACCATCTCCACGAGTGTCTGACAAATAAAGGATTCTGCCAGTTTCTGGGACAGGGATTTAATCATTACAGCTGTTATCACCCGGTGAGTTTTTCCCTGAAGTTTTTTGAGCATTTCAAGGGCCTGGGCGTCTGACTGAGGTTTGCCCATAATCAGCTGGTCAAAGACAACGATAGTGTCTGCTGCTATCACCAGACAGGCTGGGTTTTTTTCCGAAACTTCCAGTGCTTTTTCCTGAGCCAGATACGAAGCGTATTCTTCAGGAGACCGGCCGGGTTCAGGAGCAGTTTCCTTGAACCGGGCAGGAATAACCTGAAAACATATCCCCAGGGACGCCAGAAGAGCCTGGCGACGCGGGGAGGACGAGGCCAGAATTATGTCCATGGCTGATCTGAATGGTCCCTGAAAATCAAGAAATGAGCCACAGGACAAAAAAGGACTTGAAGTCATTGTCTCTGGTCCGGAAAAACTACTCTGAGTCAGGTGAAAATATTCTTTTTCCAAATTCCTGATTCAGCATGAACAGTCCACCGCTCTGGTTGCCGGTCATTTTGACCTTCTGCAGAACTTCATTGGCGCTGGCTTCCTCTTCCACCTGCTCTGAAACAAACCACTGCAGAAAGTTGTTGGTGGCGTGATCTTTCAGTTCAATGGCCAGGTCCACCAGGTCATTGATCATACCAGTGACTTTCTGTTCATGGCTCAGGACATTTTCAAACACCTCAGCGGGCGAACCCCATAATTTGGGTGGGGCGTCTATGCCTTCCAGCAGAGGTCTGCCGCCCCTTTCATTGACATAATCGTAGATTTTCATGGCGTGGGACAGTTCCTCCTGGGCCTGGAGACGCATCCAGTGGGCGAATCCATTAAGGTTAATCTCGCTGAAATAGGCGGACATGGACAGATAAAGATAGGAAGAATAAAGTTCTGCGTTGACCTGTTTGTTCAGACTTTTCTCCATTTTTTCACTGAGCATTTTCAGTCTCCTTTTTTTGTAATTTTAATCAGGTATATAAGATGTATAATCGTTAATGACAAGACGCATAACAGCAGATCAGACTAAGTGCTTTGTATCTTTAGTTCTGTGACGTATTGATCATGATTACTTCATAACCACAAAGATCAAAGGGTGTTGTCTTACTTATATTTCTCAGTGCTCTCTGTGAGCTCTGTGGTAAAAAATTAAATGCCGTATTTTCGAATATCTGTACTAAGGACTGATACTGGTAAGACAAAGCCATAAGCCCCCAAAAAGGTACCCTCGCTCCCGCAGAATACGCAGATCCTTCCTGGAACTCAACAGGCCCTGCAAACCATAATTCTTCATGAACAAGAGATAATTCCGGAAATGCTTTCTCCCTGCCAGCCGTTCAGGTACACAGGCAAGGTAATGCATTACTCTGGGAGCCACTCCTTCCGCTTTTCCATGATCAAGAAAGGCCAGAAATCCTGTTGGTTTGACGATGCGAATTGCTTCCCTGATGATCTGATTCTGGGTTTCAGGCTCATGTTCGTGCAGGGCAAGACTGATTATGGCCGCGTCAAAATACTTATTTCTTAAGCTGGTGGCTGTTAAATCCTCCTGATAATACTCGATATCCTTCACAGTCTTGTTCCTGGCCCTTTCAAGCATGGCTGAAGATCTGTCCACGCCGGAAGCATTAATCCCGTGCTCGTGCAGCAAAGCGCATTGTCTCCCGGTCCCGCATCCAAGATCCACGGCCCTGACAACCTTTTGCAGGAGCAAAAGCCTGCAGATGTCCCTGCGGATAGAGTCCAGAAAAGGATTCAATATGAGGTCGTATAGGGGAGCTATGCGTTGATAATCATCTTCAGATTTCATGACAGGCCTGGACAGAATACAGACATGTCTTCAATAAAACTAGCTCTTTCAGTATAATGGATTGTTTTGAGACCTCTTGATCCGGCCCTTTTGATGTGGGGAAGATGATCATCAATAAAAACAATATCTCCTGGCGCGCAATCAATCCATTGAACCAGATCTTCAAATATTACAGGATCATTTTTACTGAGACCAACATGAAAACTGTTGTAAACCCGGTCAAAATATTGAAAAAATTTATCCCGGATATCCAGTTCATCCAGCCAGTTGACCTGATCGCTGAGTATAGCGGTCTTGACTCCCCTGCTCCTTAGATCCGACACAACCTGCAGCATCCATGGCCGCAGCTCAAACCTGGACAGAATCTCATTTCGAAGATCCTGATCGCTCCTGTTTATCCCTGTTTCCCTGCGAAAGGCGTTCCAGAATGTTTCTTCCAGAACATTCCCCACCAGATAGCCGGTGGAGATGATGATTTCTCTGGTGAGTTCATAAACTTGTCCACCATTAAGGCCTTCCTGTTCTGCTATGGAGTGAAGGCCATTCATGAATCCCTCTTCAGCCAGGACTCCCCCATAATCAAATACAGCCCACTTTATCCTACAGTCATTAATCATAAATCACCATTTTTTAGTATTATGCAATATAAGTAACTCGAAGTGGTCAATCGTGGATTTTATGTTAACCGGTTTTTTTGCGCTTTAGATATCATAATCTGGAGTTCAAGAATTCTCAACTCTACTGAAAAGTTCATGATCTCTGGCCATTAAGCTGAAGGCCATCTTTATCATTTTTTCTTCGGGCTCGCCCATATCCGCCCGCAGCGACAGGCGGAGCCTTGCAGTGTTCTCAGGAACAGTCGGAGGACGGATAGCGCCTGTGAATATTCCATAACCCATCATTTTCTGCCAGACCTTCATTGCCAGACTGCTTTTTCCCAGAATCACCGGGATAATCTGGGTTGAGCTAAGCCCGGTATCAAAGCCCAGTTCTTTGAGGAAAGTCCTGATTCTTTCTGAAAGTTCCAAAAGAATCCGTCCTGACTGAAGGTTATTCATGATCATTTCCAGAGCAGCAAGATTAGCCCCGATCACTGCCGGAGGCAGGGCCGTGGAGTAGATAAAAGGCCTGCCTCTGTTAATGATGATATCAATGATATCCTGGCTGGAGGCGATATAGCCTCCATAAGAGCCCATGGCCTTGCTGAAGGTTCCCATATGCACATGGATTTCCTTTTCCAGGCCCAAATGATGGGCCAGGCCCCTGCCAAACACGCCAGTGGCATGAGCTTCATCTACAACCATAAGTACTTGATATTGCTTACATAATTCGACCAGACTTTCCAGGGGGGCCACATCCCCGTCCATGCTGAAAACCGTGTCAGTGACCAGAATTTTTGAAGGGCGTTCTCGGAATTTTTCCAGAAGGTACTCCAGGTGGTCTGTGTCCGCGTGACGATACCTGACTTGATGGGATCTGGACAGGACTGTGGCGTCAATGATGCTCGCGTGGTTCAACCGGTCAGAAAATACGGTAGTCCCCCGCGCGGCCAGGGAGCCCAGGATACACAGATTTGCCGCGTAGCCTGATCCGACAACAAGAGCTTTCTGCTGTTTTTTAAATTCAGCCAGAACCTTTTCCAGTTGATCATATATTTGGTAGTTGCCGGATATAAGCCTGGAGGCTGAGCTTGATGTTCCATAACTTTTTATGGCCTCAATGGAGGCATTCTTCAGACCTTCAGAGTTTGAAAGCCCAAGATAGTTGTTGGAAGCAAGGTTTAGAAGTTTTTCCTTCTGATATTCAAGATAAAGCTCAGATCCATAGTCCATTAACGGTATTGTCCTGAGACTTCCCGTCCGGGAAAATGAATTCAGAGTCTGGGATATTCCGGGCTGTATATTTTGATCCATGATCTTTAGGGAACTCTTTGCGACATGTGTCGGACTGTAAAATATACCCAAAAAAATTCCGCCAGAAGACAGGGCTGGGTTGGAAATATCTTGATGTTCAGCTGTAATTTAAAATCCTGACAATGATTCCCAAATGATCCTGACAGGGATTTACGCAAAAAAAAACCTCCAAAGCTGGAAGACTTCAGAGGGTTTAATTTCCATATATAGACTGGCAGCTCAGGCGTTGCTTGACAGCAAATCATAACCTGACCACCTGGTGGTTGTGGCGGGGCCGACGAGACTCGAACTCGCGGCCTCTGGCGTGACAGGCCAGCGTTATAACCGACTTAACTACGGCCCCGCATATATGAAAAACATGGTGGGCGGAACAGGGCTCGAACCTGTGACCCTCGGCTTGTAAGGCCGATGCTCTCCCAACTGAGCTACCCGCCCCGCATGATGTGGGAATAAGATACTTAAAGATTGTCACGTAAAATGTCAATTATTTTTTAAAACTTTTTAAAAAATTGCTCCAGTTTCAGAATAATAAAAGCAAATATTGATCCCACATCCATGGTTGCGTCAACAATCACAAATCTGCTCTGGTTCAGGGATGCCCATGTCAGATAGCCATGTCTGACTTTTTTGTGAAACTCCAGACTTTCAGCTTCAAATCGGCCCTCGGATATGGTCTGATTTTTTCTGATATTCCTGTTAAGGGCCCGCTTAAGCCCGTTTTCCGCCGGCAGATCCAGCAGGAATGTGATGTCGGGCAAAATACCTTTTACCGCCAGTTGATTCAACTGGTCCAGAATGCCTGGATCAATCCCTCTCCCGTATCCCTGGTAAGCAATGGTGGAGTCGGTGAACCTGTCGGAAATTACTGTTTTGCCGGCAATAAGGGATGGGATTATAACGCTGTGCGTGTGTTGAGCCCGGTCCGCAAGATAAAGAAAAAGCTCTGCTTCCTGAGACAGGTCTTGATTTTCCACAGACAGGAGAATTCGTCTGAGTTCAAGTCCAAGTCTGCTGCCCCCGGGTTCCATGGTCAAAACGACCTCTTTTCCTTCTTCCTGGAGATAATTTTTTAAAAGACCCGCCTGAGTGGACTTGCCGCATCCTTCTATGCCTTCAAAGGTAATAAACAAGACTTCTCCTTTTTGGCCGGTCTGATTTTTTGGGTTTCAGGTCTTGGAGTTTTCACCGGCTTGTAAAGATATCTGTTCATGGGTCTATGGTATTCAGACCAGTAATCTTCACCCTCATAATCTTCAGGAGGATTTTTTAAGGCCTGGTCCAAAGCATTAAGCTTGGCGTCAAGATTGTCGGCGTAGTGCAGCACAAAGGCCTCATGGGTCTTGGGTCTTTTAGGGGAACCGAATTCCAGTTCACCGTGATGACTGAGGATAATATGCTTGAGATGCATAATAATTTCAGGAGACAGGTTCTTGGCTCTGCGTAAAAATGGTTCAATCATTTCCAGGCCCAGAAAGATATGTCCAAACAGTTTGCCCTGGTCAGAATAATCTCTGCTGATTCCGCAGGTGAGTTCCTTTGACTTTCCAAGATCATGCAAAGCAGCGGCCACAAGAAGGATGTCTTTGTCCAGAACAGGATAAAGCTCTCCTATGGAATCGCATAACCTGCAAACGCTTAGGGTATGTTCCAGAAGTCCGCCGATATAAGCATGATGTATGGATTTGCCTCCAGGTGAGCTGATCAGGGCGGTTCTGATCTCCTCCTGCCCCAGGATGCTTTTGTAAAGACGGGTCCAGGGCGGAAAGGCTACCCTGGCGCGAAGGAAATCCATTAATTTTCTGTAAAGGTCTTCCGGAGGTATTTCTGAAACCGGCAGAAAAAATGTCATATTTATATCGCTGGTTGAAACGAACTCAAGAGATTCAATATTGAGCTGAAGCTGATCTCGAAAGCTCTGGGCCACAGCACGGATCTCAACAATCTGCCCGGGTTTGATTTTTTCAAAACTCTGGCTTAATGGGCTCCAGATCCTGGCCTGGATGCTTCCAGTCTTATCCTGCAGGGTAAGCTGCCAGTAAGGGCCATTCTTGGCATATTCCAGACGGCTTTGAATGACGATGAACATGTCTTCAAAATGTTGGCCCTGCCTGATGTCCTTAATATAATATTTTTTTTGCTTCATAATGTTGTCAATTGATAAGCCATAAAGTAATGGCAGTCTTTGGACATGGAATTGAAAGATTCTTATTATTACTGGAAATCATTTGTTCGGCTGTTTAATAGTATTATTTCCAATGTATAGCAACCAAGATTGATCTCTGCTGTTACAGGGCTCATTTTATGATCAACTGTATAATTAATTTGAATCATTATATAATTTAATTCTTAAAAGGAAAAAATATGGCTAAGAAAAAGGGACAGACAATTGTCAAAATTTATCAGGATTGGTGCAAAGGATGTGGAATCTGCGTGACATTCTGCCCATCAGGCGTGCTGAGGTTCAACAACCAGGGCAAGGCTGAGGTGGCACATGAAGAAGAGTGTATAAATTGTGGTTTTTGTGAAGTCCATTGTCCGGACTTTGCTATTCTTGTACAGCCCAAAAATGAAACCGGAAGCAGAAAAAACCAGACTGAGAGTATGAAGGTACCTGCTTCTGCTGAGGACAGCATGAACCCAAGTAACGAGGAGATCAGTTAATCCTCTTAAAATTACTGGATAATCCCACATTAACCAGGAAACAACATGGCAAATAAAACTAAAAAGAAAAAGCAGACCGAAATTTTTGCTCTGGGCAATGAAGCGGTAGTTGAAGGGGCTCTTCTGGCTGGTTGTGACTTTTTCGCCGGCTACCCCATTACACCCTCCACTGAAATCGCCGAAGAGATGGCCAGACGACTTCCCTGTTTGGAGAGGGGTGTCTTCATTCAGATGGAAGATGAGATCGCAAGTCTTGGAGCAGTTATTGGAGCTTCGCTGGCAGGACGCAAAGCCATGACAGCTACTTCAGGTCCTGGGTTTTCATTGATGCAGGAACACATAGGGTACGCTTGCATAACTGAAACGCCTCTGGTGCTTGTAAATGTCATGCGCGCCGGACCCAGCACTGGAATGCCCACCAGTCCGGCTCAGGCAGATGTGCAACAGGCCAGGTGGGGCACTCATGGCGATCATCCCATTGTTGTGCTTTCAGCGGGAGATGTTCAGGAATGTCTGGAAATGACTGTGACTGCTTTTAATTTTGCAGAAAAATACCGGACTCCGGTTATTCTTCTTCTGGATGAGGTAACCGCCCACACCAGAGAAAAAATCACCATTCCTGATCCTGAAGGCCTGTACATATATTCACGTCTTCTGCCCAGCATGCCTCCGGAATGGTACATGCCATTTGAAGACAATATGCGGGGAGTATCGGCCATGCCGCCTCTGGGTTCAGGATACAGGTATCATGTGACCGGTCTGACACACGATGATCATGGTTATCCGACATCAAAGCCCAAAGAGGTGGAAAGTTTCATTAACAGGCTTTTCAGAAAAATTGATCAGTTCTTTTATGACATTCAGATAGTTGACGAAATTCAATGTGGCGACGCTGATACCTGCATTATTGCCTACGGATGTGTGGGCAGATCCGCTGAACTGGCCGTACAAATGGCAAGGGAACGTGGAGAAAAGGTGGGACTGCTCAAGCTCAAAACCCTTTTCCCTTTTCCAAGACCAGTTGTGGAAAAAATGTTGAGACAATGTTCTTCTGTTCTGGTGCCTGAAATGAACATGGGCCAGATTTCCCGTGAAGTTAAAAGGGTTAATAACGGTCTGAGCAAGGTCAACACCCTGAACAGAATCGACGGACAAATTATCACCCCCGGCGAAATCCTCAAAAAATTACTGAAAGGTTAAGTTATGGCAAAAGTAACCCAATTAATTCATAATTATCTGCGGCATACCAAAAAATTTCCTCATGTCTTCTGTCCTGGATGCGGTCATGGAATAGTTTTGGGCTCTCTTATAAGAAGCGTTCACGCCCAGGGCATACCCAAAGATGATATTGTTCTGGTAGCCGGCATTGGCTGCTCAGGAAGAATCCCGGTTTACGTGGACTTCAATACCGTTCATACCACTCACGGTCGGGCTCTGACCTTTGCTACAGGAATAAAGCTGGCCAATCCCAAGCTCAAGGTTATCGTAATCATGGGCGACGGAGACGCCATGTCCATTGGCGGAAATCATCTCATGCATTCTGCCAGAAGAAATATCGGGCTTACCGCGCTTGTTCTTAACAACCATATCTATGGCATGACCGGGGGACAAAGCTCCTCCACTACACCTTTTGGATGTTATTCCACAACCACTCCCTTTGGACAGATGGAAAAAGAATTTGATATCGCCGAGATTACAAAAGCTTGCGGAGCCAATTTTGTAGCCAGGGCCACTGTCATGCAGGCAAACCTTATGGACAGATTGATCTCCACGGCCCTGATCAATCCCGGCTTCAATCTGGTGGAGGTTATTACACCCTGTCATACCCAGTTTGGTCGCAAAAATAAATACAAAACTACTGTGGATATGTATAAGTGGCTGAAAAAGAACGCGACGCCCATTGAAAAATACGTGGACATGCCCCCGGAGAAAAAGAAAGAAGTTGTTTCCACCGGTGTCTTTTCCCACAAGGACTGTGCCGGTCTTGAAGAAAGGTACGCTCAAATGCGCCAGAATCTTAATGGAGGTGCCGCATGAGCAAAGACATGCCACTGAACAGGTTTGAAATTCGCCTTTCAGGTCTTGGAGGTCAGGGAATAATTACTCTGGGTAAAATCATGGGACAGGCTCTGGCCTTGGATCATGGCTACTACGTGACCCAGACTCAGAGTTACGGCCCTGAGGCCAGAGGCGGGGCCAGCAGAAGCGATTTGGTCATCAGCTCATCCCCCATCAGTTACCCCAAAACAATCAGCCTTGACCTGCTTGTAGCCCTGAGCCAGGAGGCGTGTAATAAGTTTTTTACCAATCTCAAAGCAGGCGGTTTCCTGGTTGTTGATACCTCCATGGTGGCTCAGACTCCGACCAATATATTCCTGGGCCTTCCCTTGACTGACATGGCCAGAAAAATCGGACTTGTTCAAACCGCCAACATAGTGACCCTTGGTGCCCTGACCCACTTTCTGCCCTTTATGAGAGCGGCATCGGTTCGCAAAAGTCTCAAGAGCATTCTGCCCTCCAAAATTATCGACATCAATATCAAGGCGTTCAACGCCGGTTTTAACGCGGCCAAAAAAGAATATCCGGACGCACCTGAAAAATGGACATCCTCCTGACAAATGACGACGGCATCCATGCCCAGGGAATCAAGTCTCTCTACAGGGAGCTGAAGAATTCCGGACATAATGTGCTGGTTGTGGCTCCACTGAACGAGCAGAGCGCTGTGGGTCATTCCTTGACCATTTTCTCTCCCCTTAGGGTGAAAGAAATCCGGGAGGACGGCTTCAGGGGACTGGCCCTTTCAGGCACGCCGGTGGATTGCGTTAAATGGGCAGTAAGTTCTCATCTGGAAAAAATTCCTGACCTGGTGCTGTCCGGAATCAACAGCGGAGCCAATGTGGGCATAGATGTCCTTTATTCGGGTACGGTATCCGCGGCCACTGAAGGAGCCCTGGCTGGAATACCTTCACTTGCGGTATCAATTGACGATTTCAGACCTCGGAATTTTTCAGCTCAGGCTCAATGGGTGGCCCGTTTTATCGAAAGATTTTCATGGTCTCAACTGCCCTCAAACAATGTGCTGAACATTAATTTTCCAGCCTGTGAAGTAGAGATGATCAAAGGGGTTAAGGTTTGTTCCCAGACCAATGTGGTATACAAAGATCGCTATAATTGCCGCGAAGATCCCAGGGGCAGACCATATTACTGGCTGGGAGGAGAAATCCCCATGGATAAGGTCGCCCCTGACACAGACAGGGCTCTGTTGAGCGAGGGCTATATTACCCTGACCCCGCTGCGGTTTGATCTGACAAACTTTGATGTCATGCATGAGTTGCAAGAAATAATTCTATCAGTTAGTATAAATATTAAACGCTGAACTTTGAACTCTTAAGCTGCAAGGAGGCCTCATGCCATTGACTTCACCCAAAGAAATGTTCGAGGGGGCTTACCATAACGGTTATGCCATCGGCGCGTTCAATGTTAACAATATGGAAATCGTCCAGGGGATTATTCAAGCCGGCGAGGCAGAACAATCCCCCCTGATTCTTCAGGTTTCAGCCGGCGCCAGAAAATACGCCGGTCAGAGATATATTATCAAGCTTATGGAGGCCGCCCTGGAAGAAGCTGATCTGCCGATTGTTCTGCACCTGGATCATGGGCAGAATTTTGAGATCTGCAAAGAAGTGATCAATGGAGGATTCACATCGGTCATGATTGACGGATCACATCTGCCATTTGAGGAAAATATAGCTCTGACCAGACAGGTGGTGGACTATGCTCACGGCAGGGGAGTCTGGGTTGAGGCAGAACTTGGCCGTCTGGCAGGGGTGGAAGACGAGGTGAGTTCAGAGGAAAATGTTTACACTGATCCTGATGAGGCTGTAGAGTTTGTGGAGCGGACTGGCTGCGATTCCCTGGCCATCGCCATCGGCACCAGTCATGGGGCCTACAAATTCAAGGGCAAGCCCCAGCTTGACTTTGAACGTCTGGAAAAGATTACTTCAATGCTGCCCGGCTATCCTTTAGTGCTTCATGGAGCGTCTTCAGTTCTGCCTGAATTCGTCAAAATGGCCAACCAGTATGGAGGTAATGTGGCTGACGCCAGGGGGGTGCCTGAGGATTTCCTGCGCAAGGCAGCCCGGTCCGGGGTTTGTAAAATCAATATTGACACTGATATCCGACTGGCCATGACCGCGGTTATCCGCAAATTCTTCAGGGAACATCCTGAAGAGTTTGATCCCCGAAAGTATCTGGGACCAGCGAGGCAGGCAGTCAAAGAAATGGTCCAGCACAAAATCAGGAATGTATTGGGTTCATCCAATAAAATATAACCTAGGCCAAAGGAGTTTTCGATGTCCATTAAAATCGGCATGAATGGTTTCGGCAGAATAGGCAGGTACATGGCCAGACTTTTGTCTTCCACTCCGGATATGGAATTGGCAGTTGTCAATGCCAGAGCTGACAATGAACAGCTGGCTCATCTGCTCCAGTATGATTCAGTTCACGGAACTTTTTCAAAAAAGATCAGCGCGTTTGACCAGGGCTTTGAAATAGACGGGAAAAAAATCCAGGTCACCAGAAAAGCTCCTGGTGAGTGGATTTGGGGAGATTTTGAAGTGGATATGGTCCTGGAAACTACAGGAAAATTCACTGACCGCGAGAGTTGTGAAAAACATCTGAACCTTGGCGCTGGCAAAGTACTAATCAGCGCTCCTGGTAAAAATCCCGATGCCACCATTGTCATGGGAGTTAATGATTCTTCACTTAAACCCCAGGACAGAATCATATCCAACGCGTCCTGCACTACAAATTGTCTGGCTCCGGTGGCCAGGGTCATCTTTGACAATTTTGGATTCAAACACGGGCTTATGACCACCATACACGCCTATACCATGAGCCAGCGCATCCTGGACGGCACCCATAAGGATATTCGACGGGCAAGAGCCGCGGCCATGTCCATGATACCTACAACAACCGGTGCAGCCAGAGCTGTAACCCAGGTTATCCCTGAGCTTGAGGGCAAGCTTGATGGAATGGCTATCCGGGTCCCCACTCCCAATGTCTCTCTGGTGGACCTGGTGGTTGAAACCGAAAACAGGACCACGGCCCAGGAGGTAAACAAGGCTCTGAAGACAGCTTCTGAAGGACCAATGAAAGGACCCCTGGGATATACTGAAAAACCCCTGGTTTCTGTGGATTATAACGGGAGCATCCATGGAGGGGTGGTTGACGCCCTGTCCACCACCGTAATGGATGGAACAATGGTCAAGCTGATTGTCTGGTATGATAACGAGGCAGGATTCTGCAACCAGCTCCTGAGGCTCATGCGCAAAGTTATTGCCATGCAGGACAATTAACAGATCTTAACGCCAGAAGCAGAATGTGCATTACTATTTAATACTATAGACAAATCCGCCCTGTCAGTATAACAAGACTTTATCCACGCCCTTCCATGACGCTCAGATCCGGAAGGGCGTTCTTCTTGAACAACAGCCCGGATCAACAGTCTTTCCACCTCCTTTTAAAACACCAGGGTTGTTGATTCATTGGCCAGGATATTAACTCCGCTTTTCAGAAGAAATTGGACTTTTATTTGAGTATCCAGCAGGTTCAAAACATTATCTCCAGGCTATTGATTTACGATCTAACACCTGTATCTATTGACATTATCTACAATGATATT
Source organism: Desulfonatronovibrio sp. (assembly GCA_003566455.1). Lineage (GTDB taxonomy): Bacteria > Desulfobacterota > Desulfovibrionia > Desulfovibrionales > Desulfonatronovibrionaceae > Desulfonatronovibrio. Next base: position 25,872 of record PXDF01000088.1, read on the forward strand.
CGGGTTTTTAATGAAAAATATCTTGACTTAAGTATCAGTTTCAGGCTTTAAATAGGTATACAGCAAAGTGCTTTCGACAATTATTTACAACGACTTTAGGAGGTCAAAATGAAAAAAGGGAGTTTGATTTTTTTGCTGGCCGGGTTTCTGGCTGTCTTTTTCTGCATGAGCTTTGAAAAGGCTGACGCTCAAAGAAAAGCTTTTCTCGCCTTTGGTGGAGGCCCGACCGGTGGAACTTTTAACTATTTTGCCAATGGGATGGCAATATATCTTGGCAGGCATATTCCCAATCTTGATATGTCCTCCGAAGGTTCAGGAGGTTCAGGTGAAAACTTGAGAAGAATCAACGCCGGGCAGATCGATTACGGCATTGTTTATTCTGGAGATGCTTTCCTTGGCAGACGCGGTGAGTTGCCCAATGATACAACAAAATATGATAAAGTTATGACAGTAGCTTATCTTTACGGGGCACCAGCCCAATTGGTGGTCAGAGCCGGGGACAACATAACCTCAGCCAAGCAGCTGGCCGGTAAAAGGGTTGCCGTGGGCAACGCCGGATCCGGGGCCGCTCTTTCAGCTGAAAGATTCTTCAGGCACATCGGGATCTGGGATGAAATGACCCCTCAATTTCTGGGCTATTCTCCAGCAGCATCAGCCTTCAGAGATGGACACATAGATGCTTTCTGGGTTCTTGTGGGCTATCCCAATGCCTCAGTAATTGAAGCCGCCACTCAGAGCAGGATCAGCCTTGTTGATGTTCATAAGGATGCCCTGGAAACCGGCTTTTATGATGAATATCCCTTTTATGCCAAAGTCACCATTCCCGGCGGAACCTACCGCAATGTGGATAACCCAGTTGACACCTTCCAGGATTCCACTTTCTGGTGCGCCGGATCAGGTGTGGATGAAGATATTGTATATGAATCAGTCAAAACCATTTTCTCACCTGCAGGACTGCAGCATATGCTCACTGCTCATGGAGCAGCCCGGGAAATGAGCATAGAAAACGGCCTCACCGGAGCATCCGTGCCTATTCATCCCGGAGCCTATCGCTTCTGGACGGAGCAGGGACTGGATATTCCCGAAGAATTAAAACCATAATATCTGATTGGAGAACCGGATTTAAAATCCGGTTCTCCTTTTTTTTTTGGAATTTTTATTGTTGAACATCTGGCTGGTAGTTCCTTTGAAACCTTTTAGTCACTTGAAACCAAGCCTGATGAACTTCTTATTTCTTCCCTGGATATCATTTTTTTCCTGATATTTTTTTGGATACATGAAGTCCTTCACAAAAAATAACCCGCTGAATCATTCCCGCTTGAGGGGTGTATCATCACCTGTTAAATAATTTTTTTGATCTTAATGAACAAATTTCAAACAAAATGGTGGTAAAATAGATGGTTGAGAAGGATCAGATTAAAGTCGAAGAAAGTGAAGAGCTGAAAAAAATCCAGGCCAAGGAATCCAAGTTCGGCCGGAGACTTTCTCCTTTCTGGTTTACTGTTGTTTCCCTGCTCGGTGCAGCAATGGTCTTTTTTTACATGTACTCAGCTGGAGTTCAGCCATTCAATGATCAGTATCACCGTGGCGCTTATGTGCTACTGACCTATGTAATGATCTTTATTTCTTTCCCATTCTGGTCCAGATCCAGCCATAAAAGACCAACAATCGTTGACATAATCCTGGCCATGGCCTCAATTTTCGTGGTGGGCTACTGGATCACGGAATTCGAGAATCTCAATTACCGGATGGGAGCGGAAACCCAGATGGATATCTGGATCAGCATTGTGGGAATCATCCTTTCCCTGGAAGTAAGCCGGAGAGTGCTGGGCTGGTCAATCACTATTGTGGGAGCGGCCTTTCTTATCTTTGGTTATTTTGGGCCATACATGCCGGGACCTATCGCTCACAGAGGATTTGACGTCGAAAGGCTGGCCAGTTTTATTTTTCTTACCCAGGACGGCGTATTTGGAGTGATGTGCAACGTTCTGGTTACCTATGTCATCATATTTATTTTCTTTGGCTCTTTTTTGCAGCAATCAGGTGTAGGCAGGTTTTTTATTGACTGGCCCATGGCTCTGGCCGGCAAAAGCCTTGGGGGTCCGGCCAAGGTTTCCGTTGTTGCCTCTGGATTTTTTGGTTCAGTATCAGGCTCTGCCATTGCCAATACAGTATCAACAGGATCATTTACCATCCCTTTGATGAAAAGAGCCGGTTTCCGGCCACATGTGGCCGGAGCCATTGAACCTGCCGCGTCCATCGGAGGCATGTTCATGCCCCCCATTATGGGGGCGGGCGGCTTTTTAATGGCTGAAATGACCAACACGCCCTACGTTCATATCATGGCCATTGCTGTATTCCCGGCTCTGCTATATTTTCTTTCGGTTTTTGTCATGATCCACTTTGAGGCCAAAAAGCTCAATATCCGTGGTCTGGATCTGGAGGGACAGCCAAGGGCCAGGGAAGTGTTCAAGCAGCATTGGTTCAAGGCCATGCCTCTGGTAATTATAGTTCTTATGATGCTTTTTGGCTATTCTCCTGGTATGGCCGCTTTCTGGGCCACCTTGTCCTGTGTCGTTATCAGCTGGGTTGACAAGGAGTACAGGATGGGGCCCAAGGAAGTCTGGAGGGCAATGGTTGTCGGCTCGCGCAATACCCTGGTTATCGGGGCTACTGTGGGTGTAATTGGAATAATTGTGGGCACCATTTCCCTGACCGGGATTGGGCTGAAATTTTCCGATCTGATTATATCTTTTTCCGGTGGCAATCTCCTGTTAGCAATCATTCTGATCGCAGTGGCCTCTCTTGCCCTGGGCATGGGCGTTCCAGTAACAGCCTCCTATCTGATTGTGGCTGTTTTGGCTGTTCCGGCCCTGCATGAACTTGGTGTGAGCCTGATAGCAGCCCATATGATAGTTTACTGGTTCAGCCAGAATTCAAACGTAACTCCTCCGGTCTGCGTGGCTGCCTATGCAGGAGCTGCCATTGCCGGGTCAGATCCCTGGAAAACAGGATGGACAGCTCTGAAATTTTCTAAACTCATATATGTGGTCCCTTTTTTGTTCGCTTATGAACCAGCCATGGTTCTTGACGCAAGCATTCAGGAAATCGCCATGGTCTATTTTGCCGCCACTATCGGGACCATTGCTTTTTCCGCGTGGTCCATGTTTTACCTGTTGCGAAAAACAACAATTGTTGAATGGGTGATCTTTGGTGCTGGAACATACCTGTGCTTCAGTCCTGACCTTGTTAAAGACTTTATAGGGATAAGTCTTGTGGGGCTGGTTCTCCTTAATCAATATAGAAAAAACAAGAGAGATCAGAAAAGGCTTTCCCCCCTTATACCGCCGGCATGAACCATGATCATGCATATTTTGTGAAAGACAGGAGTTAATCTTTTTTCCAGAAAAGGGCCTTTACAAATTATTAACCGGGTACTAATCAAAACTATTGAATTTCGTTTTTTGCATCTCTGTTAACCAATTGGAGCGGGCATGATTGCTTACACCATATATTTGCCTCAAATCAAAGGACTTTTGAAAAAGTGGGCCCTTGAACTCAATATCTATGTGCCCACCATGGTTGAAAAAGGATTTTTCGAATTTCGTCCCTGGAATGACCAGGTTGAAATCGCCTGGGATTATGATCTTTGTTATACCACTTTGAAAAAATTCATCTTGCCTCCCAGGGAAAATATCATCTTTTTTGACATGAAAAAATATTCAGCCAGTCCGGTGACAGAGGCTCCAAAACAGCTTCTGTTCGGGGTGCATCCATATGACATAAAGGCCATCAACCAGCTGGACCAGCTGATGGAAATGGACAGTCCTGATGTAAATTACCAGGCCAGAAGGGATAACACCATTATTTTCGGTCTGGAACCTGTCCACGTTGCTGAAACCGCTTTCTGGTCAAGCATGAACGCTTCCAAGGTAGACCTTGGCTATGATCTGTACTGGACCAGAATAAGCCCGGGTGCTTTTTTTGTTCAGGTGGGTTCAGCCAGGGGTGAAGAAATGCTGAAGGTGGAAGGTCCTGTGGAAAAATCCAACTTTACCCAGAAAGAAGCCGCCAGAAGGGCTCATCTCAAGATCCTGGCTGAAGCTGAAAAACAGACCTTGAAATTTGACTGGAGCAGAACTCCGGAACTGGTGAACAAGTTTTTCAACAACCGGACATTCTGGAGGGAAAAAGCCAAAACCTGCCTTTCCTGCGGCTCTTGCAACCTGGTCTGTCCCACCTGCTACTGTTTTGACATTCAGGAAGAAGCGGATGACCTGCTTCAAAAAGGAAGGCGATACAGGCAATGGGACGGCTGTATGCTTAGAGGATTTGCAGAAATAGCAGGAGGACACAACTTCAGGGATAATGCCTGGGAAAGGTACAGGCACAGGTATATGCGCAAGGGAAAGTATATTTTTGATAAACTGGGCGAGCTTGGATGCATTGGGTGTGGAAGATGCGTCAAAGCCTGTACCGCAGGCATAGCCAACCCCAGGAAAGTATATAATGAAATCTGGGAGGCCATAAAGAATGAAATCTGATTTTTCTCCTTATGTGCCCAGATCGGCAACTCTAGTGTCAAAGCAAGAACTCAATGAGCTGGTGACATTGTTTGAATTCGCTCAGGACAGCGGCAAGCCCCTGGCTCACAGGCCAGGTCAGTTCATCCAGGTATCGGTTTATGGAGTCGGAGAAGCCCCTTTTTCAGTAAGTTCGCCGCCCAGAACTGATCATAACAACTTTGAACTGGCGGTACGCAGGACAGGTTCTGTAACCAACGCGCTGCACGCGCTGGAAGTCGGCGCCAAGATAGGGATAAGGGGGCCATACGGGTCATATTTTCCCATGCAGAAATTTGTTGGTCAGGATTTTCTTTTTGTGGCCGGCGGCCTCGGGTATATTCCCATAAGAAGCGTCCTGCATTATATGCTCAGACACAGGGATGAATTTGGACATATTACCCTTTTAGTAGGGACAAGAAATCCCAAAGAAAGAATATTCACTGACCAGCTGGCGGAAATAAGTAAGAGAAATGATCTTGAAGTCCTGGAAACCGTGGATACTCCGGACCATGGCTGGAAGGGAAATGTGGGGGTTATCACCACCCTTTTCCCCAAAATAAGCATTAACCCCGAAACCACCAATGTGGCCACCATTGGACCGCCAGTGATGTACAGGTTCGTTATTCAGGAGTGCAGCAAGCTGGGCATACCCCAAAACAGGATATTCGTGTCACTGGAAAGACGCATGAAATGCGGTCTTGGCAAATGCGGCCATTGCCAGATCAATGGCCTGAACTGCTGTTTGGATGGCCCTGTTTTCTGCTATACTGACATAGCCGGACTTGGGGAAGCCCTTTAATTCATAACTCAGTGACAATAGTTTCTACACTGACCAGGTGATTCACCGATTCACTGACTAACTGATTCACTGATTTACCGATTCACTGATTCACTGACTCAAGGAGGCGGAAATGCCCAATAAACCAAAAGTCGCTTTTTTTGATTTCGCAGGATGCGAAGGTGATCAGCTTCAGGTGGCCAACCTTGAGGAAAGGCTTCTTGATCTTGTATCACATCTGGAAATTGTAAGATTTCGCGAAATCAAGACCATAAAGCAGGACAATTATGATATAGCATTTGTTGAAGGATCCATCACCAGGCCTGAAGACGAACCCAGAATCAAAGAAATCAGAAGCAACGCCAAAATTCTTGTGGCCCTTGGTGCCTGCGCCACCATAGGCGGCATCAACTGCTTGAAAAACTTCATTAAGGAATCTGAATACAAGGCTACTGTTTACGGCAATTTTGGAAGATGGTATTCTACTTACGCTGCCAGACCTCTGTCCGCGATTGTCAAAGTGGATATGGAAATACACGGGTGCCCCATTGACAGAAATGAATTTGCCAGGGCTGTAAAAGAGCTGCTTCTGGGCAAGATTTATTCCCCGCCTGACTATCCTGTATGCGTTGAATGTAAAATGGCAGGAAACATATGCAGATACGAGCAGGGCAAGCTCTGCCTTGGTATTGTGACCAGAGCGGGCTGTAACGCGTGTTGCGTTACTGAAGGCAGTGTCTGCTGGGGATGCCGCGGTCTGGCCCCTGACGCAAATATGGATGCCGCGGGACAGATAATGGATGAACATGGTTTTTCCTGGCTGGAAGCCCAGGATCACCTTAGACTGTATTTTGGATACAATAGCAGACTTTAATTCTGCCAGGGAATTCCCGGAGACACTATGACTATGGAAAAAGTTAAAGAACGGAAAAAAGAACAAAGTTCTAAAAAAATCTTGTCGCCTGATCCAGCTGGACCAAGAACTCTTGAAGTCAAACATCTGACCAGAGTGGAGGGGCATGGGAATATTATTGTGAAACTTGATTCTGGCAATCGGGTTCAGGACTGTCAATGGCAAGTGGTTGAAGCTCCGAGATTTTTTGAAGCCATGGTTCAGGGCAGACCTTATGAAGACATTCATCATATTGTTTCAAGAATCTGCGGTATTTGTTCCATAGGGCACCAGCTTTGTTCCATTCAGGCCACAGAAGATGCTTTTGGACTCAATGTCTCAGAGCAGACCCTTGATTTGAGAAAGCTTGCCCTGCATGCTGAAAATCTACAAAGCCATCTTTTGCATATCGGTTACCTTGTTCTTCCTGACCTTCTGGGTGTAGACTCTGTCCTTCCGCTGGCTCAAACCCATAAGGATGAACTTGTGAATCTGGTGGCATGCAGACGTATATCAAATGAATTCAGCCGCCTGATCTGCGGGCGGACCACTCATCCCCAGAGACTGATTCCCGGGGGCATGGAAAAATTTCCTGCACCTCAGGAACTGGTTGAATTAAAATCCATGCTTGAAGAAAGCCTGGGCCGGATGGCTAAAATAGTGGATCTTTTCACTGCCCTGGCTGATAAGTGGCCTGTTTTCAGAAGGCCTACAGAATATGTGGCCCTGGTTTCCCCATCAGAATATGCCCTGTATTCAGGGGAAATCGGCAGTTCAAAGGATATCAACAGACCAGCCGCGCTATATCAGCAGATCACCAATGAATACTGTGTTCCTCAGTCCACAGCCAAATGGACAAAAAATACAGAAAATTCCTATATGGTTGGGGCCTTGGCCAGATTCAACCTTAATCACAAGCTTTTGAGTCCAGAGGCTCAAAAGGCTGCGCTCAAGCTGAGTCTTAAGGCCCCTGAATACAATCCATACCTCAATACAGTTGCTCAGCTTGTAGAATGTGTCCATTCAGCTCAAGACTCTCTGGACATTATTTCCGGACTTCTCAGCCGTGGTCTTAAACATGAGAAGCCAGCCCCGATAAAAATAAAGGCCGGAAAGGGAGTAGGCGCGGTTGAAGTACCCAGAGGCCTGCTTATCCACAATTATGAATACAATGACCTGGGAAGAATCGTTTCAGCTGATTGCGTTATCCCCACCAACCAGAATCACGGTAATATACAGATGGATATGGATGCTATAAAGCCTCTTCTCTCAGGACTTGATCCGGAGGCCATCGAACTCAAACTGAGTATGCTGGTTCGTGGTTATGATCCGTGCATATCCTGCTCCACCCATCTGATTGATGTGACCGGTACACCTGAGGAGAGTCTGGTCAAATTCGTCCGGGTATAATCAGATCTGGTTGAAAATCAGCTGATTGTCTGGTTATTCTCATATTTTTGGGTCATTCTCACGAGTTAAACTTACGGTTTGGTCTCATCCCCTGAGAATGCATGACCGCCTTGCTGTCCATGTTCAGCCCGAAATCAGATCATCCGGTCTCAACCTCAAAGTCCGAGCATTGCTGTTCTGACTCTTGACAAGTTTGTGATCCTCTTCACCGATTCACCTACCCACCGATTCACTGACTTGCTGATTCACTGATTCACTGACTTGCTGATTCACTGATTCACTGACTTGCTGATTCACTGATTCACTGATTCACTGACTTGCTGATTCACTGATTCACTGATCCTGCCAACCGGAAAAACAATAATCATTCTTGACTAATCTCATTTTTTAGAATAATCTTAA
>PXDF01000020.1 GCA_003566455.1 Desulfonatronovibrio sp.
CATACGCGGTAACCGCGAAATAAGTTCTCTGAGAAGGAGTATTCAGTGAATACGATGTGTGATTGCCCACATCGACGTGACCGTTATAATCGCGGCTCGCGGGACCATAATAAACACGGTACCCGTCCAGATGTGACTCGCTGTTCGCGTCCCAGGCCAGGGTGATCTGATCGGCATGAGCGTTCGAGGGAAACAGAAGCAGAAGAAAAAACAGAAGAATTATTTGAAACCGCCCGCTCGTCAGGCCGGCGAAATGGAACGATCCCTGACAATGATTGTCAATGTATGAAGACAGCTTGGACATTGAATAAACCTCCGATATTTACCACCCGTGCCTGATCGGCTCCACAGGTCAGAGTTTTGACCCGCCAATCCTGCCGCCCGCTTATTTTACTTTACAAACCACGGCGTAAGATTGAGTCCTGCGGTTTAAGGTAAAATCTTTTTTCTAGTCTATGAAATCTTACACGTATTGAACTTCCTGCTGTTCAGGAATTATCTTTTGCCTGAATTCAGCCTGAAGGCATCTGCTCCGGCATTTTCTGACATTCCTGTTTGCAGAAGATGGATATGCTGACAGGATCCAAAATGGACTTTAAGTCCAGGCGGCAAGGTTTGTTCAAACCTTTAAAGCTAACATTATCATTAATTTAGAAGACGCATTGCATCTATATAATACGATCCCTGCTTCTGAACTATCCTTACTTCAATATTTTTTCCTGCAGAAATCGCGGTAAGAGCTTGAGCCAGAAAGTGAGAATGGTTTCTATCTCCATCCACTTGAATCCAGGTATTGCTAAAACTTCCGTTTATATCATTCAGTTTAAACGCGATACGATATTCATGTCGGGTAGTATCCCATGTTTGTGTCGCAAGTATTTCGCATTCAACCCATCCTGTACCGTATTCTGATTTTACAGGATTTACAAAAATAAAGATAAAACTTGTAGCCAGCAGACAGATCAGCATTCTTTTTCCCATTTCAAACTCCTTTTTTATTATGTAAAAAATAATCAATATGCGTATAATAGATTAAGGGCTGTGCTTTATTCAGCTTCAAACCGCGCGCTTTGTTCTTTTAACTGCAGGATTTGATCAGGAGTTAAAGAACTGCCTTTTGACTCGTTCAGAAAATGAATGTTTTGTCTGTTCAGGTCTTTAATCTGCTCAAGCGTCAAAGATCCATCATTGTTCATTCTCGCCAGTACAATTTCAGCTCTATCAGCCGGCTTTTCCAGACCGTTCTCCGCAGGAGAACAGTCATTTTCCTTTAGTCTGCTTTTTGATGGATAGCTTTCTTGCCTGGTCAATAAAACATCAGGAGGGAATCCGAACATTGCCAGCCTTATTCTGCTCTCGGATGTAATGTACGAAACAGCATGATTTTGAATTCCATAAAGACGCATAAGCTGTTCCACAGCCTTATCAACCGGAACCTGCTTTAACTGAATATCCCTTTTCCCTGGCGGGATGTAGCCCTTGATCTTTATGGTTATTTGCGCCTGATCCGCTATAGACTCCATAATCTGTGTAAAGTCATGATTCTGGAGATCCAGACATATAAGCCGATCGCGTACTGAATCTTCTGAGGCTGGCAGGGAAAAGGGCATGCTCAATTGAACCCCGGCCATAAACATTAAAACTGCAACAAATCTTGCTGTGATATTAAATACTTGCATAAACTGATTATGAAACCTGCAGGATTGAGCGTATGTTAACACGAATTGGTGTTGAAGTTGACGCGGAACGAAATGACAAGCTTTCGCAGAATAGATCAAAATTTTGTCACATGCTTACTGTACTGCAACATCAGTGCCCTGTTTCAGCGTACTCCCTCTAAAGAAAAAGAATATCTCACGCCCGGGCTTGATCAGAAAACAGAAGACAGACGTCCGATTTCCGATATCCGACGTCCGATATCCGATCTCCGACGTCCGATCCCCGATCTCCGACGTCTGACATCTGACGTCCGATAGCTGCTACTGTCCGGTGACCCTGATCACTTCCTCTATGGAAGTGATGCCTTGAGCCGCCTTGCTCCACCCGTCTTCCCTGAGCAGGGTCATGCCCTGTTCCAAACCCATGTCGCGGATAGTTATCGCGCTTTTATTCCTGAGAATCAGCTCACGGATATCATCAGTAATTACAAGAAGCTCAAAAATCGCGGTCCGGTCACGGTAGCCGGAATTTACACATTTTATACAACCGGTCGGCTGATACAGCACTGAAGAGTCCTTCAAATACTTTTCCAGTCCATATCTCTTCAAGGTGTTTTCTCCAGGCTCAAAAGCTTTTTTGCAGTGCGGACATAAAATGCGCACCAGACGCTGTGCCATGATGCCGATGATTGAAGACGAAACAAGGTAATCTTCGACACCTATTTCCATAAGCCTGGTTATGGCTCCGGAAGCATCATTGGTATGCAGGGTCGAAAAAACAAGATGGCCCGTCAGAGCGGATTGAATGGCAATATCTGCTGTTTCCTTGTCTCTGATTTCTCCGATAAGAATCACATCCGGATCCTGCCTGACTATGGACCTGAGTCCACCGGCAAAAGTCAGTCCCGACCTGGGATTGACCTGAATCTGATTTATCCCGTCAAGTTCGTATTCAACGGGATCCTCAATAGTGACGATCTTCCTGTCAATTGAATTGATCTGGTTCAAGGCCGAATAAAGGGTGGTGGTCTTGCCGCTGCCTGTGGGACCGGTAACCAGGATTATTCCGTAAGGAGAGTGTATCATTTTTTCAAACAGCTTAAGCTCTCTTGATGGGAAGCCGAGGGATTCCAGAGAAAAAGATGTACTGTTGCGGTCCAGGATGCGCATGACCATGCTTTCGCCATAAACCGTGGGCAGCGAAGAGACTCTTATATCGATGTTTTTACCCGCGATCTTGGTTTTTATTCTCCCGTCCTGTGGAACGCGCCTCTCGGAAATGTCCAGTCTGGACATGATTTTGAGCCTGGTGTTTACAGCCTGCTGCAGATTAGGAGGCAAGGCCAGATGTTCCTGCAGAAGACCGTCACGGCGAAACCGGACAAGAAAACGATCTTCAAAAGGCTCCATATGAATATCGCTTGCCCCGGCTTCAACAGCACTGGTCAGAATCTGATTGACCTTTTTAATGACCGGGGCCTCGGAGGCAAGATCTCTCAAATGTTCAAGGTCCTCAAAATCCTGGGATGTACAGGAAATGAAACTCTTTGAATCATCACCACTGCCATCCTTTTGTTCATTTAGAAAATAAGCAGAAACCCATTCTTTTATCTTGTCTTTTCTAGAGAGAAAGATGCTGATATTTCTTTCCGGATAAAGCTTTTTCAGCGTATCAAGCACCTGATGATCAAATGGATCGTTAAGAATTACACTTACCTGGGAATCTGTAATTCTCAACGGAAGCATGGCGTGTTCTTCCATGAATGCCGCGGAGACCTGGCTGAAGTCATCAGGATTGAATTCCTGAGGAATATTCTCCAGAAGATCATAGCCGAAAAAAGTATGCAGCAGATTCAGATAATCATCTTCCGCTACCAGTCCTGAACGCACAGCCAGCTTGTGAAACGGCTCATCATGCATGCAGGCTCCGACCATTTTGTCGTAGTCCCTGCGTGTGATCAGATTGTTCTGGATCATCAAAGTAACTAAACTGGACATATGATACCTCGCTCTGTGTGAAGAATTTACAACTTCCGTACTTCGGCCTGTTTATGTCCTTACAACTCCGCCCCTGAACCGGAATTAAGAAAAGGGGAATCCGCCCTGTTTGGAATGTGGTCCCGCGACTATTGTTTTAGTTCATCTTCTGCTTCAGCTCATCCAGTCTGGTCAGAAAATTTCTGGTCAGAAAGCTTGAATCATCCCGGCTTGAAATCACATGAGGTGTTATGAAAACAAGGAGTTCGGTATTTCTATACCTGTACCCGGACGTCCCGAACATGTGCCTGACTCCCGGGATACGGCTGAATCCCGGTACGCCAGAAAAACTCCTTGATCTTTCCTGTTCCATAAGTCCGGCGATGACGATGGTTTCCTGATCACCAACAGCCAGTGTGGTCTCCGCGTGCCTGGTATTGATTACCGGAGCGGCTATACCCTTCACTGTTCTATCCGTCAGACTGCTTACTTCCTGGACTATTTCCATTCTGACCATTCCGTGCTTATTAATTTTCGGAGTTACCTTGAGAATGATCCCTGTATCTCTGTACTGTATTGTGGTGTCGATGATGTCCTGTTCAATCTGCTCCATTCTTCTTCTTACAGAGGTGGGAAAAGGCACCTGGTCTCCTATATTGATAGTGGCCGGCCTGTTGTCAGAAGCCAATAATGTCGGAGTGGAAAGAATCTGCAGCTGAGAATCGTCAACCGCGGCGTGCAGGGCAGCCTTGAGACGACTGGAGTTTTTTTTCAAGCTTATCACCCCCCCTGTCACGGGCAGAGTGTCGGGTATAACACGCAGGCCTGCTTCATACCCCCCTCCAAGACTTAAAATATACTGCCAGTCCACGCCCATCCTGGTTTCATCGTTCAGCCGCACCTCGGCTATGATCACCTCGATAAGCACCTGCTTGGGATAAAGGTCAAGCCTCTCTATCACCGACAATATTTTGGTATAGTCCATTTTCCTGCATCTGATGATTATGGAATTGGTGGCTTTGTCCACTGTAAACCTCACCTGTCCGGACAATTCTCCGGTTACAGAAGCAGATTCACCTGTGGCTTCTCTATCCGAGGTTTCTCTTCGTGGACGTTCGCTGTTATTACCTGCCCCCTGATCAAAAACCCCGCGCAATGATTCCACTATCTCTTCAGCATCCCCGTACTGCACATAATAGACGTAGATGCCTTCCCGCTCAGGAGCAATTATATGTTCTGGTATTTCCTGATCCAGGCCTTCTATCCACGCCTCCACAAAATTCAGGACCTGCTTGTTTCTGGCAACCGCCAGAACCATATTCATTCTTTCCAGAGGAAGAAAAGAAACCCTGCTCTGTCTTCCTGCCTCGTCATGTTCCAGACCGAATCTGCCGGCTATGTTTTCCAGCTTTTCCGATGCCTCTTCAGCTCCTATGTGCCTGAGCGGAAACACTTTGGCCTTGACATCCGCGAATACGCTCTCGTCAAACAGGAAAATCAGCTCAGCCACTCTTTCCAGAGCATGAGGGTAATCGGATACCAGCAGCACTCCTCTGGATTCATTCCCATAGATTCTGGCTTTTTGAGAAAGATACGGCCTGATGATGTTCACCATTTCCGAAGCTGTTATGAAATCCAGCCGAAACGCTTTAATTATCTGGCCTCTTCTTGGAAGTTCATCATTATCCGGAGATATGATCTGATCCCTGGAAATATGTCTGGGAGCGTTGTCTTGAGGCATAAACTTCCAGACATTGTCCGATCTGATCATGGCCACATTGTTTACCCTGAGCACACCTGAAAGCAGATCGAGCAGTTGTTCGGCATTAAACAGGTCATTGACGAACAGGCTGACCCTGCCGCTTACATTCGGATGGATCATATAGTCTTCTTCCAGAAGCATCATGAAAACTTTGATCACTTCCTCCAGATCGGCATCATGAAAGCTGAAGGACACATCCTGGGCATCTTTTTCATCCTCAGAATTCAAAGAGTAAATATTGCTGCCAGAATTTAATCTTGATTCAGAAATGATTTTCCGCAGCCTGTCATTCAGCACCTCAGCCTCGGATTTATTATTTGATCCGGTTTCATCAGATACCTGTTCCGGAACTGTTTCCTGATGGTGAACTGCTGCTTTCTGTGGAATCTCAACAGAACGTTCCGGAGTTCTTTGGGGTGAACGGTCGATTGTTGCGCAGCCCGCGCAGAAAAATAACAAAAGCAGTAAAACGGTCTTTTTCATCAATGAATCCTTTATGTTGAAACTGAGAAATTATCTTATCTTGAGCTTGATCCACTTATTCATCTTCAACTATTCATGTCTGTCTCCTATGACTATGGAAGAACCAAATAATCCAATGTTTGAACCCTGACCTTGTCTTTGCCCATACAAGCCTATCTCAAATACTTCATCATTTACACGAAGCAGAACCGACTGATCTCTGACGCTTACCACCTCGAAAGCCTTTTTACCGTCACGGCTGTTGAACACGGCTTCTCCCTCTCTGAGCAGGCGAGGTCTGTTGTCTGACAGATTGCGATGATAAACCAGAGCCATTCTGCTGTTACTGCTCAAGGTAACGCCGTAAAGCTTAAATGATTCAGGATTCACACGCTGAGCTTGAGGGGTCTTTTCCGGTTCTGTGTTTTCGACTACGGGAAGAAGCGCGGGCTCACTGGCCCGGCGTTCCGGCGAGAACAGGTTTTTTTGGGCGATTATTTCGTATTTTTCCGCTGCGTGCTCTGCTGAAAAAGCAAACATTGATTCAAGGTCACCAACGGAAAGACCCGAAGAAGAAACATCAGCAGAAACAGCAATATCTCTCAGATGGGCGTGTTTTTTATATTCCTTGATGTTCAGCCCGATCATAATCAAACCGAGACAGATAAAAAAAATTGTAAATAATAAATTTGGACCTGTTAATTTTTTCATGATCATTTCTCTTGTAAATACGACTGGTATCATCTGATCCAGGCAATCAATTGAGCGCTGAAATTAAAATCTTTTCTCTCAGTACTGCTGGTTCTGCGCACTTCCATTTGATCCACAAAAATGAACTTGTCATTATTTGAAGTCTCCATCAGAAAGTTCTTTATTGCTTCGATATCTCCCAGGCAGTTGATGGCAATTGTCAGGCAGGTTACAGGACCAGTATTTGTTCTAGGCAGCACCTTAAGACTTTGAACGTTTAAACCGGCATTGTCGGCAAGATCGCTGATCAGGTTCTGAAACCTGACTTCAGCCATAGTGGACCGGCCGGTCAGGATCAGCCCTGAATCGACATGCTCTTTTTCAAAAAGCGTCAGGGCGGAATGCTCATCGCGATATCTCTGCTCATCAAGGACAAGTCTGTTCATTTGCTCAAGTTCACTCAAGCGGATTTCTATTTGATTATTGATACTCTGCTCATAATTACTGTACATTCCGGTTCCAGACCGGATAATGACAGCCAGGAGCAGAATCAGCATTCCAATGATCAGAAGCTTCCTCGTTCCAGACTGTTCCGTGCATGCGTCCCTGAAACCGTACAATAATCTTTCCACCCTGCCCATTACAGCACCACCTCTGCTGCAAGGCCGAATCTTTCTTTATTGCCGGACCTAATCACCGGAGAAGTGAACCTGACGCTCTTAAACATGCCTGAGTTTTCAACAGCTTCAGCAACCTGGGTAGCGGAAACAGCTTCACCCTGTAATGTTATCTTCATTCCGGAGAGTTCCAGAGCATGCAGCCAGGCAGACTCAGGTATCGCTTCAGTAAGCTCTCTAAGGATGTCTATGACTGGTGGATACGAATTCTTTATTTCAAACACAGATTCCAGGTTATCGAATAAAAGTCTGTTTTCCTCCCGAAGTTGAGTCAATTCCCGGGCATGTTCCTTTTCAGCTTCGATGTAACTCTGGATTCCGGCCAGATATTTCTTTTTACCGGCAAGATTGGATGCCGGGAGGGCAAAAAGACCAAGCATAAAAAAGATTACTGATGCGGATGCCAGATACTTGTAAAACATCTGCTGTCTGGCAGCCGATCCGGATATTAGATTAATCTCATATCCTTGAGAAAAAATCCTTGATCTCTTAATGGTATCAAACCCTAAAACTTCGACTTCTTCCGGCTCTATGCTCAGACCCGCGCGAATCCGATCACCTGACAAATGACAGTCCACCAGGAATAAATGCCCGGGCATATTGGCAATATTGGCCAGAAGACGGCTTGACTCCTTCAAAAAACCGGAGGCATTTTCAGGCCTGTACTGTCCCCAGTTGTGCATTACGATTCTACTTTGCGCGAGGACCAGAACCTCTCCGTAACCTTGTCCCAGACATACATACACCCCGTCACCCTTAAGCCTGGCCCAATAGACCATCGACGGGAAAATACTGCAGAAATATATATCAGCCGCGGAAGCCGCCTGCAGAAAAGGTGGAATGGATTTTTTGAGGATGATCATTGAAGAGATGTCCAGAAAATTATCCCTTTTGGACATTTGATAGCTGATATGCGCCTGATCAGGATCATATGGAACATGGCGCATCAGGGCGAACTTGACCGCCTCATCCAGGTTCTCCAGTGCGGCTGAAGGTAGAGAGAAGTTGACAAAGTTGAAATACTTCAACGGTAGTCCCAGCGACCAGCGATCTGAAGGATGGGCATTCATCGCATCGGAAGCAGTGCTTAAAATATTTTTCAATTCTCCCTGATCACCTGAGTCAAACTCCAGAACCCTGCTTCCGGAAATATGTGCCGCAATCCCGGACCGGTCTTTGCGGACGATGATCTTGTCGGACAACATGATGACATTGAAATCAGAAGCTGAAAAACTATCTATAACTCTCTCAATCAAAACATTCTCCATAATATCTGCAATTAAGGTTCATCCTGTTGAAGCGTATTTGTGAAAATATCTCCTAAGAGAAGAATGTATCTCTCACCCGGCCAGATCAGAAGACAGACGGCCGACGCCTGATGTCCGATGTCTGATCTCCGACGTCCGATGTCTGACAAGTACGCTCAAATTTGAAGAGCCATAAAACTGCAATTTATTCCCGTGCCTTCACTGTGTTCGATGAACTCTGGTAAGGGAGCGGCCTTTATTGTCATTGTTCAGAATCAAAAAAGCCTGAATCTCAATCATATCTGATTCTTTTACCTGAAAATACTTTTTCATACTGTTAAAGTATTCCTGTGGAAAAACCTCCCCCAGTTCTGCAAGCTCAAAAAATGGTTTTTCCATTCTTTTTTCTTGAATGTAGCTGATCACCTGCGGGGAAATATCTCCTGCAAGGACAAATGTTTCCGGAGCCGCGCTGTTGATATCAAATTTCTCCGATCCGCCTCGAACAGAAAAGAAATGCCCGAGACCGGGGTGATGGCTGGTTCCGTAAAATAAGTCCCTGTCTACTCCCTTAACCAGCAATAGTTCGAGGATATCCTGTATATCATTGTTCTTGGGCAGATATGGATCAGCAAGAGAGAGGTAATAGTCCTTTTCCGCCCCACCCGGCCTTTTAAAGTCATCCTTATCAATCCAGTCCAGGATGGAGTTGGCGACAGAAGCAGCTTCCATCCCATCATCAACCCCGCATAAACTTACGATCTTCTCCAGCAAGGTAACATCGACCTTGTTGATATTGATCCTTCCATTCGCATTCACAATGCGCACTCCTATACTCTTTTCCTGAATATCGAGCTCGTAAGGCTCGTACCGGGGATACCACAGCTCGAGTCTTTTACCTGTAATCGCTTCCCATTCGTTTTTTTCGCTTAGAAGTGACTTGTTCTCCTCAAATCTCAAGTATTCGTGATATGCCCTGGCCAAAGCTGAGTGAAGAGCATGATTCACTGCCAGACTTTCCTGAATATTCATGGCCTGTATTCCTGTCAGTCTGGATTTGGAGGCTGAATTCAAGGCGAAAATGGACAGCAGCAGAGAAATCCACAGCACGGCAATGAGAATAAAGCCGTTTTTCTTATCCTGACCTTGTTTTTCAGTTTCCACCCTTTCTTTTCCATCCTGTAATCAGCCTGACCCCTGCCTGCCCCGTGAAATATCGAAGATCAGCGCAGCGCATTTCACTGGGGACTCCTGACTCCTGACTCCTGACCCCTGACCCACTGGCTGCAGACCACAGATCCTACCTTCCCCCCTTCCCTACTGGAACATGTAATAAGTACTCTTCTTCCTC
>PXDF01000142.1 GCA_003566455.1 Desulfonatronovibrio sp.
CCCGAACTCAGCCAAGCGGGTCTCTTCATAGCGAGTTTTTCAAGGAGGTTGGCCCGTTTCTTTAACAAGAAAAACTCATCTATTGTTTAACCCGGTAAATATTTTGTTGTCAACACGTAAATCAACTTAAAACTAAAGGAGCATCTGATGAACAAGACAGAAATGATTGCCAAACTTGCCGAGGAAAACGGCATGACCAAAGCCGATGCCAGGAAATACCTGGAAGCTGTGATCAACATAATTAAAAAAAAGCTCAAGGATGGAGACAGTGTTTCCCTCAAGGGCTTTGGGACATTTTCAGCGGTTGAAAGAAAGGTGAGGATCGGGCGTCATCCGCGGACTGGAGAGCCAATAGATATTCCAGCTGCCAGGGTACCTAAATTTAAAGCCGGTACAAAGCTGAAGGATGTTGTCAGGTGAGAAGGGAATGGCCACTGAAATCCGACATCCGACATCTGACCACTGATTCACCCGATGAGGCTAATGAACCAGATTTGCTTCTAAATCACGCTTTTTTACAGGAAATTGCCTCTTATTTGTAGAAATAATTCAAGAACGTTAGACTTTTGACCTTTTTCGATACATTGATTTATTTCATGTTTTCAAGGTCAATAAGGCCGGAACATTTAATCTGTCATCCAGACTGGAGAATAAAGACCAGGGTAAAATGATTTCAGTTGAGAAAAAGCCTGGGCACTACCTGGGAACCGAGATAAACGAGAAGTGGTGGCGTCGTTGTATGAGAGACGGCCTCTTTGCCCGGGGAAACGGTGAATACTGGTTTGAAAATTCATGTCTGTTTTTCCGGCGTCATCTCACAAATGAACCAATTGTAATCTCGCTTAGCCATGTGCTTGATATTAAGGTGGGCAAATGGCATTCAGGCAAGTGGGCTGGCGGTGCGCCGGTTGTGAAGATCATCTGGAAAAAATCTGCCGGCCGTCTCAGTTCCGGCTTTATATTCTCTCGTGATGCCGCAGAAACAGAACTGCTGGTCCAGGAGATCAGATCCCTTATTCAAACTGACCAGGGTAAGCGCCGGGCTTAGATATGCATATTATCATTCCCGCCATCTTCATTTTTCTACTTCTCATTGCTTCCCCCCTGTATGCAGATTGGAATAATCAATCAGACATCCCATGAGGCAACCCACAGGGAAACAGGAGGGCATGTCCGCGAATTTTGAAATTCCTCTGGACAGGATGAGCACTTTAGACAATTTCAGAGCGCTGGAGAAAATCCCCGAATGATCTGCCCATGACTGTGACGAAGTTATCAGGCGCGCACTGATCCCAGGCAGCGATTGTCAGGCCTTTCCCGATGCCGTCAAAATCCGGACATCCAGGCTTTGTCAGCCATAGAATGTCTTGGTGCTTGCCAGGTGAGATTATTCGCGATATTATTATGTTTAGACTTACTCATGATATCCTGTCAGAAAAAACAAGAAAGTTTGAACCGCCAAGACGCCAAAGACACAAAGTTCAAGACGCAAAACATCCTTTCTTTCTTGTCGACCTTCGCGTTGAGTGATCACGCCAAGGCGTGGGAACGGGCGGTTAATAGCTTTTTTGGGTTGCGGGAGTATCCCGCGTTAGACAGATGATCAACTTATTTCATAAGGGAGACTGGAGTTGCTGAAAAGACCATATTTTATCAGAGCGGAATGGGACAATGAAGCACAGGTATGGGTTGCCACCAGTGATGACGTTCCAGGGCTTGCAACCGAGGACAGCACTCTGGAAGGTTTAATCCAGAAACTTAAGCTCCTGGTCCCTGAGCTGCTTGAAGCCAATGGCCTGACAGTTGAAAAGGAAACACCTTTCGAGGTCTTTACCAGACGTTTTGAGATTGCTCATCGTGCAGCTGTTTAATGGCAAACTTTACTAAAGATCTCAAAAAAATCCTTTTGGATGCCGGTTGAAAGCATATCACCTGAATCCTGAGGCCGGGTCTCCGTGGATTGAAGTCAGGGAGCGAATTCGTACCTGGTCAGGATCATGAAGAAACCACTGATGGTCAGGACGGCTTGCAGATCTCCATGGTCTATGGAGACTGAAACAATCTTGCACAAAAATAATAATCCTGGAGAAATGTAATGCTTAAAATAACAAAGCATATTGTCTATGATGAACATCATAATCCGGTGGCCGTTCAGGTCCCTATTAAAGAGTTTGAATGCCTGGAAGAGATTATTGAAAACCATGGCCTTGCCAGATTGATGGAAGAAGTAGCGGATGATGAAAAGCTTTCAGTCAATGAGGCCAAAGATTATTATCATTCCTTGAAGCAGAATGTGGAAAGTTGAATAAAGGAAGCGTTTTTTGAAGGAGCTCGCCAAGCTTCCTCTCCATGTTCAAGCTAGGGCTGAAAAACTGGTCTTTGAAGAGCTTGCGGGAGAAAACCCTTTTGAACTTGAGCTGCTCGAGCATATGAAAGGCTACCCGGGCAAATACAAAATCCTTATTGGCCAGTACAGGATTGGACTTTCATTGAACAGACTGGAAAGACTTATTGTCTGTGAACGGATTGCCCACCGGAAGGATATTTATAAACTGTTTCCTTAAAATGTTTCAAAACTGTTACTAAGTCTATGCCCTGAAATACTTCATTCAGACCGCCTGGGTCGATCCAGCTCCTTTTCTTTCGCCCATATACGAACTCCGACATCTGTCATCCGACATCTGACCTCTGACTTCTGATGTCTGGTTAAGTACATCCGACTCACCGACTCACCGATTCACCGACTCACCGACTCACCGATTCACCGACTCACCGTTTCACCGATTCACCGATTCACCGATTCACCGATTACAGCTTGATCTGTATTGATTTTTCTGCTCAAAGTTCAGATGTGAGGTTATCTGATACCTGGGTGAGTTTTGTTCTGCAGCAGGGGGCCGGCAATGCGATCACACATGCTCTGCTGCTGTCCTCGGCAGGCTCCGGCGCTTTTATCAACATTATTATAATTCCAGAAAGCGAGCAGAAGGGTATAGCCGTGAATTTCGAAATCCCTCTGGACAGGATGAGTACTTCAGACAAACTCAGGGCGCTGGAAAACATCCGGGACGATCTGCAGCGCGCTCCAGGAGAAGTTCCTTCTCAGTCCTGGCACGCTGATGTCCTGCGGGTGCGGGAAGAAGAATATAAAGAAGGATCGTCCGGATCCACAGATTAGTCAGAAGAAAAATAGAGGCTCTTCCGGTTTAAGCGTACATAGCCGGGAAAAGGCTTAAAAATCATGAAGTTCGCCAATTCCGGCTCAGGTGTAAGATATATTAACTCTCGCCCGCTCCAGGAGTCGCTTGAGTCACAGAGCTCTCAGAGAAGAGAGGTCATTTTTTCATTTCTGCGATTTGCAGTAATGAAAAAGGGTCTTCCGTCCCAGGCGGGAAGCAACCTGTTCATAGCCACCGGCTCGGTGGATATGAATATTATACTTCTCTTCCTCCACTCTTGCTCCGTGGCTCAAGGCCTGTTTCAGGCCGGGCGTGAGGTATTCTTTTTCTTTTCGGGGGAGCACGCTTCAACCGGGTGAACCTAAACTGTTACCTGAATTAAGCGATTTTTCTATGTCATTGCGAGGGAAGCGAAGCAGTCTCAGTCAGTGATCAGGAGATTGCCACGCACCCTCCGGGTTCTCGCAATGACGGGTTTATCAGACAGTTACGGGAAAAATCGCTCAATCCAGGTGTTAATAAGGAATCATAATGAACAGAGAACATTCCAGCTCTTATGACAAGCCCCTTTCTGAGCAGGAATTGAATGAACTGGCAGATTTTCTTGATGACATTCCCGATGCCATGAATTTAGAAGCCATGGACGGCTTTCTGGCGGCGATTACCTGTTCTCCGGAAATAATCATGCCAGGTGAATTTCTGAACCATATCTTAGGGGAGGAGTATGAGTTTGAAGATGCTGAACAGGCTGAAAAGTATGCAGGTTTGATCCTCAGGCACTGGAATTCCATTATTGGTCAGCTGATATATAACGATATTTTTGAACCAGTTTTGCTTGAGTATGATGATGGGTTGATTGGAAATGAATGGGCCACAGGCTTCCTGTTTGGTGTACATTTAGACGAAGAATACTGGAAAGAATTGCTGGAAGACGAAGAACAGTCAGATCTCTTTGTCCCGGTTTTTATACTTGCTCAGGAAAATTTTCCAGATCCTGAGAAGCCCCAGGAACCCATCGACTCTGAAAAGCGAGCTGATCTTCTGGCCCTGCTGGCACTCAGTATCCCCAGAATTTATGATTACTTCGCTCTGGACAGGGCAGTCCCTGCTGAACCCCAGAGCAAGTCCGGTACCTTTAAGCGTCCAGCCCGGAAAATCGTCAGAAATGAACCCTGTCCCTGCGGAAGCGGCAAGAAGTTCAAAAAATGCTGCAGTGGTGACTAAGGATTGTTTCCGCGCGGTCCGGTCACAAAATAATAAAACAACGAAAGGAATTGAAAGATGTCATGGAATCCACCTGAAAGAGACTGGAAATACATCAGGTCAGTGAGTGACGACCTGCTGGAGGACCTGTGCGGGAGAATCAACAGGGAATGCCTAAGCATTCTGAAAAAAAATTCCGCTTCGGAGCATGATAAATATCTCGCGCTTTACCAGCATGTTAAAAAATCAGACCGGATTGTTGCCGATTGTTTTAATGACCTTAAGCGGTCCAATCTTATCATGAAACTGGCAGTGATGCAGTATCATGGGGTACTGAAGGCTGAACATATTGAGCGTCTCTCGCCCGAGACGCAAAAAAAGCTGGAAGCGCTCAAGTCCCTGAACAATCCCTGATCTCCAAAATCCGACATCCGATATCCGATGTCCGACGTCCGATGTCCGACGTCTGACGTCTGGTTAAAGACCTCTGATGTCTGACTTCTGATGTCTGGTTAAAGGCCTCTGACGTCTGACCTCTGATATCTGGTTAAGTAAATCCGACTCACCGATTCACCGACTCACTGATTGACTGATTCACCGACTAACCGACTTACCGATTCACCGACTTACCGATTCACCGACTTACCGATTCACCGATTTCCGATCTCTGATGTCTGACCTCTGATATCTGGTTAAAGACCTCTGTCTCCCGACTCCTGCGACTGCAAAAAAGTTTTTGCAGTCGAATCTTGAATGGGGGCAAAATAGGAACAAATCGCTTGACAACAAGATCTGGTCTGGCCAGACTATATTTATATACAGGAGGTTAAAAATGCAGATCACCAATATTTCCGAGGCAAAAGCTCAATTATCCGCATTGATTGAAAAGGTTATGGCCGGAGAAGAAGTGATTATTGGCAAAGCTGGAAAGCCGGTAGCCCGCATTATCAAGTATAAGAATAACCGGCAGCCGAGGCAGCCCGGGGCTTTAAAAGGAAAAATAAAAATCGCGGATGATTTTGATGTGCTTCCAGATGATATCGCTGAAGCATTGGGCATGGTGGACAAATGAATCTGCTTCTCGACACACATGTGCTGTTGTGGTGGCTGGACGATAGTCCCAGCCTCTGTGATGCTGAACGAATTGCCATCTCTGATCCCGGCAATCTGATTGTTGTGAGTGCAGCCGTGATCTGGGAAATGCGGATCAAGCAGGCGCTTGGGAAACTGGAAATTTCTCCTGATTTTTATCCCGTTATCAAAAACCAGGGATTTGAGCTTTTATCCATTACCGCTGATCATGCCTATGCTGCAGGCGGTCTGCCAATGCACCACCGCGACCCCTTTGACAGAATGATTATCGCCCAGGCCAGGCTGGAAAACCTGTACATCATCACCCATGACAACATATTCAGCAGATACGAGGTTTCCGTCTGTCACCATAATCGAATTCCGCCCCATGTGTAACCATTAAGGTGGTACTCAATGGTGGTACCTTGCACTCACGCCTCAGGCGGGACTGTCTCCAGGCCGGTTTCCACCCCCCTGAAAGGTTGCTTTGAGGCTATCCGGCAGCTTTTGAATGAAGATACTCAACCTGTCAGAAAGACAGGATTTATCAAGGAAGACCAGAGTGAATACGAAGCAGACTGATGCTTAACGGGTCTTATGAGCAGCCACTTTTACCACGCCCATACCCTCATCACCATGAAGCAGGGCCAGGGCAGAGATCAGATGAGAGATGGCACTTTAAGAATTTTAAATGATTGACGGCCAGCATGAATTTGCTATATTTGTATATCAGGAGAAAAAATATGTTAGCTATCAGACTGCCTGAAGACATCGAAAAAAGACTTGTTGCCCTGGCTGAAAAAACAGGGAGAACAAAGACTTACTATGCCCGTGAAGCCATTATTGAGCACCTGGAAGATCTGGAAGATTATTACCTTGCGGTGCACAGGCTTGAATATCCCCCTGAAAAGTTCTGGTCGTTAGAGGAGCTGGAGCAGGAAATTGATCTGGAGAGTTGAATTTGACGATCGGGCCAGAAAAGAACTGCGCAGGCTGGATCGGCAGGCGCAGAGGGGCATCCTTGCTTACCTGAGGAACCGGATTGCCACACAAGAAGATCCTCGTCGTTTTGGAGATCCTCTTCGGAAAAATCTGTCAGGATTCTGGAAATATCGCGTTGGACCTTACAGGGTTATCTGTGAAATTCAGGATGGCGCGGTCATAGTCAGGGTTGTACGCATTGGCCACCGTAAAAATGTTTATGACTAATACCCGCCCGTCCTTATGAGTAGCCATTTCTATCACTTCCACGCCAAAGACTTTTTCAACCAGACCACCCAGATCTATCCATCTTCTTTTCTTTCTAGCATGCCCGACATCTGACGTCTGATCTCTGATATCTGGTAAAGACCACCGATTCACCGACTCACCGACTCACCGATTCACAGATTCACCGATTCACAGATTCACCGATTAAGGCTTGATCTGCATTGATTTTTCTGCTCAAAGTTGACAGGTAAGAAAAATCGATACTTGGATGAGTTTTGTTCTTAAAACTAAGAAGGAAAGAGGAGCTGCAAGATGACCGATATCCCTTTGCCCATGGAGAGAATTACCGGAAAGATCGTTATGCTGCGCGGGATGAAGGTCATGCTGGACCGCTTGCCCCGTTGAATTGTTCGCAGAACAAGCCCGTAGGGCATTCAACTGGGGAGATTTGGCAGAGCTCTACGGAGTCGAAACCAAGGTTTTAAAACAAGCAGTAAGGAGAAACACCACACGTTTTCCGGATGACTTCATGTTTGAGTTGTCAAAACAGGAGCTTATAAACTTGAGGTCACAATTTGTGACCTCAAGATGGGGTGGAACAAGATATCCTCCAATGGCCTTCACCGAACAAGGTGTAGCCATGCTGTCATCTGTCTTAAACAGCGAGAGGGCTATTCAGGTCAACATCCTGATCATGCGGGCTTTTACCCGGCTCAGGCAGATGCTGGCCTCACATGAAGATCTGAAGGTTAAGCTCGAAGAAATGGAATCAAGGTATGATGAACAGTTCCGAGTGGTTTTTCAGGCCATACAGCAGCTCCTGGATAAAGACCAGCAGCCTGGAAAAAAGATTGGATTCCTCAAGGAAGATCAAGCTGAATACGAAGCAGACTAACACCAGCCAGTCCTTATGAGCACCCACTTCTACCACACCCATGCCAGAGATTACTACAACCAGACCATAGAGGTTGATCCTTCCTCATTTCCCGCTCCCAGCCCGGTTATCTTTTCGTTGCCTGCCGATCTCCGACGTCCGATTACTGATCTCTGATCTTTGACCTCTGACCTCTGACCTCTGTCCTCTGTCCTCTGACCTCTGATCTCTGACCTCTGATCACTGATTAATGCTTGATTTGTGTTGATTTTTCTGTTCAAACTTCACTGGCAAGAAAAACTTATACCTGGATGACATTCGTTTTGCGAAAGCGGGCCTGCTAATTTAGAGGATGACCCGTTTAAACACAAGGTTTTATCCCTGCATGACAAGCGATTACCTGCACAGGCTGGCCCAGCTGCGTACGGATGCAAACCGCAGCCGCTGGACCGAAACCACTTCCTTCCGTGCCCCGCATAAACCCTTTCTGCTTCTTTCGGTAATGGACATTGCCGCCCAAGGTGAACTGACTTCCCCATTTATTGAGCCCTCCTTTGATCTCATTGAACGCTTTGCCCGCTACTGGGATCTGGTCAACCCGCCAAGCAGCAAGTGCAACATGGCCTATCCCTTCTTTTATATGCGCAGCGAGGGGTTCTGGCGCCTGATTCCAAAGCCTGGAAAAGAAAATGATGTCCATGAAAGTGTCACATCTTCCATAACAAGACTTAAAACTGTTGTTATGGGTGCTGATATTGATTCGGAACTGTATCAGCTGATTTCTAATCATAAAACCAGGGAACAGCTCAGGGCTGTTATCCTGCGTACGTATTTTGCCCCGGAAATCAGGCAGAAGCTCCTGCTTGAAGCCTCAGAGAACCAGGAGGCTTTTGAATACAGCCAAAAACTCCTGAAGGCCGCAGAAAAGACCATGTCTTACGGAGAACCTGAAAAACCCGGACGCATCAGGGATCAGGGCTTTCGCAAGGCGGTCATAACTCTGTATGCCCACCGCTGTACTCTGTGCGGCATCCGTATGCTTACCCCGGAAGGACATACTATAGTTGAAGCTGCCCACATAAGACCCTGGTCAGATACAAACGATGACCGCCCAGCCAACGGCATGGCACTTTGCAGGCTCTGCCACTGGAGCTTTGACCGGGGATTCATGAGCTTGAGCAGGCAATATGAAGTTCTGATTTCCCCTCTGTCCAGGCAGGAACAGAACAATCCCGGCCCCATCATGACCTTGGATCACAGGCCGATTTTCAGGCCTTCGGATGAAAGGCACATCCCGGATCAGGAGTGTCTGGGATGGCACAGGAAAGAGATTTTCAGGAAGTGAGCTATCAGAAAGCGCAAGCATAATATTTGTCATAAATAATTTGTTGAGGTCGGACATTGCCCAAGTCATGGTCGCGTGAAGAAGTCGAGCTGGTTGTTGAGGACTACTTCCAGATGCTTAAGCTGGAATTGCAGGGCAGGGCTTACAATAAGACTGCCCACCGCAACCGGCTCATGGGACTTCTCAACTCACGGTCGCACGGTTCAATTGAACGTAAGCATCAAAACATCAGCGCCATTCTTATTGAACTAGGATATCCATATATTTCCGGATACAAACCTTTATCTAATTATCAAACCCTTTTAGCACAGGTCGTTACGGACAGAATTTCAGGAAATACAGATTTGATTGGGACTGTCGCCGAAGCTGTGGATCAGCCTGCCGACCCATTGCCAGTGAGTGACTGGCAATCATACCTGGATGATCCGCCGATTTTTGACATGAAAGGGTCATTATCAGTTTCCGCCAAGAAACCCCCAGCTTATGGCCGGTTTAGAGAAGTAAATTATCTGGAAAGAGAAGCTAGAAATTCTTCCCTGGGCTTGGCTGGAGAGAAATTTGTGCTGAATTTTGAACGTGATAGGCTGAATCATCTTGGAAAGTCCAGCCTGGCTAAAAAGATTGAACACGTTTCAGAAAGTAAGGGAGACTGTTTGGGCTTTGACATACTTTCTTTTGATCCTGACGGAAAAGAAAGACTGATAGAGGTGAAAACAACCGCTTACGGCAAGGAAACTCCCTTCTTTATATCCCATAATGAAGTTGAAGTTTCAA
>PXDF01000111.1 GCA_003566455.1 Desulfonatronovibrio sp.
CCGTATACCCGTCTCCCAACCCTGACATACTCATACTGCTCCACTGTGATCATGCCTCCCTCACCTCCATCCTGAACCAGAATTCAACTCAGGATAAAGGCGCTTTGTCAGGGGGGTCAATTTTCGGTTATCACAATCCGACTAAAGGGGTCAGTTTTCGGTTATCACAATCATTTTTTGATTCAAATTCCGTCAACTAACCATTTTTTTAAGTGGATTACAAGGAAAAAGCTGTGGTTCAGGGTCCGGACCGCTGGAATATTTCCTTTCGCGACAATCATCTGATCCTGATGGATAAATCTCTTATGTTTACATTTCGAGTCAAGCGCGAAATGTAAACATATTTGACTTTATATAAGAACCCCGCAGCAGCCACACAAATTTCTCAAGGAAATGCTTCAAATTGCCGGAGGACGGCGGGCCACAAAAAACTCATACGCGTAGTATTCAGAATAGCGGCGATGCATCTGGGGCTCATCAGCGATCTGATCAAGAATGGCCGCCGCTTCAGCATCGCCGGCGTACTTGCCGCGAAGCTCATTAACGCGGGCTTCCATGGGAGTGTAGAAATCGTCCCACCATGCCTGGTCAGGCAGGGTGAAGTGCCCCACTGTCTCAAATCCGCGGCCTTTGATCTTTTTCAAAACATCATCCACCCACCCCATGTCTGGGTAGTCCAGGTCAAAGCCTGCTTTGACCCTGGACGGCGGGTTCTGCTTGCGCCACACCGCGTCAGTAAAAGCAAGAAAACCACCAGGGCGCAGCAGCTCGTGACAGACAAGCAGGGCGTTCTCGATCCCAATATTGTACAGAGCTCCTTCAGACCAGATGAGATCGAAGCTTTCCGGTTGATACCCCGGATTGGCCATATCCCCGACCAGGGCCTGAACCCGTCTTGAAAGACCCAGGGCGGCAATGGTATTTCTGAGACGCTCAATGCTGGGCGCGTGACTGTCCATTGCTGTAATAAAACCAGATGTCAGCTGGGCCAGGTACAGAGTTTGGCCGCCGACTCCGCAGCCCAGGTCAAGGATCAATGGTGATTGGGGAAGTTCCCGGCAAAAGCCTAGAGCCTTTGAGGCGCAGTCACGATTTCCCGGTCCCTGCCTGGGCAGGGTCTCGTAAACTTCAAAGAAAATCTCCCAGAAACGCGGGCTGAGCTCGGTCATAAGTACTCCGGTAAGTGGGTTGCATAAATGATTACAAAATTGATTTTCCAAGGGGGCTATGACCGAAATTCATTAAAAAATATCTTAACCGCCCGTTTGAAAACTCACTCAACAGATATATTTCTTGAATTTTAACTCAGTAAGCGATTTTCCCGGATAAAAGCCCTGGCCTTCTCCAGAAACATTTTCGGACTTTCAGCGTGGGGGTAATGCCCGCTGCCGGGAATCATGACACGCTTTCCATTGGCAAGGGCAGCCTCCCACTCAAGAAAGCTGACCAGGGGCAGAGGCGATTTCTCGCCGTGCATGATAAGTACCGGCACCTGGAGACCCCTGGCTTCTTCGCGCCAGTCCCAGGCGCCCAGAGGCTCCATGGTATATCTGTAAATCCGGTCGCTAAGGGTTTCCCCTGTCCCGTGGCAGGGATTCCCCTTCACTGGGACTGTGCCATGGGGATCTGCCAGATAGCCGCGAAGAAACACTTTCCAATAGGCATGGCATGCCGCCCTGGGATCCTGTGCCTTAGACCAGGCCTTTGCCGCTGTGTTGAGCTGCTCACGTTGATCCCTGTCCATCCAGGACATCAGGTTCTGTCCAAGAACAGCCATATGAGGATCGCGGCGCAATGGCATGGGGTCGAGCAACAGAATTCCCCGCGTATGCCTTGGATACTCCAGGGCATAGCGCAACGCCAGCCCTCCACCCCAGGAATGGCCCATGAGCAGCATCCGGTCAAGGCTGAAATGGGCACGTACCGCTTCCAGGTCCGCGATATGATGAGCAATACTTACGCGGGAGGAATCTTTAATTGGAGCAGATTGACCGGATCCGCGCTGATCATAATAGATTAAGGTAAACTCGGCCGCAAGTGAAGTCAGATCCGGACGCAGAGACTCACTGGACAAACCAGGACCGCCATGAAGAACCACAACTATATCCGAACCATGACCTTCAACCCGAAAGAAAAGATCTGCCCCTTCATCGGCATGGATCATTCCCTGCCGGGATGGAGGGAGCATGTCACTAGAATCTCCAGGTGCTGCACAGGCCGGCAGCAAAAAGGGCAAAGGCCATTTAAAAAGCATGGGTTATGTCCTGAAAGCATGAAATGCGTGATTCCATGGGATATCTGTTATGGGTTGAGACTCAGGTATCCTTGCTTAAGAGCATGGTTGTTCATTCTTTTCCCCGGACAAGGTTAAATTAACCTTCTCCATGCACATGCCTGTCTAAAATCAGATGAGTGCTTATGCCTTACTTGTCTCATGCCTTAGACCAAGGTGGATGCATGGGGCGGGTGAATAATCTTCAAAATTTTCAATTATCAGTTTATCAAAAAATTTATCAACTGCCCGCTTCAGTCTGAAGAAGCATAATTTTTATCAATACTGAATAAAAATCAGAACAGCAACAGATCACATGAAGGTGGCTGATATTATCTTGTCTGAAAAACTGTCTGTACAAAAGTCCCTATTTGACGATAATGCCTAATGTGGATATTTATTCTTCCTTGCTTTGTCTTGAAACACGTTGCTTACCGCTCGCTCTGATAAAGAAACACAATACGGAGTCTCTATAGATGGCCATAAAGGAACTAGCCAAGGGTTATGAACCTGAAGAAGTTGAACAAAAATGGGTTCGTTTCTGGGATGAGAACAAAAGCTTCACCCCGGACACAAAACAGACCAGCAATACTTACTCCATTGTAATCCCTCCTCCCAACGTCACCGGAACCCTGCATATGGGCCACGCCCTCAACCTGACCCTGCAGGATATTCTGTGCCGCTACCACCGCCAGAAAGGCTATGACGTACTCTGGGTTCCTGGGACAGACCACGCCGGAATCGCCACCCAGAACGTGGTGGAAAAATCCCTGGCTTCCCAGGGCAAATCCAGGGAGGATCTGGGCCGGGAAAAATTTGTGGAGCGGGTCTGGGAATGGAAACAGGAGTACGGGGACAAGATCCTGAACCAGATCAAGAGAATAGGGGCTTCAGTTGACTGGTCCAGACTGAGGTTCACCATGGATGATGGTCTTTCCAGGGCGGTACGCGAGGTCTTTGTCCGCCTTTACGAAGAGGGACTAATTTATCAGGGAGACTATATTATCAACTGGTGCGTGCGTTGTCATACCGCCCTGTCCGACCTTGAAGTGGATCACGCAGAGGTGGAAGGACATCTGTACCACCTTTTTTATCCTCTGGAAGACGCTTCAGGCGGGGTTGTGGTGGCCACCACCAGGCCGGAAACCATGCTGGGTGATACAGCAGTGGCTGTTAATCCCAAGGATGACCGTTTTAATCATTTAGTCGGCAAAAATGTAATCCTGCCTGTTCTGCACCGCAGGATTCCGGTTATCGGCGATGAATACGTGGACATGGAGTTCGGCACCGGATGCCTTAAGGTTACACCGGCCCATGATCCCAACGACTTTGTTCTGGGGAAAAAACACGGCCTGGATTCGGTGCAGGTCATTGATGATCAGGGCAGAATGACTGATGAGGCAGGTGAGCTTTTCAAAGGCCTGGACAGGGTGCAGTGCCGGCAACAGATCCTTAAGGTCCTGAAAGATCAAGGAACATTGCAAAGCATTGACCCTCACAAGCACAGCGTGGGCCATTGTTACAGGTGCAGTTCAGTTGTGGAACCATATGTTTCCAGGCAATGGTTCGTAAAGGTCGGGCCCCTTGCCAGAAAAGCCAGAGACGCGGTGGCAGGCAAAGAAACCATGATATTTCCAGTCCACTGGGAAAAAACCTATTTCGAATGGATGGACAACATCCGGGACTGGTGCATTTCCCGTCAGATCTGGTGGGGACACCGCATTCCTGCCTGGACATGTGTGGACTGTCAGGAGCTGATCGTTTCCAGGACTGAGCCGGATATCTGTCCCAGATGCAGGAGTTCCAGGCTGACTCAGGACGAGGATGTCCTGGACACCTGGTTTTCTTCGGCTTTATGGCCTTTTTCCACCCTGGGCTGGCCGGAACAGACCAGAGACCTTGAAAAATTTTATCCCACATCCGTTCTGGTGACCGGATTTGACATCCTTTTCTTCTGGGTGGCCAGAATGATGATGATGGGCATTCATTTCATGAAGGATGTTCCCTTCAGGCACGTCTATATCCACGCCCTGGTCAGAGACGTTCAGGGTCAGAAGATGAGCAAGTCCAAGGGCAACGTTATTGACCCCCTGGTGGTCATGGACAAGTATGGAACTGACGCTTTCAGGTTCACCCTGACCGCTTTCGCGGCCATGGGCCGGGACATTAAAATGAGTGAGGACAGGGTTGAAGGCTATCGCCATTTTATAAATAAGATCTGGAACGCTGCCCGGTTCAGTCTAATGAACCTGGAAGAAAACACCAGCCCCTTAGATCCGGACAAGGTTCAGGGTCTGGCCCACAAATGGATTCTGCACCGACTGGAAGACATGAAATCAGAGGTGGGCGGATCTATTGAAGAATACAGATTTAACGAAGCCGCCCAGGGTCTGTACCAGTTTGTGTGGCACTCCTTCTGCGACTGGTATCTGGAACTGATCAAACCCGAGCTTTACGGGGATGATGAGAACATTAGAAAAACCGCTCAGGAAAACCTTCTGCATGTTCTTTCAGAGATCCTAATCCTTATTCACCCCATTATTCCCTTTGTCACTCAGGAAATATGGTCTGTCCTGCCTGGCAAGAAAGAACTGGATCTGAGTAAAGTGCCTTTCCCGGAAAAACTGGACCAGTGCAGATTTCCTCAGGCGGCGCAGGAAATGGAGTTTTTGCAGCAGGTGGTCGCTGCGGCCCGCAACATCCGCTCAGAACTGAATATTGTCCCTTCAGTCAAACTTAATCTTTTAATCAGGGCCCATGGAGAGGACCAGGAATTTCTGGACAGCCATGCCGGACTGATCAAAAATCTGGCCAATCTTGAAAGTCTGCGGGCCGGCCACGATATTGATCCTCCCAGAGGCTGCGGGTCCGCGGTGGTCAGAGGATATGAGCTTTTTATTCCCCTGAAGGGTTTTGTTGATATTCAGGGAGAGTTGAGCAGGCTGGATAAGGAACTGGGCAAGCTGGACAAAGAGCTTGGCATTGTAGCCAAAAAACTGGCCAATCCGGGTTTTTTAAACAATGCCCCTGAGGAAATAGTGGATAAGGAAAAGTCCAAGGCCCGGGAAATGAGCGAAAAAAAGGAAAAGCTTATGATTCTGCGTCAAAGGCTTGCGGATATCAGCTGACCTTTTTTACCGTAATGATCACAGTTTACACCGAGAAGAGGGAAAAATGTCCAAAGTGTATTTAATAGGTGCCGGCCCCGGCGATCCCGGGCTTCTGACCATCAAGGCCAGGGAGATCCTGGAAAAGGCTGACGTGGTTGTGTACGATTACCTGGCCAACGAAGTATTTCTGAAGTACTGCCGCAAAGATGCACAGATTATCTATGTCGGCAAAAAGGGTGGAGACCACACTCTTCCCCAGGACAAGATTAATGACCTTCTGGTGGAAAAAGCTCTTCAAGGCAAGATGGTAGCCAGGCTTAAAGGCGGAGACCCTTATATTTTCGGACGCGGCGCGGAAGAAGCCCAGGAACTCCTGGACGCGGGCGCGGATTTCGAGGTCATACCCGGTGTGACCTCGGCTGTGGCTGCTCCGGCCTATGCCGGAATTCCCCTGACCCACAGGAAATACTCGTCATCAGTATCATTCATCACCGGTCATGAAGATCCAAACAAGCCGGAAAGCGCTCATAACTGGAAATCCCTGGCCTCCGGCACCAGCACCCTGGTTTTCTTCATGGGCGTCAAAAATCTGCCACATATCAGCAAAATGCTCATTGAGAAAGGGATGCGTCCAGACATGCCCGCGGCCCTGGTTCGCTGGGGAACAACATGTCAGCACAGATCCCTGGTCTCCACCATTAAAGACATCCCAAAGCGTTCTATGGAGGAAAATTTTAAACCACCCTCTCTCCTGGTAGTTGGTGAGGTGGTCTGTTTGAGAGATAAACTCAACTGGTTCGAAAAACTGCCTCTTCTGGGCAAGGGAGTGGTGGTCACCAGGGCCAGGGAACAGGCCAGCGGACTTTTGCGGGACTTATCTGATCTTGGGGCCTGCTGTTTTGAATTTCCAACTATAGAGATTAAACCCCTGGATGATTACACTCTCCTGAGAAAAACCATCTCTGAGCTTAAAAACTATCATTGGCTCGTATTTACTTCAGTCAATGGGGTACTGTTTTTCTGGAACGAGCTTAAAAGCATGGGTCTTGACGCCCGGGCTCTTGGAGCCAGCCAGGTGGCTGCAATCGGCCCGGCAACCGCCGAGGCCCTGAGTGAAAGGGGCATATCTGCTGATTTTGTTCCAGAAAAGTATGTGGCTGAATCAGTAGTGGAAGGACTGCTTAGACTTGGAGTCAAAGGGAAAAGAGTCCTGATTCCCAGGGCTAAGATCGCCAGAGAAGTTCTGCCTCAGGAGCTGGAAAAGGCCGGGGCAGAGGTTGAAATCCTGCCTGTGTATGAAACCGGCCTGGCCCAGGAGGATGGCAGCCTTATTATTTCGAACCTGGAAAAAGGGGCTGTTCATTACATCACCTTTACCAGCTCTTCCACGGTGGAGAACTTTTTCTCCCTGATTTCGCCGGACAAACTTCGTCCTTACCTGGAAAAAGGTGTTAAACTGGTCTGTATCGGTCCTGTAACAGCCAGTACATTGAATGTCTTCGGGTTCAAGCCGGATCTGATGCCAGAGGATTATACCATTCCAGGAATTGTTGAGGCTCTCAAGGCTGATCTTCAATAAAAGCTATGCTTGCTGACCTGGTGAATACAATTGAAAAAGGTGAGATATGCCCTTAAAAACAGCGGTTCTTATCTCCGGCAGCGGATCCAACCTGCAGTCCATTATTGACCGTATTGAGCAGGGTGTCTTGAATGCACAAATAACCCTGGTCCTGAGCAATAAGTCAAACGCGTTCGGTCTTGAAAGGGCTTCCAGACATGGCCTAAAAAACAAGATTATTGAACATGCTTCTTTTAGGTCCAGGGAAGACTTTGACCAGGCCATGATTAAGGAGATCAGGGACTCGGGCGCGGAAGCGGTTATCCTGGCCGGATTCATGCGCATCTTAACCCCTTTGTTCATCAATAGTTTTCCAGGAAGGATATTGAATATCCATCCTGCTCTTCTGCCCTCTTTTCCGGGGGTACATGGACAGAAGCAGGCTGCTGATTACGCGGTCAAGATATCAGGATGCAGTGTACATTTCGTGGATGAGAAAATGGATCATGGCCCCATCATTATCCAGGCGGCTGTGCCTGCTTTTGCGCAAGATGATCCAAAGTCACTGGGCAGCCGGATACTTGCCCTTGAGCACCGCATATACCCTCAGGCAATCCAGTGGCTGGCTCAGGACAGACTCAGAATTGCGGGCCGCAGAGTTGAAATCCAAAACTCTCCCGGACCACTGCTTGTCGGCAAAGACAAAGATTCAGCCATTATCTGTCCTGGGCTGGAAAAGAATTTTTGAGCATACACGACAACCCAGGTTAATTTTCTGGGAAAAAAGGAGTAGTTCAATGAGCGCGCTGTTTTTTCCTTCAGATCAAAGGAGATTCAAAGACCATCCCAGGTTCGCCGGGGTTAAAATCGCGGTGCTTATCAAACAGGCGGATTCTGACGCGATAAGTGTTTCCCAGGTTGAAATTGCACCGGGTATTGAAATCCCAAAACACACCCATGATTCCCAGATTGATTCAATTTATCTTGTTTCAGGTCAGGGTGAGGCCTTTATTGATGGAAAATGGACAATAATTAATTCTGGTGATTACATTTTTGTTCAGCCGGATACAGAACACGGGGTTCGCAATACTGGGGACCAGCCCATGCGGCTCTTCATACACCACAGCCCACCACTGTATTAGGCACAGAACCGGGTGGTCTCTATTTTAGCTGAATTTATAAGATGTGGAAATGATTGATAAAATGAGTGGCGGAGGGAGAGAGATTCGAACTCCCGGACCCGCGAGGGTCAACGGTTTTCAAGACCGCCGCCTTAAACCACTCGGCCATCCCTCCACGTTATTATGAATGCCTCGACAGGGCGCATGGTTGGTTGCGCTCTTCACGGCTCCAAATTTTTGTGTATACCCTATGATAAAAATGTCTGTCAAGAAATGTTAAAGACAGATCCCCATGAAAAAAATCAAAACTGAATGAGTAAATATTCCCAAAAAAAATTTGACGCTGTGGCCCTTTTTTCCGGAGGTCTGGATTCCATTCTGGCCATAAAGATTATCCAGGATCAGGGACTCAGAGTGCTCGGACTGCACTTTGTTTCCCCGTTTTTCGGACAGCCCGGCAAACTGGACCAATGGGAAAAGAGCTACGGCATTCCTTTAATGGCTGTGGATGTATCCGCCCCGTTTGCTAAGATGCTTTGCAAAGGGCCAGGCTACGGACTGGGAAAAATTCTCAACCCCTGTGTTGATTGCAAAATACTCATGCTTTCCAGGGCAAAAAAAATGCTCAAGGATTTCGGGGCAAGTTTCATCGTGTCCGGAGAAGTGCTCGGCCAGAGACCCATGTCACAGAGAAAGGACGCTCTCAATATCATCATGCGCGACTCTGAGGTAAACAATATTCTGGTCAGAGCTCTTTCAGCCAGACATCTTCCTCCAACCGATCCTGAAAAAAAAGGATTGGTTAACAGGGAAAAGCTTGGCGCCATATCTGGCCGGGGCAGAAAAGAACAGCTTGAAATGGCGAGAAATTACAACATCAAACCCGTCCCGACTCCAGCCGGAGGGTGTCTGCTTACAGAAAAAGAGTCTGCCAAGAGATATCTTCCCGTTTTCAAACATAAGAAAAACCCTGAGCCGGCAGACTTCTATCTGGCCAACATCGGTAGACAGCTCTGGAATAATGGCCATTGGCTCTGTATAGGCCGCGACAAATTTGACAACGCCAGGCTCATGGAGCTGGCAGGAAAAAATGACTATCTTTTCAACATTGTTTTATTTCCAGGACCCCTTGGGCTCGGCAGGCCAATAAATAACATTAAATGGCTTCCAGACATAATTGAGAGCGCCTGCCAGCTGGTCAGCAGGTTCTCACCTAAAGCCAGACAATCCAATCGCCAGATCGAAATAATGGTGCAAAAAGGCGAAAAACGTGAAGAAATTCTGGTCTGGCCGGGACAATTTGAGCAGCCCGCACAATGGGAAGAGCCGGTATGGGACCGTGAATCAGTAAAAACACTTTTTCCGGCTGACCAACATCTAAGTCATGCCATGGCTGGAATAAATGGAGATCATTCTTAATCTGGGATTAATC
>PXDF01000198.1 GCA_003566455.1 Desulfonatronovibrio sp.
AAAAGAAAGCATCCAGCAGCAAACCAGCCTGCGCCAACGCCTGCAGCATATGCCGGACCTGCCCATGCAAGGGCTTAGAAACTGCCAGATCAGGGCCATTACCAGGCTTGAAAAATCCTTCAGGGAAAACAGGCCCCGTGCTGGAGTGCTGAAGAACCAATACTGATGAAGAACCGCTCTGCAGTCAAAATGTATGGCAGCCCAGAATTTATTGAAGTATGAGCTTGTGATTGCAGAACTTATTCATCACCGACACCCGCAGCCCCAACAAATCTCTGGCAAGACAAAAACCATCAAGAAAATCAATATGTTTTAAGCGTCCTTTCCGATATTTGATATAAACTGCCTGTATAATCAATAGTTGCCCCCATAAGTCTTTTTAAATACAAGGAACCAAACAGCCTCATTAAAAGAACAAGCTTTATTCAATTGAGTAGATGCCCAAAAAACTGATTCGGTCTTCAATAAATAGTACCAAAACAACTGGAGGCAATTTCATGCAAAGCATTATGACCAGCTGTGAACCCCGCCAGGACATCATAGCCGGGACGTTTAATCCCGAAATATTCACAGCATCCCTGCCAGAGGTGATCCGGTACTACAGGGAAGACCACCAGGGCGTTCACCCTATTTACACTGATGCAGAGGACTTTTTTGTAAATGGGACCTATGCCACAGACGGCTTTAAAATGGTTCTCAACGAAGTATTTGCCAGAATTAGCGGAGACGGGACAGCCCCTGCCATCCACAGGCTTGAAACCGCTTTCGGGGGCGGCAAGACCCATACGCTCATTGCCTGCACCCATATCGGCTACAAAGGTAAGGAACTGGCTCAGTTTATCAGCGACATCATTGATCCAGGAATTATTCCAGATCCCGGTGAAATCAGCGTGGTGGGAATTGCCGGCAATGAACTTCCTGTCCACAAACCCAAGGGTGCAACCCTGATTCCTTATCCCCTCTGGGGTGAAATTGCCTTTCAGATAGGTGGTGAAGAACTGTACAAAAGAGTGGAAAGCGAAGCCGCATCATATTCAGCTCCCGGGAAAAATTATTTTGAGATTGTGTTTAAAGGGAAAAAAGTCCTGGTGATGATTGATGAACTGGCTCAGTATTCTGCCAGGCTTTCTGCTGCAAGGCCTGACGGAAGCGAACAGCTGGCTGCCTTTCTCATGAGCATGCACGAGTTTGCCCGCACAAATACCGGTATCTCCATAGTCCTGACCCTGGCCAGCGCTGCTGATGCTTTTGCTGTATCCACCGGAGAGTTGACCGACCTGCTGAACAGGGTCACTGGTAAGGAAATGAACCCTGATGAGGCCCTGGAGATCGGACAGAAAGCCATCAAAGGCATAGCCAGCGTTGTATCCAGGGACGCTACATCAATTGTTCCGGTCCAGGCTGCAGAAATATCACGAGTGCTTTCCAGACGTCTTTTTTCCAGCATCGATGCTCAGGCGGCAAAAAATACAGCATCCCTCTACATGGACATGTACCGGAAAAACTCTTCTCTGCTCCCGGATGAGGCTTCACGGGAAGATTTTCAGGAACGCCTTATTTCTCATTACCCTTTTCATCCAACATTTATTGATTTTCTGAACAACAAATTGGCCACTTATGAAAATTTTCAAGGAACCAGGGGGGTTCTGCGCGTACTTGCCATGGCGGTGCGCAGGCTATGGCAGCGAAAAATAAACGTGCCCATGATCCATACCTGTCACCTGGACCTGCGGGATGCGCGGACAGTCAACGAAGTGATCGGTCGTTCCGGAAGCAGTGACTTGCTTACGGTACTTAATGCAGACGTAGGCGGTGCGGACACTGACGGCCTAACCGGGGGCAGAAGCAATGCCGAGCTTGCTGACCGCAAAAATCCACACCCTGAAGGCTGGCTTTTGTATGAATATGCCTGGAAGACAGTATTTCTGCACAGCCTGGTAGGCCGGGAACAAGGCCTGGGCTCACGCATATTCGGCCTGGCAAGCCAGGATGCTCTGTTTGAAGTCAGCTTCCCCGGATTGACACCCCCACAGGTGGACACTGCCCTCAGGGAAATCAGCAACAGCGCATTTTATCTGAGGTTCAATCAGGGCCGTTACTATGCCAGCCTGGATCCTTCCATAAATATCGCCCTGGCCAGACTGCGCAGGGGGCTTGCGGCCGAAGCGGTTGAGGCCCTGCTTGATGCATCCGCCAGAAAGGTGATCCGGCCCGACATATCCCAGTTCAATATTGTCCCTGATGTCATGGTTCCTGAAGACATACCTGATAAAAAGGGCAGGCCCTCCATAGCCATGATCTCTCTTGGCGCAGGGACAATTGATGTCGAACCCTTTATTACTACCGCAGGGGAAAACCGACCTCGCATGGAGCAGAATCATGTCTTTCTTCTTGTTCCTGATCCAGTCGTAATTTTGCCTCCTGCATCCAAAGGAGGTTTTTCACTGCCCCCTTCCACAGCAAAAGCCGTTGAAAAACTGAACAGATTAAAAGATCTTGCCCGTACGGTACTGGCAATGCGTGAACTCAGGAAAAATCCTCAGAATCACGGCATTAATCCCCAGAAGCTGGATGCGGATGAATTCAAAGGCCGTTATGAAGAAAGGGAAAACTCACTGTCATCTGCCATCACTGAAAGCTATTCCAGCCTTTGGTATCCATCTGCAGGCGGACAGATAGCAAGCAGAGAAATCAAAACATCCGGGGGTGAAGGAGGATCGCCGGTAATAGAGCAGATCAGAAAAACACTGCGTGATAATGGAGAACTCATCGCCAGCGAGGATTCTACCCGCTCAGTTCTGACCAATCTCAAGAAGCTGTTTTTCCAGCAAAATGATGTTGCTGAGGTTGATCACATCAGGGAAAACTTTCAATGTATTCGAACCTGGCCTGTGCTGGAATCACCGGAAGTGCTGAACCAGTTGATCCGGGCCGGAGTCAGCAAAAATATCTGGTGCATGTTTCGAATGGACAGTGCTGAAAATATAGCACCGGATGAATTTTTCAGCGCAGACACGGGAGAAGTGCCCCTGGATCTGGATATGAAAAAAGGTTACTCCCTGGTGACCATAGAGGGAGCAAGGCAAAGGGGCTGGGGTGTTACAGAAGGACCTGACCCCAGGAAAATTCAGGACTACATCCGGGAGACGGCTGGCGATAAACCCGAGTTCACTGTTGGCTATCTTCATGAAAAGATAAGCGAAAAATATTCTGATCTGCCTGAAAAGGACGTACATGATGCCATCAGGCAGCTTATCCGTGAAAACAGAATTTACGCCCATAAACCGGTTTCAGGCACGGACATGGAAACCGACCTGATCCGGGGCGACAGGGCCGCACTGTATATGCCTGATCCTGAGGACGTAATCATCACCCCGGCCCAGGCTGTAAAACAGAATCTCTTGAAAAAAGAAGATAAGGCTTTCCGTCTTTCAGGCCTGGAAGGAACAAGGGCTGTCATGCCTCTCCTTCGCAGGATCGGTTCCATATACGCACGTGGAGGAAGGGCCAGCATTGATTTTCTTGACCTGACAGGACTTAACCTGCCTTCCGGAGGAAACCTGCGTATTGGAGTTGAAAACGCCGGCCCGGAATCCATGAAAGACCTGGCAGAACTTTTTGAGATTGTCAGCAGCCTGATCCAGGCAAAAGAAAACACAGAATGCTTTATTGAAATCAGTGAGCCGGAAGAGGACTGCGCATTAATCAAAGAACTTAAAAAGAATATGAAATAATTCGGAGCCCGTGTGAATAAAAATAAATCATCAAAAAAACAGATTCAGCAGCACAAGCACCACTATAAGTTTGTTAAGCCCCAGCTGTCCAAAGCACCCTGGGTGCTCAGGGTTACCGAGCACAAGGACAAGCCCCTGCCTGTTTTTGTGATTAAACAGCGCATCCATCCTGATCAGAGAACCGATGTTGATGGTCTGGTCGCCCCCCGCTCCATACTGGTGGAAAAAGGGCTCATCTACGGACCGACTCAGAAACGGTGCATTCCTGTATTGCGGACAATTCTGGCCAGGGTCACTGATCACCGGGACATCCCCCTGGAACTTCACCAGTATTTGAACGGTTCAAGAGTTGAATTCAGGGGTAATCTCCCTCTTGATAATGAGGCAGGTTACAAAATGGCCCTGATCTTCAAGCTTCAGGAAAGGATCAAGGAGCTGGACCGGATCGAACTCATAGCCCGCCGGGTGGACCGCTTCACCAGGGAAGAGGCGGGATACTGGTTTTCCAGAATGACCACTTATGGCGATGCAGCCAACAGGTGGGCCACGGCCGGGATGAAAATCATGCTTTCCGGCCATCCAAAAGACCCCAATGTTGAATCAATGCTCTACGAACTCAGGTAGCAGACCGGGAATAATATGAGTGAATCATGGAAAAATGACCTTCGGCTGATAGAAGCAGGCTTTCCCTGCCACCAGGTAGGGGCTGAAACCCAGCGGGAAAGAGGGGCAAGCTCAGCCCTTCCACCTCTTTATTACCTGCATGTATGGTGGGCCAGGCGTCCTCTGACCCCTTCCCGGGCAGCTGTCCTGGCATCTCTTCTGCCTGCTGATACTGACCCTGACTGGTTTCTGCGCCAACTGGGCATTGAAAAGAAAGTCGTGGAGATCAACGGTGTGGAATGGACCCTGACCGGAAAGCTGTTGGACAAAGTGCAAAAACTGGAAGATGGACAAGAGATTCTTGAAGTTGATGACAAAATAATCAATGAACTTAAAACGGAAAACAAGTTACGCTTAAGCATCCAAAACTTTTTAAATAAATGCAAACAAAAGGAACTTTCCTCTTTTAAAACAATTATTGAAAAATGGGAAAAAGAAGCTTCTCAACTACCAAGTCTTGATCCAGGGACAAAACTTGAGGTCAAGTTCGTCCCTGCCGATCCAGACTGGGCCAATGAAAAAAAAGCACTCGGAAAAGCATCTGGTGTTTGGTTTCCGGGTGATCCATATGGATATAAAAGAGCTTTTCAAAATCCCCCTTTCTACCCTGAGTCCAAGAATGCTACTATCCTCGATCCAACATCAGGTGGTGGTTCCATTCCTTTTGAAGCCCTTCGCCTTGGATACAAAGTTATTGCAAATGAGCTGAATCCTGTAGCGTCTGTAATTTTACATTCTACCCTGGATTATCCAGCAAGATATGGCTTTGGTTTGGTCAAAAGAATTGAAGAATACGGAAGCATTTTACTGAAGAATTCTAACGCGATCTTGTCAGTGGTTTTTCCGGATAATCAGGCACTTCCTGAATCCGAAGTGCGACTTTTAAAAATGCACTTATCCAACAATACCCAGCTTGCTGAAGAGTTTAACAGTGAATCTATTGTGGATTATCTCTACTGTCGCCAGGTGATATGCCCCAACTGCCATGGAGACGCCCCGTTGCTCAATACCTGCTGGCTGAGCAAGGAGGACGGCAAACAATGGGGAATCAAGATTGTTCCTGACGGCAGGCAGCGAAATGGAAAGGTAAGATTTGAAATCTACCGGGCAAGCAAAGGAAAAGGACCTGCAGGAGAGGACCCTGGCTTTGCATCTGTGACCAGGGGAATCGGGACCTGCATCCATTGCAAACAGGCCATCAGTGCCGAAGAAATCAAATCCCAGGCCAGGGGTGAATCAGCCCTGGGCAGATGGAAGGACCGTCTGTACTGTGTAGTGGCCGTCAGGTTCCAGCCCAGACTGGACAAGAACGGCAAACCATTGCGGTATAAGAGCGGTGACAAAAAAGGCGAGATCAAAACAGAAAAAATCCGCTTTTTCAGACCTCCCAATGAACAGGACTTTGCTGCCCTTAAGGTAGCAGAGAATCGGCTCAAGGAAAACTGGGACCGCTGGGAATCCCAAGGTCTCATTCCCACGGAAAAAATTCCTCTTGCACACAAAACAAAAGAACCTTTAAGAGTTGGCATGGAGCGCTGGTGCGACATGTTCACCCCGCGCCAGCTTCTGGGACACCTGCATCTGGTGGAGGAGCTGAACCGGCTTAAGCCGGAGATCATTTCAGAACTTGGACAGGACAAAGCCCG
The DNA here is from genome assembly GCA_003566455.1 of Desulfonatronovibrio sp. Lineage (GTDB taxonomy): Bacteria > Desulfobacterota > Desulfovibrionia > Desulfovibrionales > Desulfonatronovibrionaceae > Desulfonatronovibrio. The sequence goes on from PXDF01000198.1 coordinate 6,044, forward strand.
GGCTGTAATTACATATCTGCAGTTCGCCATTGACAAGGGGGTAGATTACAACAGCAGGCAGACAAGATGGGAGTATACCCGGGGCATTGTAAAGGGTAATTTTGGTCGTCATGACTTTTCTCTGAAATGGACTTTCGGAGAGATGATTTTTTCCGGACCTAACTCAGGTTTTGCCTGGTGCCTTTCCCAGATTTATGACGCATACAAGGGCATGGCAGAACTTATGCCGGAATTGGTATCTGCCTCGAAAGTGACTATCAATTGCGGTACAGCGGCTTACATGCCTTTTGTTCCGGAAAGTTCCGTGGACCTGGTCTGCATGGACCCGCCATATTACAACAATGTCCAGTATGCTGAACTCTCTGATTATTTTTATGTCTGGCAGAAAAGGACCCTGGGCGACCTTTATCCTGATTACTTCAAAAGGCGGCTGACCGACAAGCAGAATGAGGCCGTGGCCAATCCGGATCGGGACGGAGGTGCCAGGCACGCTCAAATGGCTTACGAAAAAATGATGACCGATATTTTTCAGGAATGCCGCAGAGTTTTGAAGCCTATGGGCATCCTGACTCTCATGTTCACCCATAAGAGTCAGGACGCCTGGGAGGCCCTGACCAGATCCCTGATCACAAGCGGATGGACCATAACAGCTACTGTCCCTGTAGAATCAGAAAGCAGTCACTCCATGCATCTTATGGATAAAGCAGGTGCTGCCAGCTCAATCTTTATTTCCTGCCGCAAAAGAACAGTAGAATCACAAGAACCTGCTCTGTGGAGCGGTTTTGGAGGCAGCGGCGTGCAGCACAGGATTCAGCAGGCGGTTAAGCAGGGCCTGGAGGAATTTCAGGTTCTGAAGCTCAATCCTGTGGATGAAATGGTGGCCTCTTATGGGCGAGCACTGCGGGTCCTGTCAGAACAATGGCCGGTTATTGACGGTGAAGAAGAAGTTGGTCCCATCCGGGCCATGAATGAAGCAAGTCGTGTTGTTTCGGAAAATCAGATCCAGAGGATAACCAATGGCCGGCTCAAAGTGACTGATCTTTCCCCGGAAGCAGCCATGGCTGTCACCCTGTTCGGCATATTCAGGACTGGTGAAATCCCGTTTGACCAAGTGCTGAACATTTCCAAGTCCCTGAACATTGCTGTAGAAAGCAAAACAGGTGGATATAACGCTGATGGACGTTTTATAGGATATAATTCCTCCAGGGCCGGAAGCGCCGTCCGCGGCAGAACTTCCAGACAGTCAGGGACCGGCTGTCATGCCCCTCTGGTGCGCAAAGGTTCAAAGCTCAGGGTTGCCTCTCCTGAAGAACGTCATCCCAGAAGACTGGAATTTCCCCAGACAGAATGGGATACTCTGTGCGGAGTTATCATGGCCTACAGGGAAGGGGATATTCCAGTTGCCAGGGCCTATATGGATCAGCATACCCAGGGAAAAGAGGCGGTTGTCCTGGACCTGCTGGGGGTCTGGGCGACTGAAATTCCTGACGAAGCCTTGAAAAAAGAAGCCCATGGGATTATCTTTGGGTTGAGATGAAAGAACAAGGAGGTTGTTATGCAGCCGTACGGAAGTATTGAAGAAAGATTGCTTCAGGAAATAAAAGGGCTTGATAGGGATGATGCAGAAAAAATAATCAAAATGGTTCACTTTATGAAAGAAGAAATTCTAAAAGAAAAACAGAAAAATTCAAAGCCTGATATTATGAAGTACGCGGGGATGCTTAGTGACCTGAGCCCAGAAGACAGTGATCTTTTTGAACAGGCTGTCCAGAGAAAGAGCATGTTTAGAGGCAGGAAAATAGAGTTATGAAAAAAGCTCTTCTGGATACAAACATCGTATCCGCCTTCATTCGTGGCCAGGAAGTAGTTTTATCATATGCCCGAAACTACCTGCAGTTTCATGAAAGATTTACTCTGAGCACTATAACCTATTATGAAATAATGCGGGGTATTAAGGATATATCAAGCAGAAAAAAAGACAACATATTTCGAGATTTTATCTCTGAATGTGAGTTAATAGATTTTGACCGCTGCATAGCGGACAAGGCTGCTGAAATTTATTCTTCATTGCGCCGAAAAGGCATGTTGGTAGAGGATGCTGACATTTTAATTGCAGCTACGGCCCTCGAGCATGACTTGAACATGGTGACCGGAAATACCAGACATTTTATGCGAATTGAGGGATTGATCCTGGAAAACTGGCTTGAATAGCATCCTCGGGGTTTCTTCCACAAACTGTTAGTCCAACATGCATTATACAATCTTCAAAAATGCCCTTAAGGACAATACATGACCCAGACCGGCCAGGACCAGCTATTCGAGGACAGAGAATGGCTTCATTCCTACAAGACATCTTCCCTTAACCCAAACGGCCAGCCGGTCAACATCCTCCATGACTTTTATATCCCGGTTCTGAAGCGCAGCATCAGGTACGATCGTGTTGCCGGTTACTTCAGGTCCACATCCCTGGCCGCAGCTTCCCAGGGTTTTTCCTCCTTCAGCGTTAAGGGCGGCAGTATGAGAATGATTGTCGGCGCGGACCTTGATCAGGCCGATGTCTCAGCCATCCTCAAGGGCGATGAAAAACGGGCGGCTGAAAAATTAAGCCGGGAACTGACGGGCATTGAATCTTGGCCTGAAGATGTCAGGCACGGAGTAGAGCTTCTGGCCTGGATGGTGACCGGTGGTGCGCTCGAGGTCAGGGTTGGCTTCAGGGTACACGGGCTGACCAATGAGCCGGTTCCCTTTGATTCCTGCAGGGACGGATACGTTCATGAGAAATGGGCCATTTTCACCGACAGTTCCGGGAGCAGGATTTATATTTCCGGTTCCCTTAACGAGTCGCATAAGGCTCTGGTGCATAACGCTGAAAATATCAGCCTGCACACAGACTGGTGGGGGGAAAGAGACAGGCAGCGAATTGATGATGCTGCTTTTTCTTTTGAGCAGCTCTGGCAAAACCGGAATCCGTTCATCAGGGTCTTGACCCTGCCGGAAGCGGTAAAACAGAAACTTATCCAGATAGGGGAAAATACTACAAGGCTTTCTGAAATCGATGGCTTAGAGGAATTAAAACATGAGATTGAGCCGCCGTCCGCCCTGGAACGCCTTGGATTCTCCCTGATCAAGGATGGCCCAAGGCTGCCCGGAGGACGCTATGTAGGCATGGAAACAGCACCGGTCAAGCCGTGGCCGCATCAGGAAATAGTCTCCAGGAGGCTTATCCGGACCTGGCCCTGCAG
>PXDF01000027.1 GCA_003566455.1 Desulfonatronovibrio sp.
GCAATGCATGAAATGGGTAAAAGTTGTCCGCAGGTTAACTGTTTGAAAAATTAGTGATTTTTTCATCAGGGATGAATAGATATTGATTCTGTTTTTAAATCAGGATAAAAGAAAAGTTATACTAAAGAAAGAATCTAACACAGATATCTGTTTTCTGCTGGAGGTTTTTCATGCATCAGCAAAAGTATCAGGAACGTCGTAAGTTCACTCGAGACACTCCGAATAACTTTAAGCTTTGTATAGTTCAGTCAAAAGGACTGGCCTGCAGTTTAGGAGGCTTTTCCAAAGACCTTTTATATATGTACGCAGACCTAAAAAATTGTTCTGATGAAGGAGTCCTCCTGGACATGCCTTTCAAGCTACCCAACGGTGTTGTTATGAATATTGCCTTGCCTGACAAGGACACTGGTCAATGGAAAGTTCGTCCGGCAAAAGTTTCTTGGTCCAAAAAAGCCGAAGCAACGAAAACCTTTCATACCGGTATTCAATATCTTACAGCCGACTCTCAATCGGGTGAAGGACTGGTGTGGGAAACTGACCCTGAAAAACCTTCACCAGGGGACCTTTTCTTTTTTAGGTTGACCGGTTTCTTTGAAACCATCTCACATGTGGGGCTAAGCCTGTTACTCAACTCTTTCCAGCGCATCAAAGTGAGGCCTGGAGAAAGATTCATCTGCCAGGGTGAGAACGGGGATAGCCTCTACTTGATTCAAAAGGGGATCTGTAAAGTTTTTATTGAAAATGAAGGGAATGCCCGTAAGATCGCAGAGCTTAAAACAGGGGATGTGGTGGGTGAAATGGCCGTTTTGACCGGCGAGCCCAGAGCAGCGAATGTTGAAGCACAGACAGATATGGTGCTTTGGAGATTGGCCAGCAAAGATTTTGATGCTCTTGCGGAAGATCATCCGGATTTGAGACTTTTTTTAACTGAAATCATGTCCAAACGTTTTGAAACCAGCGTATTTGTCAGAGATAGAACTGTAGGCAAGTACCTGCTCAGCAATAAAATCGGCAAAGGAGGGTGGGGAATTGTATACAGGGGCATGCATAAGCTTTTAAAGATGCCAGTGGCCATAAAAATGATGAAGCATGATATGGCCATGGAGCCAGTGTTTCTGGAAACTTTCAGACGTGAAGCTGAAATCATAGCCCGCATGCGTCATCCCAATATTGTGAGTGTCTATGATATTGAAGAAATATACAGAACAATCTTTATAATCATGGAGTGTCTAGAGGGCGTATCTTTGAAGGAAATGATGAAAAAGGTGGGGCCAATTCCTGTTGAACGCTGCGTAAATATTCTGATTCAGATATGTAATGGCCTGATGTGTGCGCATAGCTATGATATTGTGCATCGTGACATAAAACCTGGGAATATTTTCTTGCTGGCTGACGACTTGGTTAAGCTTCTGGACTTCGGCTTAGCCTGCGCTTCCGGAACTAAGGATATGAACATCGCCGGGACCGTCTATTACGCCTCCCCTGAACAAATTGACGGCAAGCCTGTGGATTTCAGGTCTGATCTTTATTCTCTTGGGATCATGTCCTATGAGATGGTTACGGGTCGAAGACCCTTTTATGAAGATAATCTTTCAGATTTAATGGACAAGTATTGTAAATTTGACATCCCGGATCCGGCAGAAATTATACCTGACCTTGATCATAACGTCAGGGAGTTTATAAAAAAATGTACCAGATGTGATCCAGATAAACGGTACCAAAGTACCCAGCATGCCAAGAAAGATTTGTTGAAATTTTATTCTCAAAAACAAAGCCCACTAAGTTTTCCGGAAAAAAAAGAACGGACGGTAACTTCATTGCTGTTATTTCATACACCAGAACAGCAGCAGGGCTTGAAAATTATTTTGGAAGAATTCGGAACCAAGGCCTCAGAAATGGGAATAAAAATTCGCATGTCGGAGTTTATCGATACTTACTAGAGTTTAGAAAGTCCAAGTTTTCACTGCAAATGATTGAAAATTTTAAATCATTACCAATGCACAGGTATAGTGGAAATCTGAAAGAATGAACTCTCCAGTTGGTATAAATTTGTGAAGCATAAATTTAGCAGTATTTACGGAAGAAGCCACATTGGTAATTATCGTCTTGAAAACCAAGATCGTTTTCTCACAAAAGAAATAGATAAGGATCATGTCCTGCTGGCCATTGCCGACGGAATGGGAGGAGAGGCTGCCGGGGGCCTGGCCTCGGACATCGCGATGAGCAATATGGAAAGAATAGACAGACAGATGCCAGCCAGACCGGAGGATCTGTCTGTTCTTCTGAAGGATGTCGGAGACAGGATCATTGACATCACCACTCAGAATGAAGCCCTCGTGGGCATGGGCACCACCCTGACCACTGTGCTGACCATGGACAGCATGGCCATCTGGGCTCATGTGGGCGACTCCAGACTATATCACATGAGTAACGGCAACCTGCGTCAGATTACCAAAGATCATAACTTTGTCTGGGAACTGATAGAATCCGGAGAAATAACCCCGGAAGAAGCACTCAAGCATCCCCTGCGCCACGTGCTTGATCAATGCCTGGGTTCTCCTGAGGTCAAGCCGGATTTTGGCAGTCTCAAGCTGGAAAAAGGAGATATGCTCATTCTGACAACCGATGGACTTCATGCCAGCATAAGCTTTGAACTGATGAGTTCGGTTCTGGATTCGTCTCTGGATTTAGCAGAAATGGCGGAAATACTTATAAATAAAGCCATGGAAAACGGCAGCAGAGACAATCTGAGCATCGTTTTTGCCCGCGTGGAAAGGATATAAATAATCCTTTTCACCCGCTGCAAACATCAGATTATTACCTGTCTGCCTCAGGGGGACAGGCACGGTTCAAACAGGCGCACGCACTGCTTTACTTGCCAGTCAGGCAGGCTGAAAATTTATTATAACCAGCGTAAAAATTTATCCGCACAAATTTATTTGCAAACCTTTGAAGGTCTCTGCTCTTGGCCTTTGAAACCCGGCCCTTATAATTTTTCACGCAACCAAATGCTTTTATTGAAAAAAATCAGCAATTCATTGGTATCTATAGGCCTGGCTTTATTCAGTTCGTGAGAGTTACAAACTGACGGGTTGCTGATGGGTGTGGTAAAAGTATCAGGAGGTTGTTGTGGTCAGGATAAACAACATTTTATTCGGTTCAGCAGCTGAGAAAAAGATCAAGGCTTTAAAAATTCTTGTTTTGACCATAAGGACAGATTAACTGAGAAAGACTTTATAAAAAGGAGGTGAAAATGGAAGAGTATCTGGTCCAGAAGAATACTCCATGTGTTGAATGTCAGGGGTCAGGTTACATATCAAACCCTTTATGGCTGGATTTCATGGAGAAATATCCTCCGGGGGCGCTTAGGAGCATGTCTGCTGAGGAGTACAAGCTGCTGTTGCTGACATATAAGCTGGTTGGCGAACCCGAGAAGTTAACTTGCAATGCCTGTAAAGGTTCTGGGGATTTCATAATCCTGGTCGGAATCGAAGATGTTCCCATGGTTCAGGATATTCTGAAGCGCCTGGCAAAATTGGAAGAGGATAAGGGTAAAAAAACAATTTCGGCAGCAAAAGATTCAGTCGCCGCGAAAAATGACGATATTCAAAAAAGTTACGAAGATGAGTTTAATGAGAAATTCGGACTCAAATGATTGATACGCGAAAAACATTGATGAACTAATATAGCTTGCCGGGAATTTTTTAAAGTATGAGTTAAAAAATTATGGTTGAGGGAGGATCCGGATTTGATTTCCACTGCTGCAAGCTGTTCATTCTGTTTCAAGAGCAGGTTGATTCCCGGTGCCTTGTCAGAATAGCGGTTTCTGTCACAGGCCTATCTGAAAAGAACCTGGCTGTTCACCGGAGCCAGGCCCCCCCCTGGGATGAAGCCCGGAGACTCTTCAGCAAGGTTCTGGGAATAACACCCCTTGACAAACCGTCGCTGGTTTATATTGACAGGAGCCAGAAAATGATACACTTACCTCCAAGACCAGACTGGGACGGGGTCTGGATCATGAAAACAAAGCAGGGGGCGATGCCTGCTGGCAGCCTGCTTCCGGCTTCTGAGCCGGAACTGTAACCTCGCCGCCTGAGCCATGAAAATATCGGGTCAGATATAATGTATATCAGATTCTGGGGCGCAAGAGGATCATCACCGGTTTCAGGAAAAAAGTACCTGAAATACGGCGGCAGCACATCCTGCATCGAAGTCAGGGCGGATGGTTATGAACAGACCATAATGATTGACTTTGGAACAGGCGCCCCGGCATTGGGGCGGGATTGCCTGCGCACAAACAGAATGGATCTGGACGTGCTCATGACTCATACCCACTGGGACCATATCACAGGCTTTCCCATGTTTCCCCTGTTGTTCGTTCCCGGGAGCAGGCTCCGGTTTCATTATAATCCCCGCTATCAGGGCAATCCTGAAAAATTAGTAGTCAAGGACATGATGGCTGCTCCCCATTTTCCAGTGAGCGCCAAAGACCTGTCCGCGAGCTTTTCTTTCTGTGAAGTAGATTCAGAGTTTTTCCTGGGTCCGGTAAAAATCAGAAGCATACCTTTGTCTCATACCAATCTCGGCCTGGGATACCGCCTGGAAAACAAAGGCAAAATCTTTGTCTTTCTGACTGATAATGAACTGGGGTTTCAGCACAACGGCGCGAGAGCATTTGAAGACTATGCTCAATTCTGCCAGGACGCGGACCTGCTTGTCCATGACGCGGAATACTTCACCCAGGAGGAGTACCAACAGAAAAAAGGCTTTGGCCATTCACTTGTTCAGCACGTCCTGGATCTGGCCGGCAAGGCCCGGGTCAAATCCCTGGGTCTTTTTCACCACAACAGCGAAAGAACTGATGATGAAATTGACTTTCTTATTGACGGACTTAATACACAAAAGTCAAAGCATGGGCTTGATGTTTTTGCTGTTGCCCAGGATAAAGTGATCTATCTCTAAAGAACAGCTTGCTTTGAGCATCGCTTCTCAGTCCATCATTCTTATTCGTATGATTTTCGCAATGGTAAGCTTTTAGTGTTACCTTTTTTATAGAATTGCTATCATTTTTTCAAAATTTCTGGTTTGTTAGTACTAGCAATTTTTATGGACTTGAGTTATCAAGTCTCACGAATAAACATGCTGGACAGAGCATGCTTATTTTCTGGCTTTGATTTTTGAAAATTTATTGTACTTCAGGCACAGCCCGGATCAGACATAGTCCGGGCTGTTTAGTGCAAACCTTTTATTACCTTTTGGCAAAGGGGGTCAATATGTCACAAGAAAAAGTAGGCGCAGTCATGGTTGTCGGCGGCGGTATCGCAGGTATTCAGTCGGCATTGGATCTGGCTGACGCCGGTTACTATGTTTATCTTGTGGAGAAGACCGCTGGTATAGGCGGAGTAATGTCCCAGCTGGACAAGACTTTTCCCACAAATGACTGCTCCATGTGAATTATCTCGCCAAAACTGGTCGAGTGCGGTCGGCACTTGAACATTGAGCTTTTGACTCTGGCAGAGGTAGAAAACATCAGCGGCAGTGAAGGCAACTTCAAGGTTACTGTCCGCCAGAAACCGCGCATCATTGACATGGAAAAATGTATCGCGTGTAACCTGTGCGCGGAAAAGTGTCCCAAGAAGGTTCCTGATGAATACAACGAGGGTCTGGTTCCCAGAAAGTCGGCCTATATCAAATACGGTCAGACTGTTCCCCTCAAGTACGCCATTGAAAAGGAGACCTGTATCTTTTTCGTCAAGGGCGGCAATAAGGGCCAAAAGGGCAAAGGCAAGTGCAGGGCCTGTGAAAAATACTGCCCGGCCGAGGCCATTGACCTTGATCAGGATTTCCAGGATGAAGTCAAGGACATCAATGTAGGATCCATAATCCTCACTCCAGGCTTCAAGTCTTTTGATCCTTCATCCTTTGATACCTATCAGTATTCCAATTTCAAAGATGTCGTAACCGGACTGGAATATGAAAGACTTCTTTCCTCCAACGGCCCTTGCATGGGCCATCTTGTCAGGCCTTCCGACGGCAAGGAACCCAAAAAGATAGCCTGGTTGCAGTGTGTTGGATCAAGAAATATCAACAAATGTGATAATGGCTATTGTTCATCTGTCTGCTGCATGTATGCCATCAAGCAGGCCATTGTGACTGCCGAGCATACTACGGGTGATGTTGAACAGACCATTTTTTACATGGATATCCGGACCCATGGAAAGGATTTTGACAATTATTTCGGCCTGGCAAAAGCTCTGGGCATCAAGTTTGTCAATACCAGAGTCCACAGCACAACTCCTGGACCCAATGGGGGAGTTGAGGTGGAATACTTCAATGAAGAAACCGGTCAAAGGGTTGTTGAAGAATTTGATATGCTTGTCCTGTCCACAGGCCTGGAAGTGAGCAAGAGCGTCCAGGAGCTTGCCGGCAAACTGAATATCAAACTGGATAAATACAAATTTGCCGAAAGTTCAAGTTTTTCTCCCTCAGCCACCAATGTCCCGGGCATTTTTGCCAGTGGATGTTTTCAGGCTCCCAAGGATATTCCCCAGTCAGTAACAGACGCTTCGGCAGCGGCGGCTTCGGCTTCAATCGCCCTTAGCACTCAGAGAGGAACCCTGGCCAAGGAGAGGACCTTTCCTCCTGAAAAGGATGTCACAGGGGAAGAGCCCAGGGTGGGAGTCTTTGTCTGTTCCTGCGGCATTAATATTGCCGGAACCATTGATGTAAAGGCTCTTTCTGAGTATGCTCAAAGCCTGCCCAACGTGGTCTTTGTGGACAACAACCTGTTTTCCTGCTCCCAGGACACACAGGTTATGATCAAAGAGAAGATTGCCGAGCATAACATGAACCGGGTTGTTGTGGCGGCCTGTACGCCCAGGACCCACGAACCCTTGTTCAGGGAAACCATGAAGGATGCCGGACTGAACGAATATCTCTTTGAAATGGCCAATATCCGCAACCAGAACAGCTGGGTCCATTCCAAAGAGCCTGAAAAGGCCTTTGAAAAGGCCAAGGATCAGCTAAGAATGGCGGTGGTCAAGGCTTCCATGCTTTCGCCCCTGGAGCATCTCTCCGTGAACGTGAATCAATCAGCCCTGGTTGTGGGAGGAGGAGTCTCCGGAATGATAGCGGCCCTTGGCCTGGCTGATCAGGGGTATGAAACCATTCTGCTGGAGAAAACAGACAGACTGGGCGGAAACGCCTGGAGTCTGGCAACTACCTGGCGCGGCGAGGAAATTAAGCCATTCCTGGAAGATCTTATTTCCAAGGTTGAAAATAATCCCAATATCAAACTTTATAAAAACGCCCGGCTCAAGACCAGCAAAGGGGCTGTGGGCGATTTTGTGAGCGAGGTTGAGATTGAAGGCGAAAAAAGGGCCATCAAGTATGGCATTGCCGTAATCTGTACCGGCGGCCAGGAGCTTAAGCCCAATGAATATCTTTATGGTGAGGATGAAAGGGTATTTACCCACTTTGAATTTGATAAGGAACTCCTTGAGCACAAGCCTGCTCTGGAAAAGGCCAAGGGCGCGGTATTCATCCAATGCGTGGGTTCCCGTGAGCCGGACAGGCCCTATTGCAGCCGGGTCTGCTGTACCCATACAATGCATTCCGCCCTTGAACTGAAAAAAACCAATCCTCAGATGCCCGTATATGTCCTGTACAGAGACGTGCGCACCTACGGTGCAAGGGAAGATCTGTACAGAGAGGCCCGGGAAAAGGGCGTCATCTTTATTCGCTACAGATGGAAGTCCAAACCAACAGTGGTCAAGGATGGAGAAGATCTCGTGGTCACGGTAAAAGATCATGTTCTTAACAGAGATCTGGAAATCAGAACCAGTTATCTGGTGCTGGCTTCAGCCATCCTTCCCGCAGACAACAAGGACCTGGTTGATCTTTACAAGTGCGGCCTTAACAACGATGGGTTTCTGCAGGAAGCCCACGCCAAGCTGCGTCCGGTCGACTTAAGTGTTGACGGAATGTTCCTGGCCGGCCTGTGCCACTATCCCAAGCCTATTGATGAGGCTATTGCCCAGGCTCAGGCGGCTGTATCCAGAGCCACGACAATCCTGTCCAAAGCGGTCATGCCTCTTGATTCCATCAAATCATATGTTACCGACAACTGCGACGGTTGCGCCATCTGTGTGGACACATGTCCCTACGGAGCCATCAGTCTCACCGGTTATGAACTAGATGGTGTGGAACATAAAAAGATTGATACCAATAATGCCCTGTGCAAGGGTTGCGGCATCTGTGAAGCCACATGTCCCAAGCACGGAGTTTATGTGCATGGTTTTACCAATGAACAGCTCAAGGCCCAGATCTACGCGGCCCTGGAAAATGTTTAAAACAATATAAGGAGAAATTTCGATGGCTGAAAAATACGAACCCGTCATTGTCGGATTTCTCTGTAATTGGTGCGCATACGCCGGAGCTGATCTGGCGGGTGTTTCCCGTTTGCAGTACCCCACCAACATGCGCGCAATCAGAGTAATGTGTTCGGGAATGGTCCATCCTAATTTGGTTGTAGAAGCTTTGGAAAGGGGCGCCGACGGTGTCTTGGTCCTTGGCTGACACCTTGGTGAATGTCATTACCTGGATGGTAATCACAAAGCCTTTGCCAGGGCGCAGGCCATAAAACTGGTGTTGGAAGATTTGGGAATTGACCCTGAGAGATTTAAACTGGATTGGGTATCGTCAGCGGAAGCACCCAGGTTCGCCCAGGTGGTGTCCGAATTTACCGAAAAAATCAGGTCTCTTGGGCCAAATCCTGTAAAAGCCCAGAAAGAGGCTGTTAACGCCTAATGGCAACGGGGGCCTGAGGTCCCCGCCTTTTATGGAGGTGCTTATATGACCAAGGTAACAGTAGCTGAAGAGTGGTTGAACTCCTGTGCGGGGTGTGAAATCGCTATTCTCAATATTGGAGATGTCCTGGTTGACCTCTTGGTCAACAACCTGGACTTCGTGCATATACCGGTTTTGATTGACAAGAAATATTTCGGTCAGACCGGTGAGGAAAAAGAGTTGAGCATCCCTGAAGCTGTGGTGGGCATTGTTTCAGGCGGCGTGCGCAACGAGGAACACAAGGAAGTTCTTCTGGAGATGCGCAAGAAATGCCAGATACTTATCGCGCTGGGGACCTGCGCCACCAATGGCGGGATTCCGGCAATGATCAACATGTATTCTGATGAAGACCTGAAGCAGTTCTACTACAAGGACTCTCCTTCAACCGACCCGGCTGAATATCCC
>PXDF01000218.1 GCA_003566455.1 Desulfonatronovibrio sp.
ATACAGCATTAACCCTGGATTCCGGCTTTCGCCGGAATGACGGAAAAGGGGAATAGCCTTCTTTGACCGTCACCCCGGACCTGATCCGGGGTCCAGTTTATTATGAAGTTACTTAGAAGATATTATTTACATAATCTTATCCGATCAAGTTTAATTCCGTCAGGGTCTTATGGATAACTCTCCAAACTGACAGATTGTTTTTCTGATATCCAACATGATCATTCTTAAATTCTGCTAAACACCTTTTTACCGGCTCATTTTTACTGGAGGCGGAAGATGGATCTGGGAGAAGAACTTTACGGCGTGGTCTATGAAAGGGGAGAAGCCGTCTGTCGTCAGGGGGAAAAAGGTGACTCGTTCTTTATCATACAATCAGGCGCGGTAGAAGTCAGCCGCAAGGATAAGGACGGCGATCTGGTCCTGGCATTGCTGGAGCAGGGTGATTTCTTCGGTGAGATGGTTCTTGTAGACGACTACTACCGCTCCGCGACTGTCAAGGCGATCCGTAAAACCCGCCTTCTGCCCCTGAACAAGGAAAATTTCATGGTCAAATTGCGGGAGGATCCTGGCGTTTCCTTGCACCTTATAAGGAGCATCGCCAGGCGAATCGAGAACACCAGAAAGATTCTGCGCAATAAAATCGAAGCCGATGAATCATTTAGATGCACACTGCCCGGGGATTCCGCCTTAAAGGATAACGCGGCAGACACCTTTTCAGGAGAAGAGAAAAACAAGGAGCAGGTTCTGGAGAAGACGCCGGGGGGAGGTGAAAGCTCCGATCAGGATGAACCTGATTGCCTGAACCTGTCAGTATTCACCATACCTCCAGAGCTGTGTTTATCTTATGAGCCCGGTACGCTTATTTATCAACGCGGCGAACCCGGAAAAAACATGTTCGCTCTCATCAAGGGTGAGGTGGAGATCGGGGATTTGAGTAACAAATTGCCCGCTATTCATCTTGGTCCGGGCGACTTCTTCGGTCAGACTGAATTTCTGGAACAATTGCCTTACCGGTCGGATGCCCTGGCCGTCCAGCAGACCCAATTACTGGCTGTCAATAATGATTCATTTCTTGATCAGATCCGCAGCCGTCCTCTTATAGCCCTTTATGTGCTGCGCATGCAGGTGCTCAGACTCCGCCTGTTTCTGGCCGCTCTTACTGACCATGAAGAAAGCCGGGAGGTTGTGAAGAAATGTCTTCCTCCGGTTTTCAAAAAACAGGAACGAATAAGGATAGCCGCTGCCTCTCTTTCCTCCTGCGGCGGATGCGGCGCAGCCCTGCTGGACAAGCCGGCGGAACTCTCAAGGCTTCTGGAACAAGTCCGCTTTGTCTATTGCCCCCTGCTGATGGATCAAGGTGGAATCACCCAGACGGACATCGCCGTGGTGGATGGCGTAGTTCGCGTCCGGGAGGACGAGGATAAATTAAGAGAAATACGTTCCAAATGCCGGATTATGGTAGCATGGGGTTCCTGCGCCGCCATAGGAGGAATTCCTTCCATGGCCAATCGCTTTGAAGTAGAGGAACTTATCCGTGAGTCCTACGATAAAACCCTCGACTCATACGCGTATTATCTTTCAGGCAGCCGCGGGGTTTCTTTCCTGGGCCGGGAATCAGGATTCCATCGCCGCGCCTGTCCCATAGATCACTTTGTCCGGGTGGATTATTACCTTTCCGGCTGTCCTCCAAACGTCGAACTGCTGCGCCAGCTGGTCATGGAAATCACGGGCGAGACCCGGAACAGACTCTCCTCCAGAATTGTCTGCTCTGAGTGCGGCAGGAAGCCTGCGAACAAAGAATCAGGCCACATCTCCATCATGCCTCCGCTGAAAGATGACAGAAGCGTGTGTTTTCTTTCGCAGGGAACTGTGTGCATGGGCTCGCAGACCCAGGGCGGCTGCAACGCTGACTGTCCAGTGAACGGCGTTCCCTGCTGGGGGTGTAAGGGACCCGCGGGCGCTGTGCTGAAACGCCTGCACAAAGGCGATACTTTTCAGGATGTGTTTTTGAGTATGGTCAAGGTCCGCTCCGGAGTAAGTGAAGAGGCGATCAAGCCGGTTTTGCGCTCACTCAGGACACGGTCCAACAATGTTTTGTCCTTTCAACCGTACCTGGGTACCGAAAGAACGAGAATAAGATGAGCCTTATCTACCTGAATAAAGCCACCCGCATCGAGGGTAATGCCAATATGGAGATCCACGTTGATAAAGGCCGCGTCAAAACAGCCCGCTTCATGGTTCACGAATTCAGGGGCTTTGAGAAATTTATGCAGGGACGACGGATAGAACATGTGCCGCAAATAGTTTCCAGGATCTGCGGATTGTGCAGCGCATCCCACCAGGTGGCCGGAATACAGGCCGTGGAAGACGCCGTAGGTTTCGTTCCTCCCAGATCTTTGCGGAATCTGCGCAACATTGTGGTCCTGGGTGAATGGATAGCCAGTCATTCGCTTTCCTACTTTTTTTTGACCATGCCGGATTTTGTCGGGGCCAAGGGAGGGATTTTTGAACTTATGGACAGGGACCCGCAAGTAGTCCGGGAAGCTTATGCCTTGCGTCAGGGAGGTCAGAGGATCATCAAGCTGCTCTGCGGACGAGCCACGCACCCCGTTTCTCTGGGCATTGGAAATTTTTTCCAGCCGATTGACCGCGACATTATCAATCAGGTGAGAAATACGGCTTCAGAAATTAAGGAAAGTGTGATCCGGCTGACCCGGACCGGCCAATTCCAGAACCCGGAAATTAATCTTCCCTTTCCCGCGGAACAGCGTCTTAACCTTCTTTCAGTAAGCCGTAACGGCCAGGATTATCAGTTTAGGATATTTGATCGCCTGGGAAACATTACGGATGTTTTTAACGCTGACGAGTTCCCTGATCATATCTCGGAAATGCGGGGAGGGGACAGCCTGGCCAAAATTCCCTATCTGACCCGTCTTGGCTTCCCGGAAGGGATATTTATGGTCGGGCCTCTGGCCAGATTCCTCGCCGAAGACGGCCCAATGGCGGATGAAGAAGTTCGCGGCCTGGAAATCGCCGGCATCTTCCGGGACAAATCCGCTCTTACTCTGGAAAGCTTTGATATCTGCCGGATACTGGAGATACTCTGGGCTGCCAACCGGATTCTGGAATTGTGCGCCGACCTGGATCCTAGTGAACTGAGAAACGAGGTGGACTGCAACGTGAGCGGGAAAGGCAACGGCATTATCGAGGCCCCGAGAGGCGTGCTTCTGCACACCTATCTCGTCAACCGGGGCATTCTGGAAAAAGCGCGCCTGCTGGTGGCGACGCAATTCAACAATGCCTTTATCAACCTGCTGATCAGGGATATCGCGGAAAGGTACATCCTGAACGATTCCCTCTCCAAAGAAGGAGAATATCTCATCGGACGCTGTGTCCGGCTCTTTGATCCCTGCCTTTCCTGCGCGACACATTAACTTCACGGATTAACTTATGATTATCAGCAGGCTTCAGGAGGGGACCATACACGCCAGCTGCGGCAGCATCTTGTTATACTGCTGAATCGGCGTATCTCAATTTCACTTTATCCGCCTGGTTCAGAGCAAGCCTGTTTCCCTGTGATTTTGCCAGGGCAATGCCTTTCGCAAGTGTTGCCGCGTGCTTTCTCCTGTTATCTAAATACTGCAGGCGGCTCAGATGAATATAGGCCTCAGGAAGATAGGCCTTGAAAACCCCGGCCCTGCCAACAGCCATTCCGCATGCCTGGTAAGCCCGCGAACGGTTGACTGCGTTGTCTTCATTTTCGAATTTCTTAATCAGTACTTCGGCTTTCTTCAGCTGGAATCCGGCCGCAAAAGGGCCAATAAGGCCGTGGTTGTCAATAATCAACCGGCCGTTTTCCATAATCTTTTCTGCCTTCTTAAGTTCATCCAGCTCAAGATAACAATTGATTAAGTGATTGTAAGAACACAGTAAAATATAGTAATCTGGAATAGAAGCCAGCAGCAAAGTCGACTCCTGGAATTTTGCTGCCGCCTCTTGGGCCTTGCCCATATGCAGCATGACCAGTCCGATATTGCTCAAGCCCCATGCAAGAAGCTGGCTGTCACCGGTCTCAACGCCCATTTCATGGACCAGAACCGCTTTATCCAAAGCTTCGTTCAAATCTGAACCGAGTCTTACGGAAAGCTCTATGATCACGCAGACAGTTGCGGCCCACATTTTTACCTCTCCAGTCTCTCTGTAGAACTGAATAGCGTGTTCAAGAAGTTCCTGCGCTTTTGTCCAATTACATCTGCAGTCTTCGTAATATCCTGTCAAATAAAAATAATGCGCCCTGTCTTTTGGGCGGTCAGAAACAACCTTACCTGCAACTCGAAAATATATTTTTGCCAGTCTGAAAAAACCGATGGTTGTCAAAATAATGCCAGAAGCAAGAAAACTTAACAGCATCCCTGTTTTGTGTTCAGCACGTTCCAGTTCATTCATTCCACAAAGAGTATTCAACACAAAAAGTTCTCGTTTAGAAAAGAAATACATGATTCCAAGAGCGTGCCTGATAAGGAAAATTTCCTGAATTTTTTGATAAGAAATCTTATCATGAGAGGCGCTTTTTTTCATCGGAGACAGGCGATTTATGAACTGTTTAAAGATATTTTTAACAAGCATTAAATTATATTTGAATCTGGTTGTCGGAAATTCACCACCATAATAGTTCAGAGCCCTGATCAAATAATCCTCAGCCAGGTGATGCTGACCCTTCCTGAACAGTGCTTCGCCCATCTTTCTGTTCATTACCGCCGCGTCAAAGGGGTCGATCTGCTGACCAAAGGCACGGTGATAAGCGCTCAAGGTCTGGTGATACAATTCCAGGGCTTCTGTGTCCGACGCCATGCTGCCGGCTTTTTCTCCTGCTTTCTGCAGAAATCTGTGAGCTTTTTTCCATTCTTCGGCTTGAGTATAATGGTATGCAAGCAATCCATAAAATTCGTCAAGCCTGTCCTGAAAAAGTATCTCAATGATATGCCCTATATGTTTATGCAAAAATTTTCTCTCCTGGATCAAGATGCTCTCATAGGTGATTTTCTGAAACAAGGAGTGTTTGAATATGTATTCCCGGTCCAGTCTGTTGAGCTTCTCCCTGATGATTTCCATCTGCAGAAGTATATCCAGTCTCTGCTCCAATGTTTCCCTGTTATTGATCATTTCATGAAGAATCTTGTACAGAAATGACCTGCCGACTACTGAGGCGTATTTGGTGATTTCCCTTACGCCATCTTCCATGCGGTCCAGACGCGATAAAACAACGGCATTCAGGCTTTCTGGAATCTGCATCGTATTTCCAAGGGCTTTCCATTCTTTGATCTGAGAATCAAAAAAAAGTATTTTCATGTCGATAAGAGCCTTGAGCAGTTCTTCAAGAAAGAAAGGATTTCCCTCTGATCTCTTGATGACCGTATCAATCAATGGCGACAGCTTGAAATCTTCAACCCCGAGCATGGTTTCGCATAGCCGCCGGCTCACGTCGGGCGGCAGGGGGGTTAATCTGATGGCGTGGGATAAATCGTTGAAACTTTCATCAAGTTTATACTTTGTCTGAAGAGTTTTATCTTTCTCCTCTATTCGCTCCATGAGCACGATGCCTATCCTGGATTCCCTGAGAAGGGAGGCAATATGTTCGATAAGCTTCAAAGTTGACTGGTCAGCCCAATGTACGTCTTCAAACACGAGGACAACAGGACTCTTATCCGCTAAGCGCCGAAAAAGGCGGTGAACTGTTCTATAGATATGGAACCGTAAATTCTCAGCGGACATCTGCTTAAGCCTGGCTTCATCTCTATCTTGCAGGCGGATGGACAGGAGTTCAGTGATATAGGTGGTCATTTCCAGGTGCTCATCCGGAAACAGATTCAGCATGACTTCTTCAACCCGCTCAAAAGCTTGCTGTTCATTGCTTGAGTTGCTGATGCGCATATATTCTTTCAAAATCTGGATAAACGGCCAATAGCTGACCGACCTTCCCATGGGAACAGCCTTGCCTTCAAGCCATCTCAAAGAGTCGTTTGAGAAAGATTCCCTTATTTCAGCCATGAGCCTTGATTTACCTACGCCTGCTTCACCTGAAATCCAGAGGATGAAGGAGCGGCCTTCTTGCAGACCTTCCAGCAGGCCTTTAATAAAGCTTATCTCAGAATCTCTTCCAACCAGGGGGGAATAAAGCGAGTACGCGCTCAACCCTGCTGAACCAGCACGGCGAGGCCCTTTCAGCTTGTAAACATTTACGGGCGCGCTCTTCCCCTTAAGCGGAACCCCGCGAACGGGTTCATAATCAAAATAATTTCTGGTCAGCATAAAGGTCTTCTCGCCCACCAGTATTTCACCGGACTGAGCCCGGCCGGTCAGACGGGCTGCTACGTTTACAGTATCTCCGATTACTGAGAATTCCTTTTTTGATGTAGCCCCGACCATTCCGGTGACCACTAAGCCCGTATTGATGCCTATGTGCATATTCCATGAAACCGAATTGGCCCGGGAAAAGTCCTCAATGGCTGAAAGCATCTCTATTGCCGCGTTTATGGCTCTTCTGGCATCATCTTCATTGGCTTTTACCGCCCCGAACAGGGCCATGATTTCATCGCCGATGAATTTATCGACTTGTCCTCCATGTTCCTGGATTATTGGTACCATTTTATGGAAGCAGGCGTTGATGAGATCTCTCAGCTGCTCAGGATCGGCTGTTTCGGAAAAAGAGGTGAATCCTGAAATATCAGCGAACATGATGGTGGTGATACGGCGTTCAGCTTTATATTCCCCGGCTCGAAATAAATCCGGCATGACGAATTCTCTGCTGTTTTGTGAGGAGTCCAGAGTCATCGGGTCGTAATGAACCTGATTTTCCCTGGAAATAACAGAAGAGCCGCAATAAGCGCAAAACCTGGATTCATTAGGAAGATCACGGAAACAGGATTTGCAGAACATTGTTGCTCCGATATCTTGTTTGCTTCAGGGTCAAAATCTGTAAATAAGGCTGCCTATGAAGATATCCAGGGAAGCATTTTTAAAATCGCCGACCACCCGCTGTCCGCCGGGATTTGGAAATTCGCCGATTCTGTTGTCAAAACGTCTGTCTTTTGAAATTATCCTGCTGTATGAAAAATCAGCTGTAAACCGCCCCTTCTCCAATCCTATTCCGAAACAGTAAAGCTGAGAATCTCCTGAAAAAACCATTGGATCAAGAGTTCCTGAAGGAACAGGGGTTGGATCATAAATGTATCCGGCCCGCAAAAAGAAGTAATCGGTAACCGCGTATTCTACCCCGATTCCATAAGTAAAGGTATCCTTCCATTTTTTATCCAGCACCTGCTCGGTAACGCCAAGAACAGGCTGGTCGAATTTGACCCTTATTCGATCCTGAACAGACCATTCAGTCCAGTAAACGTCAAAGGCCACTGTAAATTTCTCCCAGCTCAGTGCCGTGCCCATCATCAGGATTGCGGGAGTAGTAAAGCGCATTGTTCCCCGGGTATTATGAATGCCCAGAGCCGGCATCTCCGGTTTGATCCTTATATCCAGCGAATCAAGTTCATGGTTGACCCTGCTTCTGTAAGAAATCCCCAGGGAGAAGTTTTCATGTGGCTTGAACAGGATTCCGGCTATCCAACCAAGTCCGGTATCGTTTCCATCTATGGAATAATCAAACTCAGACATGAGCATGGGAAGCCAGAGCCTCTGACTCGTGTGCAGATCAATCCACTGATAAAACACCCCGGCAGAAAAGGACATCCTCTCCATGGGAGCATAGGACATAACCGCCTGAGCCCTGTAAGAAGCAATTTCAGTTTTCAAACCGCCTGGAAGGAAGCGGCCTTCCCAGTCATCGGGCCAGGAGTTTTTCTGACCCCACATGGAATATCCGCTTAATCCCAGCCCGAAACCTTCAGAAGCAGCATGAGTGATATGAACGAAGGGAAGAATGTTTGTGTCTCTTTTTACATTAAACTTATCTCCCCGGGTGACACCGGGCATGTTCGAAACGCCCGCGCTTTCAAAGTAGCCTTTTTTAGAGGTGAATACATTGCTTCCGAGCATCACCCTGGTTCCTTCAAGAAACGCAATCCCGGCAGGATTATAATAATTGGCTGTCGGGTCATCCGCGATGGCTGTAAAAGCACCGCCCATGGCAGTAGCCTTGGCTCCCTGAGCGTGATTTGCAAATCCATGGCCGTAACAAACTGAAGGCGCAAGAAAATATATTATAATTAATAGAGATATCAGAAACAAAAGGGATATGAAAAATTTTTTCTGGTATGTTTGATGTCATTTTTTCAGCAACTTCTATCTATCCGAAAATTACAAAGGAGGATTAACGTTGATCGACAGGCGGCCCCGGACTTTATGTCTGTTGCGCATGAACATGCTTAAATTTTGAAAGAACAGGAAAAAAGAGTCTATTCAAGGGCTGCAGACAAAAACATTCATGATCATCAAGTAATATTAAAATAAAAACTTTTGATTCCATTGCAATAAATTTCATTAAAATTAATCGATTTAATATCAGCAACTTAATTGGGATGCTTTCAATGATGAGGTTTCTTTGAAGAGGGAAGAGTTTTTACCATGGAGAGCATCCCGGTTAAATCCTCTTCGAGGTGCTTACGCATTTAACAGGACAGGTGGAGAGCAGGGAGGGGGAGAGGAGAAGAGAGTTTTTTATTTTCCGAAGCGGAAAATAAAAAGGTCCTCCTACAGGCAGGAGCCTGTTATTTTCTTGCTCCATGGAACACCGTGATCTAGTATGGTGAGATTTCTTTGAAGGCAGAAGAGTTTTTACCATGGAGAGCATGGAGAGCAGGGAGGGGGGAGAGAGTTATTTTTATTTTCCGAAGCGGAAAATAAAAAGATTCTCCAACAGGCAAGGCCTGTATTTTCTTGCTCCATGGACCTCCATGTCCTCCATGGTGAGGTTTATTTGAAGAGAGAAGAGTTTTTACCATCTCAGTGAAATGGCTCCGCCTACACTTCGTGTATTTCACCCCGGTAAACTGGAAGACCCAGTGAAACCAGCTTCGCTGAGACTTCGTCTGTTTCACAAGGCAGGAGGTTTACGGGGCAGGCGGGACAGGGGGA
>PXDF01000054.1 GCA_003566455.1 Desulfonatronovibrio sp.
ATAAACAGAGCGTGCTTGAGCAGCTGGATCCCTTCAAAAGGCTGCAAATGACCTATGCACACCTGCAGGGTGAAATAGAAGTCTTTTCTCTGGAGAAAAAAATAAAATCCAGGGTCAAAAAACAGATGGAAAAAAACCAGCGGGATTACTATCTTTCAGAGCAATTAAAGGCCATCCACAAGGAAATGGGCCGCTAGCATGATCCCAAGGCTGAGCTGGATCATCTCCAGGAAAAGATTCAACAGAAAAACATGCCTGAACAGGCCGTGGAAAAGGCGCTGGAAGAACTCAAGAAGCTCAGGACCATGCCTCCCAACGCGGGAGAGTACAGTGTTCTGCTCAATTATATTGACTGGATTCTGGCCCTGCCCTGGAACGAACTCAAGGAGTCTGAAATTGACCTGACCCAGGCTCAGAAAATCCTTGATGATGATCATTACGGCTTGGAAAAACCCAAGCAGAGAATCCTGGAATACCTAGCGGTACAGAGTCTGGTTGACAAAATGCGCGGCCCCATCCTGTGCCTTGTTGGCCCGCCTGGGGTGGGTAAGACTTCCCTTGCAAAATCAGTTGCCAGGGCCACTGGCAGAGAATTCATACGGCTGTCATTGGGCGGCGTCCGGGATGAGGCCGAAATAAGAGGTCACAGAAGAACTTATGTTGGAGCCATGCCGGGTAAAATAATCCAGAGTCTCAAAAGGGTTAAAACAAACAATCCCGTCTTTTGCCTGGATGAGGTGGACAAGATGAGCATGGATTTCAGGGGAGACCCATCCTCAGCTCTATTGGAAGTGCTTGATCCGGAACAGAACTACTCCTTTAATGATCACTATCTTGATCTTGATTATGATCTTTCCAATATATTCTTTATTACCACGGCTAATTACCTGCACACCATCCCCCTGCCCCTGCAGGACAGGATGGAAATAATCAAACTGCCCGGATATCTGGAAACGGAAAAAAACAAGATCGCCAGAGATTTCCTGTGTCCCAAACAGTTCAAATTCCACGGGCTAACGCCTGAAAAAGTTACTTTTTCAGAAGGAGCCATAACCGAGATAATCAGAAAATATACCAGGGA
The DNA here is from genome assembly GCA_003566455.1 of Desulfonatronovibrio sp. Lineage (GTDB taxonomy): Bacteria > Desulfobacterota > Desulfovibrionia > Desulfovibrionales > Desulfonatronovibrionaceae > Desulfonatronovibrio. The sequence goes on from PXDF01000054.1 coordinate 1,082, forward strand.
AGCCGGAGTCAGAAACCTGGAACGCGAAATCGCCTCCATCTGTCGCAAGGTGGCCAAAAGGCAGGTGGAAAACTCAAACCAAAAAAACAAAAAAACCAGTATCACCAAGACCAGTATTCATTCATACCTGGGAGTCCCCAAGATCAGACACGGTGAACGCGAAGACAAACCCCTGGTGGGAGTGACAACCGGTCTGGCCTGGACCGAGGTGGGAGGAGAAATCCTTTTAGTGGAAGTGGCCATTATGCCTGGCACAGGCAAGGTCGAAATAACAGGCAAACTTGGCGATGTAATGCAGGAAAGCGCCCGGGCCGCTTTAAGCTAACTTCGTTCAAGGTCCGAGGTTTTTGGTCTTAAGCCCGATTTCTACAAGGAAATTGATATCCATGTGCATGTTCCTGAAGGAGCTACCCCCAAGGACGGACCTTCAGCCGGAGTAACTCTGGCCACCAGCCTGATCTCCGCCCTGCTCAACCTTCCCGTGCGAAACGATGTGGCCATGACCGGAGAAATCACCCTCAGGGGCAGGGTCCTGCCCATCGGAGGAATCCGCGAAAAACTTCTGGCCGCCAGAAGAGCCCAGGTTACAAAGGTGCTTATTCCGGAAGGCAATGAAAAGGATCTGGAAGAAGTCCCGGAAAATGTGCTCAAAGGTCTGGAAGTCGTTACAGTTAAGACCATGGATGATGTCCTGTCTGAATCCATCCTGGGAACAACTCCGGAAGAGCTCTTTTGTGGACGGGACAGCTGCCTCCCCCTTGCGGCCAAGCTTATGAAGGAAGAATACAGAAATCAGCCCGCTGATCTTCTCACAAACTAAAACCCCGGGCCCGGCAGCAAGCCGGGCCCGGTTCTTCCTCAAACAACACATACAGTATGCCTGCCTATTGAACAATCTGATAGAAACTACGCAAACCCATTGATATTATCTATTGGACCATGACCGGCACCCGGGGTATTTTGCAATCATTACCTGACTGTGTTCTCAGGCCATGACCTTTAAAATCCAGGTCAAGACCAGTACTCTTCTTAGTCCAGGCATTCACGGCAACCAGACGATAACCATATGATACAAAAGGTCATTCAATAAACACTTTCCTAATTTGAGCGATTTTTACCTGTCATTGCGGGGGGAGTGAAGCAATCTCAGTCAGTTACAGGAAAAATCTTTCAAATTAGGACGTTACCAGCTAAATTTATGAACAAACAAAAACCACCCAAACGCCTCACTGAAACAGTCAAAGGTGCCGGCTGAGCATCCAAGCTTCCTCCAGGGGACCTGGATAAAGCTTTAAAGGGGATAGAATTCCCTACTGACAAGAACCTCATCGTGGGACTTGACCGGGCAGACGACGCCGGGGTGTACCGGATCTCCGATGATCTGGCTCTGATTCAGACAGTTGATTTTTTTACTCCCATTGTGGACGATCCATACTGGTTTGGCCAGATTGCCGCGGCCAACGCCATGAGCGATGTCTATGCCATGGGAGGGGTGCCCAGGACAGCAATGAACCTTGTGGGTTTTCCCCTGGGTGATCTGGATATAGAAGTGCTTCGACAGGTCCTCATGGGCGGACTGGAAAAGATGAAAGAGGCCGGAGTTGTTCTTGTGGGCGGGCATAGCGTTGAGGACAAGGAGCTTAAGTACGGTCTTTCAGTTACCGGATTTATTCATCCTTCCAGGGTTTTAACCAAAAAAAACCTGGGAACCGGCGACGCTCTGATTTTGACCAAACCCCTGGGCACCGGCATAGTAAACACCGCCATCAAGGGAGGACTGGCTTCCCCTGACCTTATTCAAAGGGTGACCAGGCTCATGGCGGAACTGAACAGGACCGCGGCCCTGGTCATGATGGACCATGAAGTCCACGCCTGCACGGATATTACCGGATTCGGCCTCCTTGGACATCTGGCGGAAATGGTTCTTGGATCAGGAAAAAGTCTGGTCATTCAAAGTTCAGAAACTCCGGTAATGCCAGAGGCATTGGAGTTCGCGGCCATGGGAATGGTCCCGGCCGGTGCTCATAAAAACAGAGAATTCCGGGAATGCATGACCAGTTTTTCTCCCCGGGTATCAGCTGTAACCCGGGATATACTTTTTGATCCCCAGACCTCGGGAGGCCTGCTTATCTGCTGTGCCTATTCCCAGGCTGAATCAATACTGTCAGAACTGCAGAGGCGAGGTCTTAACAACTGCGCCATTATGGGCAGGGTGATTGCTGATCCCGGTGAGAAGATCTTTGTGGAATAAATACCCTTCTTGCTGAAAAGGGTTTTTTTCAAATCATGTCTTTTTATGAACAAAGTGATAAGAACGATTGCCTGCCTGCTGTCCGGCAGACCAGGGGCTCTGTTCATAAGGACCGTATGCTCGCCTGGAACTTCAGTCTGCTCATATTTGTCCCTGTTTAGCCGTATGTTTTTCTTGACAACACAAGTCCCGCCTTTAAACTCCCCCACTTAGAACCAGCTTGTCCCAAGGGGGGAAAAATCATGTTTCCATCCAAAGACTGGAACAGATATCTGGTCAGTGACCAGGTTTTGAGCTATTCATATGACTTTGTGGGCGATGTTAACAGGTCCTGGATTAAAAAATTTATTGCCTACCTGTTCAGCTATTATGGTCATGACTCCAGAACTGAATGCGTCCACAAGGCCAGAGAAAGGGCGGGTTTTGTCCACGAAAGAGTATCCTCACCTGTGCCCGGGGTGGCTGTCCTTGCGGACAGTCATTTTAAAAACTGGAACAGATTGCTGGCCTCGGTCATTCCGGCGGCTGCTGCCGGAACAGCTGATATCCTGGTTTTCCTGATCAAAAACCATGAACAGCCCTGTCCGGAAATTCTCGCCGCCCTGGAGCTGGCAGGTGTTGAAAATATTTTTCTCATTGATCAGCAGGAAATCAGGTCTGTTGCCGGGGTTTTGAGCAATGCGCGGGACGCGGCAATAATTGATCTCTGCTCAAGAAGTCCGGTGGAGGATATTTTTGCTAAGCATCCTGATAATAATCACAAATATATCCGCCTCTTTTTTGATCACAGGCCCAGGGCCCTTGTATGGACTGAAAGAGATACAACATGGGATTATGACACTCTTAAATGGGCCCATCCTGATGTTGAATTCACAGTGAGCGGACCTCTGGCCGGAAAAGCTCCTTCAGGATTTACAGCAGCACAAGCTGAACTCCATCAGCTGCCTATCCATTCATATGACCTGTTTCTGGGGCCCGGAGATATTTTCAGATCCACCAGGATTGCCAGGGGCTTTTCCCGGGGCATGGAGCCTTTCTGGCTCTGGCCTGAAATTGACAGGAACTTTTTCATGATAAACAGGGTCTATTGGAAGGAGATCTAACAGCATGAAAAACCCTGCCATCCCGTCGGGATATCTGCAGAAGATCAGAAATATTGGGATAATTGCCCATATTGATGCGGGAAAGACCACCCTGACGGAACGCATGCTTTACTATACCCACAAAATACACCGCATGGGAGAGGTTCATGAAGGAACCGCAACCATGGACTTCATGCCCGAAGAGCAGGAAAGGGGCATTACCATAACCTCGGCCTGCACAACCTGCCCCTGGGGTGATCAGATCATAAATATTATTGATACACCCGGGCATGTGGATTTTACCATTGAAGTTGACCGGGCCTTAAGGGTCCTGGATGGAGCAGTGGCGGTATTCTGTGCTGTGGGAGGAGTTGAACCCCAGAGCGAGACAGTATGGAGACAGTCTGCCAGGTATCATATCCCCAAGATTGCCTTTATCAATAAAATGGACCGTCCCGGAGCTGACTTTGAAAACGTGCTTGATTCCATGCGCAAAAAACTTGGAGCAACACCTCTGCCGGTTCATGTCCCTCTGGGTCAGGGTGATGACTTCAGGGCTGTTCTTGATATTGTTTCCGGAAAAAAGCTTGTTTTTGAACGGGAAAGCTTTGGCCGGACAATAACTCTGGTTGATCCGGATGATACTGAAGCCCAGATTATAGACAGGTGGAAAACAAACCTGCTGGAAACTCTTTCTGAACTTGATGACCAGATAATGGAGGACTACCTGGAAAACAGGGAGATCCTTGCCGAAAAAATCAGAAAGGTTCTGCGCAAGGCCACCCTCCAGCTAAAAGGGGTTCCGGTCCTGGCCGGTTCAGCCCTTAAAAATATCGGGGTCCAGCCGGTTATGGACGCTGTGTGTAAATTTCTGCCCTCTCCGGACGATGTTCCCCAGACCAAAGGGATTCACCCTGAAAAAAAGACTCCTGTTTCCTTTCCAACACAGGTCAAGGCCCCGTTATCAGCCCTTGCATTTAAAGTCAGCGTAGAAACTGGAAGAAAGCTTGTTTTCATCCGGATTTACTCGGGAAGAATTGTAGCTGGTCAGACAGTGTTCAACTCAACTCAGAACATTATGGAGAGGATCGCAAGGATTTTTGTACTCCACGCCAATCACAGAGAAAAAGTCGACCATGCCCTGGCAGGACAGATTGTCGCTGTAGCCGGCCTTAAAAACGCCCGCACAGGCGACACCCTGTGTGTTAAGGATCATCCCCTGATTCTGGAAAAAATCAGTGATTATAACCCGGTAATTTCACTGGCAATGGAACCCAGAAACAGCGAACAGGAGGAAAAGCTTGTCTTCGCGGTGGAAAGGCTCTTGCAGGAAGATCCCACCCTGTTTTTTGAAAGAGATAAGGATACAGATCAAATAATCCTTTCGGGAATGGGTGAGCTGCACCTTGATGTTGTTTTGCAGCGCATCAGGCGCGAATATAATGTGGACTTCAGGGCGGGCAACCCCCAGGTTATTTATCAGGAAACCATAAGTCAGGCAGCCAGAGCAGAATTCGAGTATGCCAGAGAATTGGGTGAGGAATTTCATTACGGACATGCCGTCCTTGAAGTAGAACCGGCCCCAAGGGGCAAAGGCAACAGGATAGTCTTGGAAATCGACCTTGAAAAATGGCCGCAGGCATGGGTCGAAGCCGTGCATAACGGAATTGAAGACGGACTCCAGGCAGGAGAACTCAAAGGCTATCCATTAACCGACACAGTTGTGCGCGTAAAAGAGATATCCACCGGAGAGGGAGCGGACGTCATAGGATTCAGGCTGGCCTCTTTTCAGGCCTTGAAGCTGGCCACAGCCAAAGCAGGACCTGTTCTTCTGGAACCCATAATGCTGGTTGAGATTTCCACCCCTGGAGAATTCGTGGGTGATTGCGTGAGCCTTCTGGGGAGCAAGGGCGGGCAGATAGAAAACATGTTTGATCATCAAGGTCAGAAGATCATCAGATCTTTAACCCCACTCAGTAAAATGTTCGGCTTTTCCACCGACTTGCGCTCGGCCACCCAGGGAAGGGCAGGCCTGACAATGAAATTTGAAAAATTTGACGCTGTAAGCAAATAAGGCTTTGAACCAGAGCCCTGAGCATCAAGCTCAGGAAAATGGGCCTGGAGAACAAGAGGGTTGAGCGGCTGAGCTCCCGGCGTTTGATGATCCTCTTCCTATGGATGTCACAGAAATGCACTTATGAACATGCGTGCTTTGCTCACATTTGGGGCAGGGTACTTTCTCCGTGTTGTGAGCTGTTACCAGTTCTTCAAATAATTCTTTACATTTTGAACAATAATATTCAAATATAGGCATTGCCTTCTCCTTTTGAATTTAGCGTAAAGCCCTTGTTTGTTTTTCTTGAATCTGGCAAAAGATTATTTATGAATCATCATCATCCGTTACTATGGGAGGTCTTATGGCTGAAATAAAAAACATCATGTGCGCTGTTGATTTTTCGGAAATGAGTGCCAAGGTCGCTTCCTATACCCAGCTCTTAGGTAAATCTCTCAACGCTTCTGTCAAGGTGGTCTACGTGGCTCCCAGCCTTTCTCAGTATGTTGGTTTTCATGTTCCGCCCACATCCATTGAAAACTTTGTGGGAGAGATCGTGACCGGAGCTGAAAAAACCATGGAAACATTTATCCAGGAAAACTTCAGTGATATTGAAGTAACCGGCAAAGTACTGAGCGGATACGCCGCTGAAGAAATACTTAACTTTGCCAAAGATGAAAATATTGACATGATTATTATGGGCACCCATGGACGCAAAGGAATTGACAGGGTTTTATTCGGCTCTGTTGCTGAAAAAATCGTCAAATCTGCTTCCATCCCTGTTATGACCATCAGACCTTAAGAGAAAAGGCTTTAAAATTTTAAATTTTCTGCAGTCCAAAACACCCCTTTGCGGGCTGGACCTGGGAAGCACCTGGACCAAAACAGTCAAAGTCTCAAGCAAAGGCGGGTCTGCTGTGCTTGAAAGCTTTGGCCGTGTGCCCTGGTCTTCCATGAATCTGGATGGACCCGGTCAGGGACAAAAAATCAAAGTCCTGTGGGAACATCTGGGTCTGAGGGACAAGAACGTTTCATCCTGCATGACCGGGAGTTCCGTCATTGTCAAAAGGATATTTTTCAATGCTGGTCCCCCTAAAAAACTTGAGCAGAAGATTCGCGATCAGGCCAGTAAGCACATCCCGCATGATTTGGATGACGTTTATCTTGATTATCAGATCCTGGAGCAGAGCGGCAAACCGGGTACAGTAGAAGTAATGCTGGTTGCCGGCAAGAAAAAGGTCGTTCAGGAATTGATCAAAGTCATGGAGCATTCAGGTCTTTCCCTGAAGATTGCTGATGTTGACGCCTTTGCCCTGAGCAATTGCTTTGAATTCAACTACCCTGAACTCGCCCAGGAGCCATCTTATCTTCTTGATATCGGCGGAAACAAAAGTATTTTTACAATTTTCTGGAACAGGCAGCCGGGCTTTTTCAGGGAAATGTCCTTTGGAGGCCGACAGCTGACGGATATTATCGCCCGCAGCCTTGACATAGGCGAAATGGAAGCTGAGAAAATCAAGATCCTGGGGCCGTCATCCCAAGAAAAACTAGACATCCCTGAAATTACAAAACAGATGTACACTTCAATTAAATCCTGGGCAGCCGAGGTAAAAAGGCTTATGGAATTCTGCCGGAATTCTCTGCCTGAGGTGGAACAACCCCGAAATATTTTTCTTTCAGGAGGAGGGAGTCTTTTCAATGGTATAGATGCGGTCTTTCAGGAACACCTAGGCATTGAAACCAGACACCTGGACCCATGGAAGTCTCTGCAGACATCAATTAATGATTTTGACTATAAATACCTGGATTCGGTAAAGCCCCAGTTCGCAGTGGCAACCGGGCTTGCCCTCAGGGGCATTGTATAATTTCAACAAGTTGAAAGATCCCTTTGCAACGAGATATTCAATTCAAAACCCACTTGATTTGTTTGAGAAGCGGTGTTGGATTGCCTTGACATCTCAGATGGGAACTGGAACATTTTTTCAGTCCACTGCTCAATATCGGCTTACAATTAACTTATTGCCCTGATTATGCCGCCAAAAATTATAGCCTGTTAGAATCGCTTGATTACTGCCATAGTGGGGATAACCCTTGGCTGAGTGAAAATCAGAAATAAACTCAAACAGTTATAAAAAATCATAACTGTTAAGATGCCTGGTTAATGCCTGACCATGATCAAGATAAATCTTCTCCCTCACGCCTCCGCTGCCAAGACTTCCAATACTGAAAAACAGATCCTTGCGTTTGTTTTCTCCCTTGTAATCATCACTGCAGGAATTTTTTCCCTGGGACTCTGGTCTGGAGCCAGAGTCAGTGAACTGGATAAGATGGTTCAGGAAAAACTGGCACAGAGACAGGCAATGCTGTCCATTGTGACCAGGATCAATCAGATGCAAAAAGAGATTGATGAAATCCAGTCCAATATCGCTGCCATCAAAGATGTCCGTCTCAGGCAGCAGCTCCCCGTGATATATATGGAAGAGACAGTCCGCTGTCTTCCTGAAGAAAAAATCTGGTTCCAAACCCTTGAGCTGAGCGAACAGGGTATTCTGGACATTAGAGGGGTAGCCCTTGATAACCAGGTATTTGCAGGATATGTTGATGAACTCAGAAATTCCGCCTATGTGCGCTCAGTCAGCACCCAGAGAACTTCCAGCAGACAGATCATGGACCTTGATCTGGTAGAGTTCCAATTCCAGGTCAGGGCCGGCCCAAAAACTTTCGGACAGGAATGAAGCTCATGAAAATTTGCAGACAGGCGATACTGTCAGAAATTGACAAGCACAGCTGGACCAGGAAGGCTCTTGTCCAGGTTCTGACAATAGCTTTCCTCTGCGGATCATCCTGGTATTTTTATCTAGGCCCTGGATGGGGAAAAATCGAATATCTCCAGGAAGAAGTCCTGATACTGGATCAGGATATGTCCCGGCTTTCCCGCCAGACGGCGACACTCTCCCAAATAGAAGAGACTCTTGAAAAACGGCAAAGAGAACTCGTCCTGGCCAAAGCCCTGTTATCTGAAGACGTCCACGCCCTGGAGAGGCTTCTGGCCTCTCTTGAACGTCTGGGTGATGAGAAAAATATCTGTTTCCTGCTGTTTCAACCAGGATCAGAAAAATTTCACCAATACTATGCCAGCAGGAAGGTCCAGTTGCGTTTACAGGGCAATTTCCATGATCTCATCAGCTATTTTGATGAGTTGACAAGACTGGAAAGCCTGATAAGCCTGCAAAGCCTCAGGTTAAACCCTGTATCCGGACAACAGGGTGAAGATGTGCACCTCGCGGCCGAGGCAATGCTCAAGGTATACAGGTTACTTTCCAGCTCAGAAAAAAAGGACAGGCGCAATGGTTAGATCCTCAGCAGCAGTTTTATTTTCAGTCTTTTTTTCATTTGCTCTGACCGCATTTGCCATGGAACATCATGCAAACCAAGCCAGTGATGATTTTTATCCAGACTGGTTGTCACCATCTTCTTATTTTTATTGTCCTGAAGCAATTGCTGATCCATTTGTTCCATTTATTCGGCCCAGGCAGCAGGAACAGGAAGTTCATAAACCACAAATGCCTGCAAGGCCCCTTACCCCCCTTGAAAAAATTGCAATTGAAAAGTTAAGTCTTGTAGGCATAATCTGGACAGACGGCGCACATGATCCGCTGGCAATGGTGGAACTGCCTGACGGTAAGGGTGCTATCCTCAGAAAAGGATCCATGGTGGGCCCGAACCAGGGAAAAGTGGTGGCGATCCGGCCTGGCGAGGTTGTTGTTTCAGAAAAGGTTGCCAATAAATTCGGATTAACTGAGGTAAAACAGACTTGTCTTAATTTTCGTCCAGGGCAGGAAGATTAAATGAAGAAAACTGTTTTATTTGTTCCCATCTTTTTTTGGCTGGCTGTGAAATTTTCCCTTATTTACCCTGCAGATATGCTGGCCATGGATGAAATTGGCCTTGGTCCTGATCAGGCCCGGGGCAAGATAACCGACCTTAACTTCCGGCAGAATAAACAGGGTTACCTCTGCGTGGATTTCAAGGGTCTGGAAATCCCAATGCCCAGCGTGCGTCAAAAAGACGATTCCAGGCTGGAGGCCATGATACCGGGATTCAATGCTCCATTGTCCATGATTCGCTTATACCGCCTTGACCGTTTTGAAACGGGGATCAGCTCACTTTTTATCCAGAACACTGCATCAGGGACTAGACTGATATGGACTTGGGACCGGAAGATTCCGTTTGAAGTTTTAACTGACAACAATACACTGAGCTTCAGGTTTGCCGGCAAGCTTAACCCGGCCCCGCCTGGAAAAGGGGAGAACAAGCAGGACAATGCTGCCCGGATGTCCACCTTGTCCGCAGAATCTAGGCCCAATGAGCTTAACAATCTTTTCCCCGGCATGAAGGAAGATTATACCGGCGACCTCATATCAATTGATCTGCAGAGTGCTGAAGTGGAACATGCTATCCGCTTGATTACATCCATAACTGACTTCAATCTGATTCTTGACCAGGAAGTGCAGGGCAGAGTCTCCCTGCGTCTCATCAATGTGCCATGGGACCAGGCCCTGGATCTGGTCCTTATTCAGAAAAACCTGAGAATGGTTCGCTGGGGAAATATTATCAGGATTACTACAGCCCGGAAACTGGAATCCGAGCAGGAGCAGGCCAGAAAAGCCAGGGAAACAGAGGCTGAGACCAGAGAAGCCCTGAAAAGACTTGAACCTCTGAAAAGGGAATTCATCCAGATCAATTACTCCTCAGCCAGCGACGTGCTCCCCCAGGTCAGAGACTTTCTTTCAGAACGGGGCAAGGCTACCCACGACGCCAGGACCAACACCCTGACTGTTCAGGACACCTCTTCCCGCTTGAAGGAAATCAAATCTATAATTGAGAACCTGGATCGCCCGGAAAAACAGGTTTTGATCGAAGCCAGAGTTGTTTACGCAACTGAGGAGTTCAGAAGAGGCCTGGGCTTGCAATGGAACTTCATGTACCCTGAGCAGAACGCTTTTTCTCCCAGCGGAGATCTTCTTGGCTCGGTAAACTTTCAAAGCATGAATTTCCCGGCCATGGCTGATGACTTTATAACTATCGGCGGCACTCTTCGCAGTATTTCAGGAAGCATTTTCACCCTTGATGCCCAGCTTAGGCTTGGAGAAACACAGCGGATATCAAGAACCATATCCGCTCCAAGAATAGTAACTCTGAATAATGAAATGGCAGAGATTGAACAGGGAGTCCAGATCCCATATATTACCCAGGATGATGCTGGTAATCCAACCACGGAATTCATACCCGCCACCCTCAGGCTTTCGGTCACTCCTCAGATTACCTGGGACAACAACATTATCATTTCCCTGGAAGTCAGCGATGACAACCCTGCCTTTGTACTGGATCAGGCATCTGTAGAAACCCGCCTGGCAAAAACAAAACTCTTTGTTGAGGATGGGGAGACCATTGTCCTGGGAGGCATAAAGAAAATTATTGAGGACCAGACCCAGAATAGAGTACCGGGTCTCGCAGACATTCCTGTTCTTGGATGGCTGTTCAAGAATGAATTTGTTGACGATAGAAAGGATGAGCTCCTAATCTTCATCAGGCCGGAAATCCTTTAACATGGAACTCAGACTGCCAAGCAACAATGACTTTGTAAAAATCTGGAAAAAGGATTTCCTGGGTCATCAGGGTTTTTTTATTCCGGGAGAAAAGTTTTTCCCGCTGGGCCAGGAGTTTACCCTGACCATTTCTATTGAAAATGAGACATGGGGAAGTGCCCTGGTCCAACCTGTGTGGTCTAACCTGTTTGGCCCTGTCAGCGCTGATCTGCCAAAAGGAACATTCCTGAAAATGATCCGGGCTGAAAAAAATCTTCAGCAAAAGATCAGCGATTCCTGTCCATGAATAGACCCAAAAGCAAAAAAAAAGGATTATTTATGAATAATTTCCGCCATGAGCTGATCAGGTCAGAAGTGCTTGAATTCAAGCCCTATTCTTCAGGACTTGGAATTGATGAAATCAAGGATAAATATGGTTTAAATCAGGTAATCAAAATGGCCAGCAATGAAAATCCCCTGGGCGTATCCCCCTCGGTTCAGGAGGTGATCCGCAAAAACGCTTCCCTGGCCTTCAGATATCCAACCCCGGGCAATCAGGAACTTTGCGGAGCCATTGGCCGTTACCTTGACATTGATCCCCGGAGAATAGTCTGCGGCAATGGATCTGATGAGATCATCGACCTTCTGCTCCGGGTCACTGCTGAGCCAGGCATAAGTAATATTGCCGCCTTTAAGCCTTGTTTCAGCATATACCAGCTTCAGTCCAGGCTATGCGGCCTTGAGTTCAGGCAATCTCCCCTGGGATCTGAGTTTTCTTTTGACTGGAACGGGCTCCTTGGTCTGGTGGATGAACAGACCAGAATTGTCTTTTTGACAAATCCAGACAACCCGTCAGGGTTTGCGGTCCCGTCGCGGGAAATTGAAAAATTCTATTCCAAGCTGCCCGAGTCAACTATCCTGGTCATTGATGAAGCATATATCGACTTTGCCTCTCCTGTGGAACAATACAGCTCTTTAAAGCTGGCCCTGAAAACAGAACGCGTGGTTGTCCTGCGGACTTTTTCCAAGATGTTCGGCCTTGCCGGACTGAGGCTGGGTTTCGGGGTTTTTCCCATGTTTCTGGCTGACTATATCCGCAGAGTAAGGCTTCCTTTCAGCGTAAATATCCTGGCTGAAAAAGCAGGTCTTGCAGCCCTTGAAGACTTGATATTCAGACAGACAACCCTGGACCTGATCCTCAGGGGCAGGGATTATCTTGGCGATGAACTTTCGGCCATGGGCTGCAGGGTCTATCCTTCCCAGGCCAATTTCATCATGTTCAGGCCATTGGAAGACGCGGAGATGATATTTGAAAAACTATTGACCAGGGGCATAATTATCAGGCCCCTAAAAAGTTATGGTCTGCAGAATTTTTTAAGGGTCAGCATTGGCAATGATCAGGAAAACAGAACTTTTGTCACCTCGTTAAAAGCGATTCTAAGTGAACAGTCAGCATTTGATCATAACAATTGACGGGCCGGCAGGCGTAGGCAAGACCACTCTGGCCAGACGCCTCGCTCAAAGCCTGGGCATTGCCTACCTGGACACAGGGGCCATGTTCAGGGTTGTGGGCTGGATGTTCAAGCAAAAAGATCCTGGTCATGATGAAGAAAAGATCAGAAAACTTCTGGAGGGTATCCGTTTCAGCCTGGAAGGCACGGGATGGGAAAGCTTTATTACCTTCAACAATAAGAGACCAGGCCCTGAAATCAGGTCTGAACAGGCTGGAATGTGGGCGTCAAACATTGGCCGGATTGAGACAGTGAGGAGTTTTCTGAAAAATGCCCAGCAAAAAATCGGAGCATCCGCATCCCTGGTGGCTGAAGGCAGAGATATGGGCAGCGTTGTTTTTCCCGAAGCTCCTTATAAATTCTATCTGGACGCGTCGCCCGGGGTCCGGGCCCGAAGAAGACAGTCTCAGCTGGCAAATATGGGCCAGCAGGCTGATTATAAAACTACCCTGGATCAGATACTTAAAAGGGACGCTCAGGACAAAAACCGGGCCATTGCTCCCCTCAAGCCGGCCCTTGACGCAATTGTCATCGATACAGGACCACTGAACCCTGAGCAGGTGTTTATTAAAATGAAGGAGCGTCTGGGACCTGTCTTTGCGAACCACTGAAGCCAGGACGTCTCTCAGATCCTAATCCATAGTTTTGGCCTCATCCCAGAGGCAGTCCAATTGCTGCATGTCCAGTTCTGAAATATCCACCCCCCGTTTAATGGCCAGGAACTCCATTTTTGAAACCCTGTTCAGAAACTTGCTGTTGGCCTTGGAAAGAGCTGTATTGGCCTTGACCTTATTCCTTCTTCCAAATTCCACCAGGGTGAAAAGATAATCCCCGAACTCCTTTTCAATCTCCACCTTATCTCCCCTGCTTCGGGCCTGCATAAATTCCTGCCATTCTTCAGCCAGTTTTTTTTCAACCTCCTCATCCTTGCTCCAGGTAAAGCCGGCCCTGGCCGCTTTTGAGCTGACGCGGTAAGCCATGAGCAAGGGTGGAAGGTTCTTGGGAATTGAGGAAAAAAGCGATTTATTCTCCCCCTGTTTTTCCTGTTTTTTGACTTTTTCCCAGTTGTGCAGGAGATCCTCCCTTGACTCAAACCGCTTATCTTCAAAAACATGGGGGTGCCTTGATATCATCTTGGCCGCGCTTGTCTGCCAGACATCTTCCAGTGAAAAATCTTTATCATAAAAATGGGCCATGAAAAACAAAAGGAAAAAAACGTCACCCATCTCTTCCTTGATTTCCTGGACGTTTTTGGAACGAATGGCATTAACCAGCTCAAACACTTCCTCAACGAGATAGTCACAAAGAGTGTCAGGATTTTGCTCCCGGTCCCAGGGACATCCTTCAGGGCTCAACAGTTTGGTGATGACCATTAACAGTTTGTCAAACCCCTGCCCCTGATTCATAAATCACCTTTTTTCGGCTTGATCAGTTCTTCCCAGTTCTCTTCCAGGAAAGACCTTGCAGTATCAGCCTTTTCCCGGAATTTCTGTTTCAGCTCTTCCGGCAGATACTGGGAAAGATTCTGGCTCACGTTGTGCACGTAAGGAGATATCCTGGAGGTTGCGATTAGTTCATGATCCCTGGGCAGGAAAACTGTCAGAATTAGAAGAGTCAGGGCACATATGAGCCCGGCCTTTGCAAAACCCAGCCCTCCCCCTCCCAGGCGATCCATCCAGCCCAGCATGATCATCTGCAGAAACTTTTTCAGAAAGCGGGACAACATGGCCACCACCAGCATGGTGGTGATAAAAATACTCAAATAAGCTATAACCTGTGACCACTCAGCACTTGAGACGATCCTGTTGACCACTGGCTGCAGGTCAGGATAGAATTTGTTCGACGCCAGGAAACCGGCAACAAGCCCGGCAATGGAGGATATTTCCAGGATAAGACCCCTGAAAATGCCCCTGAACAGGAAAAAACCCAAAACCACTACAAAAAAAATATCTAGGGTGTTCATATCAATCCCAGTGGAAACTCTGAATTTAACTCAACTTTTAACGACTGGTTTTCAGACTTGCCTGAGAGCGATTTTTACCTGCAATTGAGAACGAAGCGGTGCAATGACAGGAACATCAGACGTTTGCAGGTATCGCTCAATACTGTACTTGCTTTAATCATCCGGGCAGATACCCCTTTATAAATGTCTGCCCTGGATTCTTGACAGTATATGATTCAGGAACTAAGTTCAACAGTTTTAAGACCAATAGAGTATCAAGCAAACTCACAAGGAGCAAAATCATGACTTATGATATCAGACTGGTGAAAATTGTTACGGGAGACATGGTCCTGGGAAAATGGGATGAAAAGCAGAACAAACTGACAGACCTTGCAATGCTGCAGATGGTGCCCACCCAGCAGGGTGGAGTTCAGATGCTTCTGCTGCCCTTTGGCTACCCCATAGACAATGAAATTACCGGAGAAATTGACGGCAAAAATATCCTTTATTTTTATAAGAATACTCCAGGGGATCTAAAGAATAAGTACCTTGAAGCCTCCAGCAACCTGACTATCTCCAGCGCTGCTGACCTTAAAAATCTGGGGGATTTAACAGGAAAGGGCAAAGGAAAAGTAACAGACCTTGGTTCCCTGTTCAAAAAATAACCTTCCTGGCTCTGTCACAGCAACCTGGAAAACCACATCCGCCATCTATGGATGTTCTTTTTTAAAAATCAAAAAGGGCCGGGATTTTTTTCCTGGCCCTTATCTTTAGTTCTGCCAGATTTCTGTCCAAAGCGGGACGCGTTTGCAAACCCAGGCAAGAGATCATAAAACCAACCTCTCCAACGCCTTGGCGTGTTCGCTCAAGACGCCAAGGTCGCCAGGGAAGAAACGCAAGGGTTTTTCTTCGAGTCTTAAACTTTATGTCCTTGGAGCCTGTCTTGCCACGCCAAAGGCGTGGTTCAAACTTTCATTTTTTGACAGGATCTCAGGAATAAGCCACTAACTCTCAATAGATATCTTTTTGGACCTGCTTTCCTGAGTCTTGGGCAGGCTCACTGACAGTACGCCGTTTTTGTAACTCGCAGTGACCTTATCCTTGTCTACATTTGAACGCAGAGGAATTACCCTGTTGAACATCCCGTATGAGCATTCCATGTGGACATAATTCTCTTTTTCATCCTTTTGTTCCCTTTTTTTCTCACCCCGAAGAATCAGATTGTTGTTTTCCAAGCTAACTTCAATATCTTCAGGGTCGAGTCCGGGTATCTCCGCTTTTACCAGTATCGTTTCTTCCTTTTCAATAACTTCCACCGAAGGGATGAACCCTCTTGATAATTCTCCGAAACCTCTTAAAGGTCTGGCCCACATATCTTCAAATATATCCATAATATTTTCTGGCGCAGTGCTCCGGGGCAAACTTCCGGAACGGCTTGATGGCAACCATTTTTCCAGCATATCTGTTCACCTCCGTAATTAATTTTTAACTGTCTTTATAATCAACATGTCTTTAGGCGTTTAGGCTGATCTTTATTAATATTTATTTCTTCAGCTTAAACCAATGATTTTGCCTTTATCCGAACCTGTGATCCATATTCACAAAAAAACTACTCAGCCTGAATCTGGATCTTTCTGGGTTTGGCTTTTTCAGCCTTTGGCAAAAACATTTCCAGAACACCGTTCTTCATGCTGGCCCTGATATTTTCCCGGTCAACAACATCCGATATGGTGAAACTCCTGGTGTACTCACAGTCTCCGAATTCAAGGTGTATATTGCTTACGCCTTCCATCCGGGGATAATTAGCCTTGGCGCTTATCTCAAGATCATTTTCCTTGAGATCGATAACCAGGTCTTCCCTGGAAACACCAGGCATATCCATATAAATGTGAAAACCGTCCTGTTGTTCAATAATATCGGTGTTCGGGGAAAAACGGGGCATTGCGTTGGTTTCCCTTTTTTTTGCTTCGCTGGTCATAACATACACCTCCTTCACCTACTCAGCCTTGATGCTGATTTTTCTGGGTATGGCCTCGTCAGCCTTTGGAATAACTATCTCCAGAATTCCATCTTTCATTTTGGCATTTACCTTGTCCTGATTAATGGGAACATTAAGATTCACCACTCTCTGGAAGAGGCCTGTGGGCCTTTCCTGTCTGTAGTAACTGCCGGTACCGTGTTTCCTGTTTCCCTTGATGACCAGGCTGCCGTCACTCAGGGTGATATCAACGTCTTCAATATCAACCCCTGGTATTTCAGAGAACACATAGATGTTTGATTTATCCTCACTTATGTTCACAGGTGGATAAGCGTTTCGTCTCTGACTGATTGTTGATGGCCTCCATGCCTCGTCAAAAAACCTGTCCAGCTGCCTTGGCAAATTATAAAAACTGCTGAAATCAATTACCATGGCTATCACCTCCATGCTTATTTTTTATGATAAATAAGCAATAAACAATTCGTGTCAAGACCAGGAACTTAAGGCTGCCAGGGACGAAAGAGTCTGTTTTTCAGGCAAGGTCGGGTCAAAAAAACTTAAGGGGAACTGCTAAGAGAGGATATAGTCACTGGACTGGGGGGATTTTCATCTGTCATTACGAGTGAAGCGAAACAATTCCAGTCAGTTACTGTGACCCGGCACCCGCTTGATATGATGAATTTCATTGCTCAAGATCTTATTAACGTATCAAGTGGGTGCCGGGCTCGCAATGACAGGCCTGGCAAAAACCCTTGTTTTCACCTGTACATGTCATTGCGAGTGAAACGAAGCAATATCAAAGATTTACAGGAAAGATCGCTTTATTTAGGTTATATTTTGCAGGCGGTGCGCAAATCATTTATTGAATCAGTCTTTTCCCAGGATAAATCGATATCTTCCCGGCCAAAATGGCCGTAGCAGGAAGATTTTTTATAAATCGGGCGAAGAAGATTAAGCTTCCTGATGATATGATATGGCCTTAAATCAAAGATATCCATTACCGCCTGAGTCAATGCTTCGTCAGAGACCTGGCCTGTTCCCCAGGAGGTTACAAGTACTGAAACCGGTTCCGCGACTCCAATGGCGTATGCCAACTGAACTTCACATCTCTCTGCCAGTTCCGCGGCAACAATATTCTTGGCAATATACCTGGCCATGTAAGCGCCTGACCGGTCAACCTTTGAAGGGTCTTTGCCTGAAAAAGCCCCTCCCCCATGGTTACCCATGCCTCCATATGTGTCCTGGATTATCTTTCTGCCGGTCAGACCGCAGTCGGCCTTGGGCCCTCCTTCCACAAATCTGCCTGTCGTATTGATAAAAATCCGCATGTCCTTATCCACCATTTCCTGGGGCAGGACCTTGAAGATAACCTCCTCTTTGACCGCTTCAACCAGGTCTTCATAGGATATGTTCTCATTATGCTGACAAGCCACAACAACATCATGGATGCGGCTTGGACTTCCATTGATATATTCGACGCTCACCTCTGTTTTGCCGTCAGGACGCAGAAAATCCAGAATATTGTTTTTACGCACGTAAGCAAGACGCCTTGACAGCTTATGGGCATAATAAATGGGGGCAGGCATTAGGGTCTTGGTTTCATTGACCGCGAAACCGAACATCATTCCCTGATCTCCGGCTCCCTGCTCCTCCGGGCTCTTGCGGTTCACGCCCACTGCAATATCAGGGGACTGCTTGTCAATTGACGAGATCACAGCGCAGGTTTCATAATCAAAGCCCATATCTGAATTATTGTAGCCAATCTCCTTAACTGTTTCCCGGACTATACTGGGAAAATCGGCGTAAGCTTCTGTACTGATTTCACCGGCAATAAAAGCAAGTCCTGTTGTGACCAATGTTTCACAGGCAACCCTGGCATTGGGGTCCTGAGCGATAATCGCGTCCAGAATGGAATCGGAAATCTGATCCGCGACCTTGTCAGGGTGGCCTTCTGTTACTGATTCAGATGTGAAAAGATAGCGGCTGTTGGATGAGATCATTTAATTTCTCCATTTTTTGGTTTTCTTTCCGGAGTGATAATCCCTCCGGACATAAGCAGTTTAAAAGATTCTTCCACTGTCATATCAAGGGGAATGGTTTCATCCTCAGGCACCATGAGATAAAAGCCTGAAGTGGGGTTCGGTGTTGTCGGCACATAAACATTAATCATCTTTCTTTTTGTTTTTTCCTGGAGTTCTCCCACGGCTATCCCGGTGACATAGGCCATGGCATAGATATTTTCCTTGGGATATTCTATGAGTACCACCCGCTTGTAGTCCCGGGCCGATCCTCTGGCAATGGTGTCGATGAGCTGTTTGACCGCGGTATATATCTTGTTGACTATGGGAATATAATCGATGATTTTTTCCCATATTGATACCAGCTTTCTGCCGAGGTAGTTGCGTACAAAAACCCCGGAAAAAATCAATACCAGAATCAGGACAATAAGACCAAGCCCAGGCACAGGAAAGGGAAGAAAGCTTTCCGGCCGGTATTTTACGGGGATTATGAGCAGTATCTGGTCAATCCAGCCGATTGTCAGCCTTAAAAGAAAAAATGTTGCAGCGATTGGGGTCAGAAAAAGCAGGCCCGCAATAAGGTTGACCTTTAAAAACCGCCTGATGCGCCCAAAAAGATTTAGTTTCTCGGGATTTTCTTCCATTTCTCACTTCTTCGCTCATGATTTGCTCATTAAAAAAGACCTGGACAGGCAATTAGAATCTTGCCTTTCCCAGGCAAGCCCGGCTCGCCAGGCAATACGATCACGTTCTGTCCCGCACTGCCTGAAGAACTGCCTCCTTATTCTGCGCAATCTTCCATTGCCTGATATAAATCAATATTATCAATCAACCGTGCCCGGCCCAGTCTGACTGACACGGCCATAAAATCACCATGTCCAGCCCTGGAACTGCTCTCCAGGTTGGCGGAGTTCACTATGCTCACATAGTCGATATCAGAGCCGGTAATATTTTCCAAGTAATAATTTTTAAGCTGATCCTCAAGTTGTCTGCAGTTGGTTCTTCCGGACAAAACCTCATGTCTGATCATCAGCAGCCCGTTATAGATGATGGGGGCGCTCTCCCGTTGAGCAGGATTTAAATAAGCGTTTCGGGAACTCATGGCCAGCCCGTCATGTTCCCGGATGGTCGGTCTGCCCTCGATTATTACCGGCATATTCAAATCATTGACCATTTTCTGGATAATCAGGAACTGCTGTCGGTCTTTCAGGCCGAATACGGCAGTATGGGGCATGGTCAGATTGAGCAGTTTGCATACAATGGTGGTCACACCTTTAAAGTGGATGGGCCTTGAAATTCCGCAGAGTTTTTTTGAAAACCCGGGTAATTCAACCCAGCTGTCAAAACCTTGAGGGTAAAGGTCATCCGCCTCTGGCATGAAAAAATAATCTATCCCGAGTGATTTTGCCAGTTCCATATCCCGTTCATGATCGCGCGGGTATTGGTCCAGGTCTTCACCTGGTCCAAACTGGGCCGGATTTACAAACACCGAGACCACCACCCTGTCCGCGTTCTCTTTTGCCCAGCGCATCAGGCTTAAATGCCCCTGGTGGAAAAAACCCATGGTGGGCACCAGAGCGAGCTTCTTCCGGTCCAGCCTGGACGCGAATCCAATATCCTGAATTTTTTTAAGATCCCTGACTACATGCATAACCTGGATAACTGTCTGAAGTTGTTTTTTGCGAATGGTGAACAGTTACAAACTACAAATATTAAAACAACCATAATAAATTGTCTATTAAGTACATCGAGACTAAAACCAGTACGGAATTTTTCCAGGACCCAGTCTTGTCCTGGCCAGGTCAATCACCGGCCCGCTGTCAGGACAACTCCATGAAATGACTATTTCACCATGAACCGCGGTATCGTAAAATTCAATTTCATGCTTTGAAAAAATATCCAAAACCTCCTGGTGAGGAACTCCGAACCTGTTCATGAACCCCCTGGATATCGCGGCGATTTCCGGATTGACCGAGTGGTAGAATTCCTTGCTGGCACTGGTCCTGCTGCCATGATGCGGCACTACAAGGACCTGGGCAGACAGATCCTGCTCAGTCTCAAGAAGACTGGCTATCCCCGCTTTTTCCAGATCTCCGGGAATAAGAGCCATGCTCTTTCCCTGCCACACTATCCTCAGTACCAGAGATGTGTCGTTTAATTTTTCAAAAGTGAGGGGATCTTCCGGATGCAAAACTTCCAGTGTCAACCCCCGGCCCAGCTCAAGAACATCACCCCTGGCCACTGTCCTTTCAGGCACATCCTGCCGGGACAGAGCTGTTTCCAGGCGTTTTGTGTCGACAGTCCCGGGCCGGATTCCGTTATGCAGATACTTATCCGTTCCCAGATACTTCAAAGGATAAATGAGCCCTCCATAATGATCCACATGGGCATGGCTCAAAATCACCTTGTCAGGACGTTTGGGCCATTCTCTCCAGGTCAGGGATGGAACAATCACCTGCTTGCCCAGATCAAACTCAGGATTCCAGCTTCCTCCTCCATCCACAAGCAATCGCTTGTTCCCTGTAAATTCCAGAACCACTGCCTGTCCCTGACCAACATCCAGCACCCTGAGTTTCAGCCCGGCCTCAAAGGCATTCCTGGCTGGAGGCAGAACAGCCAGACAGCAGACAAAGACAATGCCAAAAAGATGAGCTCTGGTTCTCAGACTGATCCATCTGGCGTATACGAGCAATATAAGACCAAGCCAGAATGCCATTATATGCTGCCAGGGAGGACGATATGTGATAATTGGATGAAGCAGATCCCTGTGTTCAAACCAGTAAAGAAAGTCTATAAAATAATTTAGGCTGTAGCCTGACACTTGAAAAAGAATATTTCCAAGCCACTGCAGTCCTGGAACAAATGACATGAACAGCCCGGCAAAACCGGCCGGCAAGACCACAAACCCCAGAACCGGAAGCCAGATGAGATTGAGATAAAGATGCGGACTTATATAGTTGAATGTCCAGGCCTGAACAGGGAGCAAGGCCAGATTGGCGGTCAGAGTGACTCCCACCAGACCTAGAAAATATTTTAGGACAGTTGATTCCCGGATTTTTCCGACTCTTCTCAATCCAGCCTCCAGCAATGGTAGAACCAGGGCGATGCCTGCCACCGCTACAAGGGACAGCTGCAGTCTGAGATCAAAAATCGACCAGGGATCAAACAGGGAGATAATACCGGCGGCCAGGAATAACCCGTCCAGAAGTATTCTTTTCTGATTCCTGAACAAAAACAGCCCCCAGCTGGCAAACATGATGCCGGAACGAACCAGGGTGGGAGGGGCCTGACCCATCCAGATATACATGAGACACAAAGGTGCGGCCAGCAAAATACCCAGCTTAACAAAGGGAAAATAAAGATAAACTCTGGGATAAATAAACCCCAGAATCCCGGCCAGCATGAAGCCCATACCGGCCATGATACCCAGGTGCAGACCGGAAAGGGCCAGAGTGTGGGCCAGGGAGGCTAAACGAATGGAGTCTACAAGAGACTGGTCAAGAAAGTAGCGGTCCCCGAAAAACAGGGCCAGCCCCAGACCCTGAACCTGTGTTCTCCTGTCATCCGGCAATCCTGAAAGATCCAGCCCGGATATGGTTCTTTCCTTGAGAGCCTGTCTCAGGGAAGAAGACCTGCCCCTCTCACCTTCCACCCTGTGCCAGAAATGTTCCCCTTTGACATAGCTTCGCCAGAGCACATTCTGAGTCCTCCAGAAAAACTCGCTGTTCCAGACTCCGAAATTGGCCAGGCCATGAACGGGCCTGACATTCAAATGGGCTTGAACATACTGGCCCGGGAAGATCTGGCGCGAGGCGTCCTGCCATGTCCAGACAAGCTTTCCGGGCAATGTCCGGGCCTGTTCATCACGACCAATAATCAGCTCGTCAAGAATTATTCTCTGTCTCTGGCCCGGAAGCAGTGAGACCGACTGCACCTGCCCCCTGACAAGAACCCTTTCTCCGGCAATTATGTCTTCAGGTATCCGGGATGGGAGATCAGGAAGTCTGAACCAGGCCAGGACAAAGCTGACCATAAAAACTGCCAGCACAGAAATATTCAGCCGGCGTGTTTTAAAGGGTATAAAGATAAAAATAAATAAGAGAGCGGTCAGCCCGGCCCAGGGATACTTCAGTGTCCATATCCCCAGAATATAGGCCATGACAAATTTTTGCCAGGGAAGAACCCCTTTGGGCAGGGAGACATCTGAAAAATGGCGCACAACAGATTAAACCCTGATGACCGGCAGACTTGCTGCGCATGGCATTTTTAGATAATTGACGCGGAAAAAGTACTACCTTTTCAAAACCTGTCTTGGCTTGCTTCCGTCCTGGGGCCCGAGGATACCGTCCTTTTCCATTTGCTCGATAAAAAGGGCCGCCTTGTTATAGCCAATGCGGAAACGTCTCTGGATGAGTGAAATTGAGCCTTTACCCTGATCCATTATAAACTCTACAGCCTGGGCATACTTGGGGTCGTCGATAATGGGATCATTTCCTCCATGGACTCCTCCATTGCCTGAATCATTTTTCTTCCAGTCCGCGAAATCAAGCTCAAATTCAGGGTTGGCTTTGTTTTTCCAGAACCCGACCACCCGGGCAATCTCATCCTCATCCACAAAGGGACCATGGGTGCGCTGCAACTGGCCCCCGCTGCTTTTATATAGCATATCACCATGTCCCAGGAGATACTCAGCGCCCACTGTGTCCAGGATGGTCCTGGAATCATGCTTGGAGCTGACCTGAAAAGCTATCCTGGAAGAAAAGTTGGCCTTGATTATCCCGGTTACTACATCCACTGATGGTCTCTGAGTGGCCAGAATAATATGAATTCCTGAAGCTCTGGCCAGCTGGGCCAGGCGGACAATATCCACCTCAACCTCCTTGCCGGCTGTGAGCATCAGGTCAGCCATCTCATCAATGATTACAACAAGATAGGGCATGGCCTCCATGTCTTCAAGACCCTCGGGCTTATCCTGACCCATTGATGCCAGTTTCTGGTTGAACCCTTCAATATTGCGCACTCCCATTCTGGCCATGCGGTCATAGCGGCTTTCCATTTCAAAAACTGCCCAGTCCAGAGCATTTTTGGCCAGATTCATATCGGTTACAACCGGGTGAACCAGGTGCGGCAGTTGATTATACACAGCCAGTTCAATGCGTTTGGGATCAATAAGCAATAACTTAAGGTTCTCCGGAGAGAACTTTATAATCAGACTCAGTATAAGAGAGTTGAGACAAACGCTCTTCCCCGCTCCAGTGGCCCCGGCCACCAGAAGATGGGGCATGCGGGTCAGGTCTTCTATCCTTGGCTTGCCCTGAATATCTTTGCCCAGGGCCAGGGGAAGCTTGAATTTGGATCTGGAAAAAGCCGGATCTTCCAGAATTTCGCGCAGATAAACCGTCTGTCTGTGTTCATTGGGAATCTCCACCCCGATGGTGTCTTTCCCCGGGAGGGGGGCCACTATTCTCACCGCGGTGGCCTTGAGAGCCAGAGCCAGATCGTCATTTAAATTGGCAATCCGGCTGATTTTTATTCCCGGGGCAGGTTTAAATTCAAACATGGTCACAACAGGACCAGGCTGAACATTCTGCACCTCACCCTGCACGGAGAAATCTTCAAGGCAGTCCTTGAGGGCCAGGGCCATGTTCTGCAGGCGGGTCTGATCTATCTTGAAATCATCTGTTCTGACCAATGACAGCAGGTCCAATGGAGGCTGGGAGTATCTCAAAAGATCGTTGTGCTCCAGGCCTTTTTTTAAATCAGGCTGCACTGCTGCTGATGAAGGTTTGGCCGCGGATAAACGATTTGCCGCAGCGTTCTTGTCTTTGGGCGTATTTTTGGTCTCTTTGCTGAAGAGATTATTTTTCAGATTTCTTGCTGAACCGGATATGTCAGAATTCCTCGCGGCCTGGCCTGCCCTGGAAAACAGGAAAGCCCAGGAAAATCCAGTTGTTATCTGCAGACCCAGAAGAGTCAGCAGCGTATTGGTAATGAGAGTTCCCCAGAAATAGAGAACTGAAAGGGCCAATGAAAAAATAATCAGGCCCAGAAAGCCTCCCCCGCTTATGCCCATAAGAGACAGGTTTTCTTTGAAAAAAGGAAACTCCATCCAGACCAGAAAAGACAGATAAAGAAGAATAACTCCTGTCCATCTCCACCATTTTGCCTGGAATGAAGGCCTGAAAAGGATAAGGGAGATATAAGCCAGCCCAAAGGGCCAGACAAGAGAACCCATCCCGAACAGCTCAACAAAGGTACCTGCAGTATAGGCACCGGCAGCGCCTGCTGGATTCAGTACTTCATGTCCTGGTCCTGCCTGATGATTAAAGGTGGGATCCAGAGCAGAAAACCCTGTCAGGCTGACCCCAATGAAGATTGCCAGGAAAAACATGATCAGGGCAGGGATTTCTCTTAATAATCTGCTTCCATCCATTATAATATATCCCTGCTAAGAAGACTCTCTGCCCAGATAATCCCTGGAACGGGTATCCACCTTGATAATATCGCCCTGGTTGATAAACAGGGGAACATTGACCACCAATCCGGTTTCCAGAGTGGCCGGCTTGGATGCACCGGATACAGTGTCTCCCTTGATGCCGGGCTCGGTATCCTGGACAGCAAGCAGAACAGCCGCCGGAAGTTCGATATCCAGGGGCAGTCCGTTGTAAAAAAGAGCCTTGACCGTCTGCCCGTCTTTGAGAAATCCACCCTTATCAGCCATATTTTCATCCTGGATGATAATCTGCTCGTATGTGCTCATGTCCATGAAAACATAACCGCTTCCGTCATGGTAAAGATACTGCATGTCCCTGGTTTCCATGTCAGGCTTGCCCACTTTTTCGCCAGAGCGAAAGGTCTGATCAATGGCCCCTCCGGTAAGCAGATTTCTCAGCTTGGTCCGGACAAAGGCTCCCCCCTTGCCAGGCTTGACATGCAGAAAATCGAGGATCTCATAGGGAGTGTTGTCCATCTCGATTTTGAGTCCACGACGAAAATCAGTTGTTGAAAACATTATTCATCCTCCAAGATTGTTATTGCTTGTATCCAGATAATCCACAAGAGCCTGTAATCCATAAATATAGCTCATTATACCAAAACCGGCAACCACGCCAATGCCGTGTGCCGCGGTGAGACTCTGCCTTCTGATTTTTTCCCTGCTCCAGACATTACTCAGATGTACTTCCACAAAGGGAACCCCTATCCAGCCAAGGCAGTCAGCCAGGGCCAGACTGGTGTGGGTATACGCTCCGGGATTGATGACCATGCCGTCAATCTTATCATGCCAGGCCTTTTCCAGCCTGTCGATGATTTCGCCTTCCCCGTTGGCCTGAAAGAATTCAAGGCTTATGCGGGATAAAAGTTCATTATTCATTTCTTTCAGGATCTCAGGAATATCGTCAATTTTTCTGGTTCCGTAAACACTGGTGTCCCTTTGACCTATAAATCTGAGGTTGGGCCCGTTGACAATAAGTATATCATATCTGGCCATATTCATTTATTCCCCCATAAACTATTTTCCAGTTCTCTCAAATCAGGATCCGCCCCGGTTTAATATTGAGCTGCAAAGGCAGACATGGTCTTAGTCACTTTTTGGGTATCCAGAGCCATCACATCCATCATAGTCATGAAAATCAGGTCGTTTCTTTCTACTTCATGGTTAGCCTCAAGGATAATCCCAAAAGCAAGAGCTGTCGCACTTTCCCTGTCATCACTATGAGGACTGGACTTGCTCAATATCCGGGTGATCCTTCCTGATCCAAATATGCTGATTAAGTTGACGCCGTGTTCAGAAGACCTGCGGCCTATAACAAAGTAGGCTGGAAGTTCTGCCGGATATTCACCAAAAACATTCAGGACAATTCTGTTGCCCCTGGCAGCAATGGTTCTTTCCCATTCTAGTCCCACAATTTGACCTGCGAAGTTGAAGTGAGGAGACACCTTCAAAGAGCAATGAAAATCCTGGACCAGCTCCTGGCATGAATGACTTTTCACCGGGTTGATATGCCCTTTGAAACCAATAAATTCAATATCCGGATCCGGGACAGGATAGGAACTGCCCTTTATCAGCGGCTGCAATTTGAGGATCTGCCTGGAAGCAAGGGTAAAGCAGTTTTCAGCTGCCCTGTTCTTGAAAATTTTCTCCGTCTCTGAAATTGACTCCATTTCATCCCGGCTCACCCTAACATTGAAATTTGCTGTTTTTACAACATTCATATAAGGATCTTGGGGATAAAAATAGTCTTCAGGTTCCAGCTTTTTGCATGAAACCATGAGTAAAGCCATGGTTAAAAAAATTATCAGATTTTTCATAACATCATATTGCCATCGGCTGTTTACAAAATGGACCAGGCAGTTCAGCCAGCAAACTGTCCCGTAAAGTTAACCCCATGTATAAACTCAAACTCGAAAAAACCGCTTATACCCCCAGCCAGCTGTCCGGGCTGGATCTGCCTCAGATTGCCCTGGCCGGGCGGTCAAACGTTGGCAAATCCTCACTTATTAATGCCCTGGGAGACCGGAAAAAACTGGCTAAAATAAGCTCAACACCTGGAAAAACAAGAAGTGTGAACTTTTATCTGGTGGAACCCGTGAATTTTTACCTGGTTGACCTGCCCGGTTATGGTTATGCCAGATGCCCCAAAACGGAACGTGAAAAATGGGGTTTGCTCATCCAGAAATATCTTGAAGATAATCCACGCCTCAAGGCTGTTGTTCTTTTGCTTGACTCACGCCTTGAGCCACAGGTTCTGGACCTGGAACTGGCCCAGTATGTCAGTTCCTTGAATCTGGACCTGATACCGGTCCTGACCAAGGCTGATAAATGCAAGCAAAATAAATTAAACCGGATTCGCAATACCTGGACGCAAGTCCTGGGTCTGACCCACCCCCCTGTTGTTTTCTCATCTAAAACCGGACTGGGCAAAGACCGGCTGTGGGAAAGGATGATCCAGAAGGTTGCCGGTTGATTGCGCCCCGTATCAAAACCTGAATTGAGCTGTCTTCATGTAAGTGTCCTATGTTCCTGTTATCAGCAGTCAAACTTGACAGCGTGAAAAAGTCCTGATTCAGCATGCTGATAACGATCAGGTTTTCTCAGCCCACAGTATCTGCCCCATCCCAAGAGTTCCAAACAATATGTTGGCCAGCCAGGCCCCCCAGAAAGGCGCGATTATCCCTTCTTCAGCATAACTGACCCCGAACACATAAACCGTGTAGTACAAAAACACAATGACCAGGCTCAGGGTGACCAGGGAGTAAATATTCTTGATTACGGTAGCCAGGGCCAGGCCCAGTATGGTCATAACCACCAGGGCAAAGGGGTAGGCCACTTTGCTGTGCCAGGTCGTGACCAGCCTTTCCACATTGGATCCGCTCTCCTTGAGCTGAGCAATGAGATCACCCAGGGTGAATATGGAAAGAGCTTCATAGGGCATCCTGGAGGCGATTATTGAAAATGAGGTCAATTCAGTTTTAAGGGATAGTTCCATGCTGTCCATTTCAGTCTTCTGAAATTCATGGATTTTCAAAATGACAGGCCTGGACAGGACCCATTTGCCGTTGCTCACTGTAAACTCAGGGGCTTCTATGATTTCTTCTACTTTGTCCGGGCCTGCCAGTTTATACACAGTTATTCCTGTCCCTTTTCCCATGTCCGGCCATGCCTTTCTGATAAAAACAATTGACTTTCCCTCTTTAAACCAGAGTTGATCCACCCCCCTGCCTTCTATCTGCCTCTGGCGGATATCCGAGTCCCAGATAGTCTTGGTTTGCTGATATCCTTTAACGCCCAATGTTTCAGAAAAAGTCAGCAGAGCCATAAAGACAAACACTGCGTAAATTATAAAAAAAAGCGCCGGACGGACAAAAGATATGGAGTTGCTTTCCAGAGCGATCATTTCATTGCTTCTGTGCATTAAGGCAACCTGGACAATAACTGCCAGCATGAAAATGGCCGGCATTATCTGGGTAATGATCAGGGGAACCTTATAGGCAAAATACTTCATTGCCGTTATCAGCCCAATGCCTGACTCCATGACGGCGTTCATCCTGGTCACAAAATCCACAATCAGATATATGGATATCCCTGAAAAAAGGATGATAAGCATGAGAAACAGGTTCTGTTTCAATAGATATCTATTGAGTATGGTGAACATTTTTGTCTTTTCTCAGGATTTTGATGAAAGTCTTTTTAAGATTAAGCTCCCGGCCCTGGTTGAAAAAATAGAAGCCGGATACTGCCAGAACAGCAAAAAAAACATTGGGTATCCAGAGAGCAATGAATATTGGGATCTTACCCATTTCCCCAAGGCTGTACCCGGCAGTAAAAAGGCTGTAGTAGACAAGAAAGCAGATGATTGCCAGAAAAAGCCCCCAGTTGCGGCCGATGCCGTGGAGGGTCATTCCCAGGGGGACCGCGAAAAACCCCAATATGAGGCAGGCCATTGGAAGCGCGAACCTCTTATGCTGCTCAAGGGCCACAACCCTGTAAGCCCCGGTTGCGGGGGCCGCTTCAAATCGCGCCTGGCTCAACTGGGACCAGGACATCTCCTCGGGATCCTTGTCTTTTAATTCTATGCCTCCAATAAGTCCGAACAGGTCCAGCCTGACCCTGTACTCTCCAAATGAAACCACTGAAATATCCGACGCGTTGAGGCGATAAATCCTTCCCTTGTCCAGGATAAACACAACTTCTCCCTGGTCAGTGTCAGAGATGATCCTGCCTTGAGGCGCGACAATGGTCAAAGGGCTTTCCCTGCGGGTTTCGTCGCGGATAAAGACATTTTTCAAATCCCCGGTTTCCAGGTCTGTCTGCTGGGCGAATATGGCCATTCCCGGCAGGAATTGGTTAAAAACCCCTGGCTGGATTGATATTTCGGTTTGATCCCGGATCATTTCCAGGGCGGTTTTACGAAAATTATCCGCCCCCCACGAAACCAGATTCATGGAAACGTACAGGGTCAGACCAAAGGCGGCCAGAGAAAAGATTAATGGAGAAAGCACAAGGTTTTTTATGGAAATACCACTGACCTGCAGCGCGGTCAGCTCCCTGTCAGAAGTCATCCTGAGAAAACACAGGAATATGCTCAGCATACAGGCAATGGGAATCACCAGGCTCAAAAAGGAGGGACTGAGGAATAAAAAAGCCTTGATAACATCCAGAATGGCAATATTCTGTCCAACAAAGATTTCCTTGAGATCGATCATTCTGCCTATGACAATCAGGGATATCATGGAGGACAGGGTCACCGCAAAAATCAGGGTGACCTCCTTAAGAATCTGTCTGTGCAGTATTTTCATTCAGATTTTGGAATATTATCAGGATCCTTGAAGAATTTATGAATAAACTGCTCCTGTTTTGGGTTCAGATTGAACCTCATCCCGGCTTCAGTCAGAAGAATACCAAGTTCTTTCCCTTCCTGAAGCTCTTCTCCAATCCATTTAACGGCCCTGCGGACGTTTTTTTCCTCAGGCATAATCGTGGTCATAATTTCTCCTTATTCTGTCCGGTTATATAATTTGACTATGTCCAAAAACCCAACCTCCTAGATCCGAGGTCTGATGTCAGACGTCAGATGTCCGATGTCAGATTATTAATCCCGAATCCTTCCCAAGCTCACTTTCTTATCTTCTGCTCTTCTCAACTTTTCTTCCCACTGACCACTGACCTCTGTCTACTGACAACTGAGTTCTCAACTTCTCATCCCACTGATTTTCTGATTTTCTGATTTTCTGATTTTCTGATTTTCTGATTTTCTGATTTTCTGATTCAT
>PXDF01000099.1 GCA_003566455.1 Desulfonatronovibrio sp.
AACCAAGATGACTATTCTTTTCATACTGATCACCCTCCTGGCCCTGGCAGGCCTGATGTATGTTCTAGTGAAAATCCTACCCATGTGCGGACTGAAGGGCGGCTGAAACTTCGGAAGCTCCAAGGGCTTGGAGCAGGATAATAGTGATGATGGGCCATGCAGGAAGTGAACAAGTTTCTCTGTCTCATTTCACAGGGACTATAGGCAAATGCCAGAAGCTCCAAGTGCATAAGCTTATGTCTAGGGTCAGATGACCAGAAACTGGCTAAAAAGAATGGTTATGGCGGGAAGGTTATTGTGAGAATATTTGCAGAGATATTATTTTCTACTGCTTACCATGTGCTTACCAGGCTTGACGCCTTCTTCACATATTCTCTGAAAAGTATTTATTTATGGTGCCCCCGCCAAGATTCGAACTTGGGCTAACCAGGATTAGGAATCCTGTGCTCTATCCTACTGAGCTACGGGGGCCGATGAAAAACAACGCGCCAGCTCTTATTTTTATTGACTCTTTGTCCACCTGTCAACCTGGATTTATTGTGAATCTGCAGGAGAAACGTCATTGAAACCGGGGTTGAACCTTCAAAAAACCAAGCCGCCGCTGGTTTATATGTTGCTGCAGATCCCCGGGTTTCTGTTTCTGGGGGTTATTGTTTTTTTAGCCTGGGAGCAGGCCTGGATCAGCGCCTTTACAGCCTGGTCTGTAATGCTGGCCTGGCTGGTCAAGGACATCATTTTTTACCGCTTCTACAGAAAAGCTCTCAGCCCAAGCCCACAGGATATTATTGCCATGCTCCACGGTTCCATGGCCGTGGTCAGGGTCGAATTGAACCCTCAGGGCCAGGTGGCCTTAAGGGGTGAAATATGGCGGGCCATAAATCTGGATGAAGGTATTCTGGAGCCCGGAGCTGCAGTGGTGGTTGTAGGCAACAGGGGACTTACTCTGGAGGTAAGAAGACACAAATCAACGCCTGAAAAAGAGTGAAAAAGTCAACTCCATATCCTTTGGTGTCTTTTACTTTCCTTGCTTGCCCCTTTCATCGCAAGGCAACGCATTCAAGAATGGTGAATGAACAGACTCTTTTTACCAAGGCGTCAGGATGAATATTTTGCAAAAAAATCATCCAGCTTTTTCATGTACTTTTCCCGGGATTCAATGAAGCCGGTATTGTGTCCGCCCCGAATTTCGGTGAAGTATTTGGGCTCAGGAGCGGCTTCATAAAGTCTCTGGCCGTGCGAGAAGGGAATAATCTCATCATCCGGGCTGTGGATAATTTTCAGGGGAGAGGAGATCTTACTCAGCTTTTCCAGTGTGTTATACTCAAATCTGGCTAAAAGTCTCACCGGGAGAAAAAAGAAAAGCTCTGTGCCAAGGTCTTTGACACTGGTGAATGTTGACTCCAGGACAACACCGGCGGAATTGGACTGCGCAGCAAGGTCGGCAGCTACTGCCCCTCCCAGTGAGCGGCCAAAAATAAAAATTTTTTCCGGTTCTATCCCTCTGTCCTCAACCAGATAGTTCCAGACTGACCAAGCGTCCAGATAGGTGCCTTTTTCGCTGGGACTTCCGGAGCTTTTGCCGTATCCCTGATAATCAAAGATCATGGTGGACATGTTAAGGGAATGGAACAATTCAATGGTTTGCAGGCGGTGAGATATATTTCCAGCGTTTCCATGGCAGAAAAGGATGACTCCCCTGGGGTTTTCAGCCGGCACAAACCAGGCATGAATTTTCTCGTCCTGAACGTCTATGAATAATTCCTCATACTCAAGACCTATCTGGCCCGGGTCAGAGGTTAGGTCTGAAAAGGGAACATACACCAGACGGTCCTGGAAAACATAAACATAGGCCACAAAGACCAGGTAAAAGAAGAAACATGTCCCAAGAATGAAAGTCAGGGCTTTAAGCATTTGATTAAATGTTATGTATCTCGAAAGGTTATTAAAAATGCCTGTTTTCCCGGGCACCTTTTGGCGGTTTGGGCCTTATTACCGGGATGGATGACGGAAGAACCAGATGCCCTGATTCAGGACTGTCATGTTCTTGACCCTTAATATCTTTAGTCAGACTTATCAACCTGTCAATTCTGTCTTTTGTTTTGGGGTGGGTCCTGAGTATTGAGGGGAGGTCAGTCTTTTTTCCCGGACGAAAAATCCCAGTGAGCCATCCCGGGGATCTGTATTCCAGCTTGGCCAGGGCCTGGGCCAGCCCCATGGGATCATTGGTAAGCATTGCCGCGTCAATATCAGCGTCAAGTTCCCTTGTTCTGGAAAGAGCCAGCTGCATTATGGTGCTGATGGTGGGGGCCAGAATAAGCACCGCAATAATCCACCATGAAATATGATAGCCCTGGGTGATGATCAGGGGAAGGTTGATAAAGAGCAGGAGCTGTCCGCTCAGGGCCAGCAGGGCGGTCAAACGGCTGACCACATCGGCAATATTCATTATCTTTATGTCATTGTTGCGGATATGACTTATTTCGTGGGCGAGAACCGCTCCCAGTTCCCTCAGGTTAAGGGTCCTCAGAAGTCCGTCGGTAACCGCGATTATGGGTTTTTTTTTGTGTCCCATGGAAAAAGCATTAACAGCCGAACTTGGGATGTAGAAAAGAACCGGATTCCTGCTGAGCCCGGCTTTCCTGGAAATGAGGCTCAGGGTCTGATAAAGAGCTGGAGCCTGCTCTGGTCTTAGGAAACGCGCATTGTACATTCGCAGGATCATGGACCATGGAGAAAGACCGGCTGAAACAACAAAGACAGCGGCGCCCGTGGCAAAGGCCCAGACAATGCCGGTTTTACCGGCAACAAGCCATCCAAGTAGGGCGAGAATACCGGACATGGCAATGATGATGAGAAGAGACTGAAAAAAGTTGAGCCATTTTCGACCTGTATAGCGTGGGTATGTCATTATTATTAATACATTAATATGAGTTATTCTGAATTGACGGTCAGCACTTTATTTCCTTGACTTGGAAACGAATCCCCCTTTAAAAATACCTCTTTGAAAGAAGAGTGTGCAAAAGTCTCACCAGTAAACTCAGGTGTTCAGGTTTCAAGGATTAAAAGTCATAAAAATCAGGGAGCTGAAGTATCCCCGGTTCAGACTTACCGCCAGGCCCGGCTGCTTCAGCTGCGTAATGGCATGATTTGATTCTTATTAAACAAAAAATAACAAGTATTTTGAATAAGGATTTTTTATTACTGGAAAGCCCAAGATATTTTTTTGAGCAATGTGCAACACTTTAACCTTATCATTAAGACCTGATCAAGAGGAGTCAAATGAAGCCCAGTAAAATGCCGTCAAATATAGAGGAACCGGTAATCAGTGATAATGCCAGAACAGTACTGAACAAGAGATACCTGCGCAAAGGTGCTGATGGCCAGCCCATTGAGGATTTCAAGACCATGTTCTGGAGGGTTGCTTCCAGTGTAGCCAATGAAGAGAAGAAATACAAAAAATCCTCATACAAGGCTGATGAACTAGCCCTTATCTTTTATAGAATGATGACTGAATACAGGTTTCTGCCCAATTCTCCAACCCTGATGAACGCAGGCACAGAACTGGGCCAGCTGGCAGCCTGTTTTGTTCTGCCTGTTGGCGATTCCATGGAGGAAATTTTTGACGCTATCAAGTTCGCGGCTCTTATTCACAAGTCCGGTGGCGGTACAGGGTTTTCATTTTCCAGGCTGAGGCCCACAGACAGCCGGGTGGGTTCAACAGGCGGAATTGCCTCAGGCCCCATTTCATTTTTAAAAATCTTCAACACAGCTACAGAGCAGGTCAAGCAGGGGGGTACAAGACGCGGGGCCAACATGGGCATTTTGCGCGTAGACCATCCAAACATTATTGATTTTATCAGGGCCAAGGAAAGAGACGGGGAATTGAATAACTTCAACCTGTCTGTGGCCCTGACGGAAAAGTTTATGCAAGCTGTGGAAAATGATGAGGAGTATTCATTGATAGCTCCCCACACCGGCAGTGAAAAAGGCAGGCTAAAGGCCAGGGAAGTCTTTTCCCTTCTGGTGCAAAAGGCCTGGGAAAGCGGAGACCCAGGTATAATTTTTCTGGACAGGATCAACAGGGACAACCCCAATCCTGATCAAGGAGAAATTGAAAGCACCAACCCGTGCGGAGAGCAGCCCCTGCTGCCGTATGAGGCCTGCAACCTGGGATCCATAAACCTGGACAAGTTTTTTGCTCCGGAATCAGCCGATGGGGTAGACTGGGAAGGATTGAAGGAAACGGTCCACCAGAGTGTTCGCTTTCTGGACAATGTTATTGACGCTTCAAAATACCCCCTGGATCGCATTACGGAAATGGTGCGCAAAAACCGCAAGATCGGCCTGGGCGTCATGGGCTGGGCAGATCTTCTGTTCCAGCTGGAAATTCCTTATGACAGCCATAAAGCCCTGTCGCTGGCGGAAAAAGTTATGGAATTCATTCAAAAGGAATCCAAGTCAGCTTCAAAGATACTTGCTTCAGAAAGAGGTTCATTCCCCGCCTATGACCAGTCTGTTTACTCCAAGCAGAATTTTGGACCATACAGAAACGCCACTACTACCACCATAGCACCCACAGGCACTCTTTCCATAATTGCCGGGTGCTCATCCGGTGTGGAGCCCCTTTTTGCCTTAAGCTTTGTCCGCCAGGTCATGGATGGTGAGCGACTGGTGGAGGTCAACCCTCATCTTGAGGAAGCTTTGAAAAGGAGCCAAAGTCACAGCATAAAACTGATGGATGAGATCAGCCAGAAAGGCAGCATCAGGAACATGGACTATCTGGATGAAAATATTCGTCAGGTCTTTGTGACGGCCATGGACATTGCTCCTGAATACCACCTCAAGATGCAGGCCGCTTTTCAGAAGTTCACGGACAACGCTGTTTCAAAAACCGTAAACCTGCCCAGCAGCGCAACCAAAGAGGATATATGGAGCATTTACTGGATGGCCTATGAACTGGGCTGCAAAGGCGTTACCGTCTATCGGGACGGGTGCAAGAGTTCTCAGGTCCTTTGCACCGGCGAGGGTCAGCAACCAGACGTAAAGGAGCAGGAAAGCCGGAAGAGCGTAAAGGAAAGGCCGGACGTGGTTTAT
Source organism: Desulfonatronovibrio sp. (assembly GCA_003566455.1). Taxonomy (GTDB): domain Bacteria; phylum Desulfobacterota; class Desulfovibrionia; order Desulfovibrionales; family Desulfonatronovibrionaceae; genus Desulfonatronovibrio. Next base: position 5,095 of record PXDF01000099.1, read on the forward strand.
GGATTTACCCAGAAGGTCAGGACCGGTCTTGGTGAACTATATCTGACGGTGAACGAGGTAGAAGGCAAACCATTTGAAGTATTTGCCACAATCGGCCGTTCTGGGCGTTCCATAACTGCCAAGGCTGAAGCCATTGGCAGGCTGGTATCCCTTGCCCTCCGATCGGGAGTGGATGTCCGCGATGTTGTAAAGCAACTCAAAGGAATAGGGGGGGAACATCCAGTGTTTCAGAAAAAGGGATTATTGCTGTCCATACCCGACGCTGTGGGCTGGGTTCTTGAAAACAGATACCTGCAGGGAAAGAAGACAGGCTCGGACTATGTCGGTCTCAACCGCCCGGCCTGTCCTGATTGCGGACAGGAGCTTGTTTTCCAGGAAGGCTGCTTTGTTTGCGGAGCCTGTGGATATACCAAGTGCGGATAATAAAAACAAATGATCAAAATCAGGCATCTATCCCATTCCTTTGGCCGCTATTGGGCCCTGAAAAACATCACTTTTTCCCTGGATAAAGGGGATTTTCTGTTTTTAACCGGCCCATCAGGCGCTGGAAAGACAACTCTGATGCGCATTCTGCATGGCAGTCTCCCCCTGCAAAGGGGAGTATCCGAGATTGCCGGATTTAATCTCAATTCCATGTCTTCCAGATCCCTTTTTCTTCTCCGGCGCCAGGTGGCCATAGTTTTTCAGGATTTCAGGATCCTGCCCGACCGTTCGGTCTGGGATAACGTGGCCCTTCCCCTTGTGGTCAGAGGAATGGTTAAAAAACAGCTCCAGAAAAGGGTCAGAGCAGTACTCAGGGGGCTTCGTCTTGACAGTAAATCCTGGTGTCTGTGCCGGGAGATTTCCGGAGGGGAGCAGCAGAGAGTGGCCGTGGCCAGGGCAGTGGTGGTAAACCCCAAGGTCCTTCTGGCTGATGAACCAACCGGCAATCTTGATAAAAAACTTTCCCTGCAGCTAATGGAGGTATTCAGACAGTTTAATGTCCATGGAACAACCATTGTTTTTGCCACACACAATGAAGAACTTATAAGAAGCCACCAGAATGCCAAGGTTCTTTCCCTCAAGGAAGGCAGTATTATTGATGCTAATTGGCCCTTTGAGGAGAACGGGAAATGAGAGTGTTTGCTCATCTCTTGCTTCAGGGACTGATTAATCTGGGCCGCAATAAGTGGGCCCAGATTTTCACCATGAGCGCGGTGATTTTTGTCTCTTTTCTGGCCGGTCTTTTTTTGCTTCTGCTTTTTAATTTCAACCTGGCCGTGACCACAACCCAGGATAAGCTGCAATATCAGGTCTATTGGGAAAAAGACCTTCCCATGGAGGATGTTCAGGGACAGTGGGAAGAAATAGCCTCCTGGGAAATTGAGTCCATAAGAACCTTTACTCCTGATCAGGCCCTGCAGGCCCTGGTGGACTCCATGTCCAAAGATCTTGATCCAGCCCATTTGTCAGGATCCAGTCCTTTGCCTCCAACAGCCCTTGTGGAAGTATCCATGGGCAGTGACAATGGAAATGATTCCGCAAAGGGGATGCTTTACAGACTTGAGCGGCTTCCCGGAGTTGAAAGAGTCAGTTATAACCCCATGCAGATGGACATGGCCCGGACATGGTTCAAGATAACTTCCAGAGTGTTCTGGCCTCTGATCTTTTTCATGTTTGTTATTACCGGCCTGGTAGTGGCCAACACCCTTAAGCTTAACCAGATCAACCGCAAGGATGAGGTGGAGATTCTGTCCCTGGTGGGAGCAAGTTCATGGTACATTCAGTTTCCCCTTCTAATCACTGGCGCGCTGCAGGGATTTTTTGGGGGCCTTTTGTCTGTTCTGCTCTTAAAGGGATTACACCTGATGGTTAGGGACTTGTTATATTTCCCCCCACTTTGGATCAGATTTGAGTTTCTGCCGCCCCTGTATATTGGAACCCTTCTGGCAGCCCTCACCGGTGTGGGCATCATAAGCAGCTTCCTGGCCAGAAGCGGTGATTCCAGATGACTGAAACCAGAGGCCTGCAATAGCAGAGGCTGGAGATCCAGGGATAGCGAATGGTTTCTGAACAAAGCATTGAGATTGATCTGGCAGGAAGAAGATGGCTTATCAGCAAAGGGGGAAACCTCGAAGAACTCTGGGATCAAATGACCGGTGACAACGAGGGCGATGAGGATCATATACCCTATTGGACAGAGATCTGGCCCGCTTCAAAGATTCTGGCCGAACATATATATTCATTCCGGAGTTTGTTGTCCGGTTGTCTGTGTCTCGATGTCGGCTGTGGTCTGGGGGTAACTTCTCTGCTGGCAGGATCTCTGGGGGCCAGAGTTGTGGCTCTTGATTCTGAATGGCCGGCCCTGGTCTGCGCCCGCAGAAGCAGCTTTATCAATGAAGTTTCTTCAGTTAATTGGGTCCAGATGGACTGGAGAAATCCCGGTCTTAAACCCGGCGCATTTGATTTTATCTGGGCCGCGGACATTCTTTATGAGTCAAGGTTTTGCCAGCCTCTGGCCGAGCTTTTAAAATACTGTGTCGGGGAAAACGGCAGGATCTGGATAGCTGATCCTGAAAGAAACATTTCAGCAAAGAACTGGGAATACTTTGAACATAGTGGTTTTAATATAAATGAGATTAAAAGGGAAAAAGCCAGTATGGGCCGGCACAAGGCAATGGTCAGGCTCCTGGAGCTGAGTTTTTGAATCACTGGTCATTTTTAGTTTGAAAGCTTTTCCCTTGGGCCGTTATCTCGGCTGCCGCAGGATAAAAAATCTACTTCTGGAGGGTTGGAATGGGTAAGACAATTCGCTTTGGCGTTTCCCTGGACATGGATCTGTTGGCCAGGTTTGATGATTTGTGTGAAAAAAAGAGTTACCAGACCAGATCTGAAGCAATCAGAGACTTGATCCGGGGGGCTCTTATTCAAAAGGAGTGGGAAGATCAGGAACAGGAAAGCATAGGTGTTCTGTCGCTTGTCTATGACCATCACCAAAGCGACCTGTCACAGAAATTGACTGAAATTCAGCATCAGGCCCTGGATGTTATAATAACCTCAATGCATATTCATCTGGATCATCATCATTGTCTTGAGGTCCTGGTTCTTCGCGGTTCGGGGAAGACCATAAAGGAGACTTCGGAAAAGCTTATTTCCACCAAAGGCGTTAAACACGGCAAGGTCAACCTGACAACAACAGGCAAGGGTATTGCCTGATGCAGGACATCCAGAATGGACCTTCAGATGTTCCTATGCCCATAGACCGTGTGGGAGTTAAGAATCTGAAGATCCCGCTTATTGTTCAGGACCGCTTAAGGGGAAGTCAGCATACCATTGCTGATGTTGATTTATGTGTCGATCTTCCGGCCAGTTTCAAAGGTACCCACATGAGCCGTTTTCTGGAGGTTGTAAGTTCCTGGTCACAGGTTTTGAACTATGAGAGCTTCAGGGAACTGCTGTCAAGCATCAGGCAAAGGCTTGAGGCAAAAAAGGCCATTCTTCGGTTTGATTTTCCCTATTTCTATTCGAGAAAGGCTCCGGTGAGCGGCCATGAGTTTCTGGTGGATTTCAGTTCTTTTCTATGCGGAGAACTCACCGGCCGGGATGTGGATATGACCTTAGGGGTTGAAGTCCCGGTAATGACTGTATGTCCGTGTTCCCTGGCCATCAGCGAACAGGGTGCTCACAGTCAGAGGGCTCTGGTCCGTA
>PXDF01000066.1 GCA_003566455.1 Desulfonatronovibrio sp.
CCGTTCAACGTTCAAGGTTCAAGGTTGGAAAGAGAAAGATGAAGAGATATTAACCATGAAGGAAATGAAGAGCATGAAGGTAAGAGAAGAGGTTCCCCGTTCCCCGTTCAGGGTTGGAAAAGAGAAGATGAAGAGATATTAACCATGAAGGACATGAAGAGCATGAAGGTAAAAGAAGAGGTTCCCCGTTCGCCGTTCAGAGGTTTTTCAACCCAGAACGCAGAACGTTGAACGCTGAACCCAGAACCATGAACTCTGATTACGCAGTATATGTCAGCAACCTGAGCAAGGTTTACAGGTTTTACCAGAAACCTGCTCATCGCCTGTGGGAAGCTTTGCTTCGCAGACCCATGCACAAGGCCTTCAGCGCCCTGGAGGACATCAGCTTTTCAGTGAATTTCGGGTCTACCCTGGGTATAATCGGTGAGAACGGAGCAGGTAAAAGCACCCTGCTCAAGATTCTGGCCAAGACACTTACTCCTTCCACTGGAAGCCTGGAGATTAACGGCAGGGTGGCGGCCCTGCTGGAACTTGGAACAGGCTTTCACCATGAATTTACCGGCCGGCAGAATATATATCTAAACGCCTCTCTTCTGGGGTTGTCTGACAAGGATATTAAGGATAAGGAACAGGAGATTGTTGAATTTTCCGAGCTTGGTGAATTCATTGACCGTCCGATAAGGACCTACTCTTCAGGCATGGTGGTGCGCCTGGCCTTTTCCATTGCCACCAGTGTTGATCCGGACATTTTGATAGTGGATGAGGCTTTGAGCGTTGGAGACCAGCGTTTCCAGCAGAAATGCGTGGAAAGAATGGCCGGTTTCAGGAAAAAAGGAAAAACCATTATAGTCTGCAGCCACAGCATGTACCTTATCAATGAGATGTGCGCCGGAACAGTCTGGCTGGACAACGGAAAAATCAAACAGCAGGGACCAACCCCGGAGGTTGTGTCCAGCTATCTGGCTTTTTTGGAAGACAGGGATATTGAAGAGAAACCAGGGCCTGTACCGAGTTCAAATTCGCAGGAACTCTTTATCAAAAGCATTGAAATTCTCGATAAAAATGGCGCTATTCTTTCCCAGGTCAAACAATTTTCTCCTGTTAAGATTAAAGTTGAAATAAAGTGCGTTAAAGATTGTTTTCCCGGACATCTGGCCGTAGTATTAGAGAATCAACAGGAGGAAGCCATATTTTCCTCCCTGACCAAATCCTGCGGAATTGAACCTGTAATTTTTTCCGGTCTCAGGTCAATTGAACTGAATATCCCCTGCTTCGCCATACAAAAAGGGGTGGTCAGGGCCAGGTGCATAGTTTCTGATGATCAGGCCCTCCGGATTATTGATGAGCGCACCTCATCGTTTTTATCGGTTCAAAGCGAGCACCCGGAATACGGTCTCATGTGGATGGAGCACTCCTGGAAAATTTGATGAAAATCAGGGGCCTCAAAAGAATTGTAGCATGAAATGGAAAGGATAATGGACCAGATACCCTCCCGGAAACTATATATTGAACTTATGAAGCGCTGCCTGACCAACACAATCTACTTCAGGCCCACAAAAGAGATTGGTTACGACGCCAGGTCTGAAGGCAGAGATTGGCCGGACAACGCCCATACCATGATCGGTCTTGAAAGGCTGGATAATATTCAATACTGCGTGGAATCCGTTCTCAAGGACGGCGTACCAGGGGACCTCATGGAAACAGGGGTTTGGAAAGGCGGGGCTACCATTTTCATGCGCGCCCTGCTCAAGGCTTATGATGTCAATAACCGTACGGTCTGGGTAGCGGACTCATTTGAGGGACTGCCTGAACCGGACCTGGATATTTATCCCCGGGATAAGGGACTCGACCTATACAAGTTTGAATATCTTGCGGTTCCCATTGATGAGGTCAAGGATAATTTTTCCCGGTATGACCTGTTGGATGACCAGGTCAGGTTTATCAAAGGCTGGTTCAGGGACAGCCTGCCCAATGCGCCTGTGAGCAGGCTTGCCGTGCTCCGTCTGGACGGTGATCTCTACGAATCAACCATGAACGCCCTGGAAAGTCTATATCCCAAGCTGTCAAGGGGAGGCTATCTCATAGTGGATGACTACGGTGCCATTGAAGCCTGCCGTGAAGCGGTTCATGATTACAGAAAAGAAAACAGCATTAATGATGAGATAGTCCGGGTGGACTGGACAGGGATTTACTGGCGGAAAAAATGAGACTGTGTTTTCTAGGGAGAGTTTAAGGGATGACTTTGTCTCCTGAAGTACTGGTCCTGATAGTTACTCACAACGGTGCGGATACCATCAGGGATGTTTTCCATGCTTTGCCCCTGGCTCTGGCTGGTGTAAGCCAGAGGACATTAATTGTTGATAACAATTCAGGAGACCATACCAAGCGACTGGTTGAGAATGAGGCCGGTCCGGCCCTGGAGATTATTTCTTCAAAAATCAACATGGGAGTTGCCGCCGCCTATAATCTCGGGTTGAAACAGGCCCTTAAAGAGAATATCAGGTGGATGTTCATCCTTGACCAGGACACCATCTGCGCCGGTGATTGTTTGCGCATTCTGCTTGAAGCGGCTCAAAGGCTGGAAAAAGATAATAAAAGGGTGGGAGCGTTATGTTCAACCCCGAGATGCAGCAAGCACCCGGATATTATCCATTACCCCTATTATTGGCGTAATGGAAAATTCAGTCCGGTTGTTGACGAAACAAGTCAATCATCTATCCATCCTGTTGATTCAAGTATTACTTCCGGAACTCTGTATAACACACAGGCCCTGGATGAGGTAGAAGGTTTCCGGGAAGAATACTTTATTGATTTTGTAGATCATGAATGCCATTTGCGCCTGAAAGACCATGGTTGGGGAATGTGGTGGGCTGTCCGGTCTGAAGTCTTTCACAACCTGGGATATATTCAGAAAATGGTCGACGGAAGGCTGTGGATAGAACATAAGCCCTTTAGATACTACTACATGGCCCGGAATATGACCGAAGGATATTACCGCCTGGGCGGGGTAAAATCCTTGTTTTATTTCTGGGTGGAAGCCTTGAGGCAAATGCGCCGGATCAGACAAGTCAGCACTTCTTCCAAAGAATGTTCACATTTTTTTATGAAAGGAATTTTTCATGCCCTTCAGGGAAAAAGCGGCCCGCTGGCTTCAGACCATTGATTACGGTTATCTGCTTCCGGGCATGGGGACCCTGCCTTTGCCCCTTGGAGAGCGGTTGTCCCGGCTGCGGGGCCTGGCCCAGTTCGCCATGGATTATGATTGGAGGTCTCTGTCGTTAAAAAGACGATTTATCAGGTCCGCTACCTTCCAAGCCATGCAAATCATCATGCCTGAGGCGCATCGGTTGAGATGGTTCAAGTCAACCATGCTCAGGTTTGTGCATCATTCTCGTGAGGAATGGCAGGCCTGCCTTTACAGCAGGGAAGTCATGGGTAAAATCATGGACCAAAGTAGAATCGAAGGCCTGGAACAACTCAAACGATACAGGAAAGAGGGGCGGGGAGTTGTCCTGATCTCCTGTCATCTGGACAGTTTTTGCATGGGCATGGTCCTTCTGGGTATGCATGGACTTCCGACCAATGTAATCAATACCTCTGAGATTGAAAATCCGGAAATTCACCCCCAGGTAAGGGCGTTCTTCCAGCGCAAGTACATGGCCATGGAACAGCGGATGCACGGGAGGATGCCTTATTACCAGACTGATAAGGCCTTTTTTTATCAGGCCTTAAAAAGGGGCGAACTTGTAACCCTGATGGGAGACGTTCCCGGTTCCAAATCGACCGTCCATATTTCTTTTCTTGGACGGAAGTTCAGGATGCCTCTTGGAGCCTGGCATATGGCTAAAAAAACAGAAAGCCTTGTAGGGGGATATGTCTGCCTGCATGAAGGGATTGGGAAGTACCGAGTAGTATGTATGACTCCGCGGGAAATAAACGTTAATGATCCGGTGCGCACGCTTGGGCCGGTATATGAATTTCTTGAACACTGGATACGGAAGATGCCGGAGCGGTGGATAGCCGCGGATTTGCTGGCAGGTTACTGATAATTGAGGATAATTCATGTCCGATGATCTGATAGCTTCCATTTCGATTTACCAGTTAAAGCCGGTCGAAGATAATGAGTCAGTCAGCCCTGAGCGTACTTTGGCCCGGAAAATGAGCCGCCCGCCTAAAGAAGTGGTTTATCTTCCGGATTTTTTAACCGTGAGTGAATTTCAAAATCTTTGCCAGGATTTATTTGTCTGTCTTATTTTTGACCCACATTTCTGGTATTCTGAAAAGTGCTGGAAAAGGTGGCTTCAAGCCCTGGAAGAAGATGGTTGCCGGGGAAAAATCAATGTGCCTCTGGGTAATCAGGACCCTTCCTGGAGAGAGGGTTTGCAGATACCTCTTTATCTGACTGTATCCGGACTGGAAAAAGTCGCTGAATTCAAGGGACCCAAGAAGTGGATGGTCAGGCAGGCGACTCGTCCGGAAAATTTTTGTGTTTCGGTCTTACCCATAAGTATTCTTCGAGAATGTCCTGAACAGATGCCTTTGTCCATGTTGCCCGCCTATCTGGCTGAAAAAAAAACGGATATTCGCGTCTTCTGCAGTGGTTGGCTCCATAATTTCAGCATCCTTGGCGAGGCTGGGTGCAGGCATGACCTCCTGGCCATGACTGACTGGAAGGGCCTTGTTCTGGAACTGGGCTGCGGAACCGGGCTTATGGCCAAAACCTGCAAAGAAATGGGTAATGAGGTAACCTGGATCGGGCTTGATCTTGACCCTGAAGTCATCAGCAAGGCCAGGACTCATCTTGACCTGGCTCTTCTGGCTGACGCCAATCGCGACTTGCCTTTTTCCAGCAGTGTATATTTTGACAGGATAGTTTGCGGGGATTTTCTGGAGCACATGGATAAACCTTGGAAAATTCTTTCAAATCTGAGAAAGTTAACCAGCCCGGAAGGGCTTTTGATTGTTTCTGTTCCCAATATTGGACACTGGCTTGTGCTTAAGGATATCTTAAGCGGCAGATGGGATGAAGCTCCATCCGGTGTTTTATGCGTTACCCATTTGAGGTTTGGCACAAAAAAGACCTGGAAGAGGTGGCTGAATGCAAGCGGTTGGAATATTGTTAAAATTGAAGCGGAAAGGCTTCCATTACCGCCTGATTGGACAGTGCCCATTAACCAGATGGTCCAAGAGCCGGATATTGAGAATCTTGAAAGCGTAACTTATAAAATCCTTGCCCGACCTAATTTTTCAGGATCGACTAATTAAGATTTTCTGTCCATGAAAAACGCCGAAAAAGTCCATACATTTTTGCCTTTATTTTTGTCAGGGCTTATTTTGGTCCTCGGCCTGGCCTATATGGTTATCGTCCCGCCTTTTGAGGCTCCGGACGAACCAGCGCATTTTCTCAGGGCCTGGAGTGTGGCTGAGGCCCAATGGGTGGTTAGAGATCATCCAGATGATGTAGTTACATTCATCCTGGAAGAGATGTCAAAAAGACATGAGATTGAAGCAAACCCGCTGTTCAAAGATATGTTGCGGATAACTGATTCCGGTGATCCGCGCGTCCCGAATTTAGCGTTTAATACTTCCCTCTACTCTCCGATTCCTTATATTTTTCACGCAGGGGCCATAAAAGTTCTCAAAGGTTCAGTCACCCTCGACCAGATTTTTTATGCATGCAGGCTGGTATCACTGCTTATCTTTACCTGCTCTGTTTTTTTTATTTTTTCCAGGCTTGGCAGCTGGTCCTGGCCGGTGTTCTGGATCGCATGCACTCCCATGGCTCTTTCCCAGGCATCTGTGATCAGCACTGACGGAATATTGTTCAGCGCTGTTGGAATAATGGTGGTTACGGCAATCTTTCCCAGAGGGAAGGCTGACTATGCTATTGTATTCCTGTCAATTTTTTTTATCGGGCTTACCAAATCCACCTATATCGTTCTTGCAATATTTCCATTTTTATCCGTGTATTACAATAAAGCATTGCGGTTTCCATTTTTCGTAGGGTTAGCTGTCACAGTATTCTGCATCATTGCCTGGCAGTTTATATTGGAAAAAAATAATATAATTGAACACAGCATCGAATTTATCCGGATGTACACGTTTAGGGATGTAGATCCCAGGGCACAGTTGTCTATGATTATAAACAATCCAGCCGGATTCATGGCTGTATTATGGTCTTCGATTATATATGAAATTTCTGGCCATATGAAGCAATTCATTGGTGTACTTGGCTGGCTTCATATCTTTATCCCTGGATGGATATATGCTGCATGGCTGATGATCGCCTGCCTTTCAATGTTTTCCTTAGAAAAATCAGAGGTAATAAAAGATAACTTTTATCTGTATACTGGATTATGGGGATTAGCAGTGGGGTTTATGACCTGTATTGGTATTTTTTTCTCTCTTTACCTTATATGGATGCCGGTAGGCGCTTCATCCATCGAGATACAGGGAAGATACCTCCATGCCCCGGCATTGGCAGCCGCACTTTGCATGGGTATGCTCTTGCCGGAAATAAAGAAAGTTAAACATGTTTCAATTTGGATTTTTCCGTTCATGGCTCTGGCGATTAATTTTACAGCTTTATATACAGTTCAGTCATATTATCAATGAACAATCTATATCAGGAATGAATCATGAACAGTGCAACCATTACTCCGGCAGTAACAATCGTGCTGCCCTGCCTGAACGAAGCTGAAACCCTGCAGGTATGTATAGAGGAGGCTGTCTGCGCCTTAAAGGAAAACAACCTGCAAGGAGAAGTCCTTGTTGCAGATAATGGCAGTACGGACGGTTCGTTGGAGATAGCCGAAAGGTCAGGTGCGCGTATTGTTCATGTAGTTGAAAAAGGATATGGAAATGCTTTAAAGGGAGGGATTAAGGCGGCTCGAGGAAAATATATCCTGATGGGCGACGCTGATGGAAGCTATGACTTCAAAGAACTGCCCAAATTTGTCAGAATGCTGGATCAGGGAAATGACCTGGTCATGGGATGCAGACTTCCTAAAGGTGGTGGAAAGATTGAAAAAGGGGCTATGCCATGGAAACATCGCTGGATTGGAAACCCTGTGCTGTCCGGGCTGGGAAGGCTTTTTTTTTCATCCCCTGTTGATGATTTTCATTGTGGTCTAAGGGGGTTTCGCAAAGATGCCATACAGGCACTTGATCTCAAGACAACCGGAATGGAGTTTGCTTCAGAGATGGTGGTTAAAGCCTCCCTGAACAATCTGAAGATCGCTCAGGTACCAATTACACTTCGCCCGGACGGCAGGTCCAGTCCTCCACATCTCAGGAGTTGGCGGGATGGTTGGAGACATCTGCGTTTCATGCTTTTATATTCTCCAAAATGGCTTTTTTTAATCCCCGGGCTTGTATTGACTTTAGTCAGTACTGTCTGCTTCGTTGTTTTGTTGCCCGGACCTTTGAAGATTGGAGGGATTACTTTTGATGTAAATACATTACTGGTTACAGGAATAATGATTCTGGTAGGATATCAGTTTGTTGCTCTAGGTATTTTTATTAAATCGTATGCGTATGTTTCCGGGATGCTTCCATCTGCAGGAAAGTGGATAAAGCTTGTTACTGGACGCGTGGTAGAGTGGGGCATTGTCCTGGGTCTGGTGTTCATGCTTGCGGGAATTGTGTGGCTGACCCTGGCTCTATTTCAGTGGAAGAATACCGGTTTTGGTCCCCTGTCTTATCAGGACAGCCTGCGAATGGTAATTCCTGCAGTTATATGTCTGGGGCTTGGGGTGCAAACGATATTCTATGGATTTGCCCTGGCGGTCCTGGGGATTAAAAAGTGAAAGTTCCTGGGATAGATTATTTTTCCAGAGAGCACCCGCTAAGAAGACCTGCGTCCTCAATTTCCCTGGCTGTCAGGCATAAGATGTTTGATTTTTTTATGCAGGTCATGCGTCCAGGCCCTGAAGATACGGTTCTTGATGTGGGAGTTACTCCGGACCAGGAACTTCCGGAATCAAATTATTTTGAAGAACTGTACCCCTATAAAAATCAACTGGTTGCTTCCAGCTTTGAGGATGCCTCATTTTTAAAAGATAAATATCCAGGGCTTTTGTTCGTTAAAACAGGGAAAAAGGGCTTACCATTTAAGGATAAGTCTTTTGATTTTGTGTTTTGCTCGGCAGTTCTGGAACATGCCGGAGCGCAAAAAGATCAGAGGGAACTGGTGTTGGAACTGCTTCGTGTCGGCAGATCCTTCTTCATAACCACGCCTAATCGATGGTTTCCTGTGGATTTTCATACATTGTTTCCGTTTTTACACTGGTTGCCTCAGGCAGCACACCAGCGAGCACTAAGGTTATTGGGGAAGCATTTCTGGGCCTGCACGGAGAATCTTAATTTGTTGTCTGCCGCAACAATTACAACACTTTTGCCTGACAGGGTAAGCTTTCGAATAAAAAAACAGCGTTTGCTTGGTCTATCTTCTAACCTGATAATATACGGTAATACTTAGTTTCCATCTGGAAAGTCTTTCTTTCCGGATGCTGGAACTATTGGTTTTCTTTACGGAAACGAGGAATTTTTTCTTTTGGCAAGGAAATCAATCAATTATGAGGAGGCGTATCTTAATACGTTGACGAATAATTGTGCAGATTGACGCAGCCAAAAGG
>PXDF01000141.1 GCA_003566455.1 Desulfonatronovibrio sp.
AATATACAGACTTTATCTTTTACGGGAAGTGGCGCAGCTTGGTAGCGCACCTGCCTTGGGAGCAGGGGGTCGCTGGTTCGAATCCAGTCTTCCCGACCATGAATTTCAAGGGGTTAGGTTAAAATCTAACCCCTTATTTTTTGGTCAATTTAGCTGGGGTACAATCTGGGGTACAAAAAAATTTTGCTTTGGATAATTTTTGTGAAAAAACAGAGGCAAATAATCCATGTCATTTTCTTCAAGGTTGGTGGCTGGTAACAGATTCTGAATTCCAGGGCAAAGCTAACATGGTATTCATTGCAGGCAAAAGGTCTGCATAAATAATCCGGTTATTTGTTGCTCTTCTGTTGCTTCCAGACTTTTTCTTGCTGCAGCTCGTCCTCCATCCGCAACAGCCTCATGGCTTCCACGTGCAGCTGGTACGAGCTCATCTCCTCTTCCTCGGGTTCCTCGATCGCCCCGGGCTCTTCCGGCAGAAACAGGTACTTCTCCCGGATCATCTCCCAGGCCTGGTGATAGTCCATCCCCTGGTCGGTCAGGTCGGCCCATTCCTCCATGGTCTTCTCGTAGGCCAGCAGGGCCTCGTCTTCCAGTTCCCCGGACTCCAGGAGTTCCTGATACTTGTTCGGCAGGTAGTCCTTCCAGTGCCGCAGCGTCTGGTGCACCAGTGCCGGATAATTCCCTGACAGTGGAGATGCATTCTGCTTTTGCTCAAATTTTTTCTTGAATTTGATGCTCAAGGTCCCGCCCGGGTTCTCTCTGACGATATCCTGGAGGGACTTACCCTCGTTAGGACCGGTTCCTATCAAACCAATTGAAACCCTTGTTATCTTGGGTTCTGCTTTCTTTTTTGAAGAATATCCTTCATGTTCCATGACAAAACCTCCTTTTATTTCCTGCCGTTATGACCGATTTTCAGGAAATAATATTTTAAAGTCTACCCCCCCGTATCCATCCCCGGGGTACCCCCCATTTTTGGATTGGCTGCGATCTCTCTAGTATAATGGAGTCAACTGTGTAATATTTGGGTGATTTTTGTCAAAACTTTGTCAGGGTCCCTTGAATGCTGAATTTTTTTCCTGTGATTTTGGATATAATCCTGAGGGTAATGAGCGGGTGGTCTGGAATAAAATTTTTCTGGCTATTGGTTGAGTTGGATGGGAGGAGCCAATTTTAGCTGGTGCATTATTCTTCCGATATTCCTCAAAAATCAGCGCATGGACTAGGCCAGGTTCATAACCGTCTTGTAGTGTAACTAACGGTGCAATGAGCTGGGTTAGGTGTTTTGTTTTAGTCCATTGGAAAATCATACATTTCCATGACCTTTGGCTTAGAGTACGTTATGCCTGAGCCATTTCCTGTGCTAAATTTTTTCATATGTATTTCTGAAGAATGCTGTTCAATTTCTTTACAGTTAGCGGAGTAGCATTGCCGGGGCCATCATTGAGATAAATTCCGGCGGCATTTTCAGAATTGTATCATCATTAGGTTAGAATTTGTGTTAATTAGATAACAAAATCTCTCTTAATATTACAACTGAAATAATTGTTTCTTTCCAAAAACGCCAAACAAAAAGCTTGCCGCCATAATAATATTTTAAACCCAAGAAAAGGATCTCTCATGAAAGCTATATGCCAATGTATGAGGTGGATCAGGGGAAAAAGCGTAAAGGGAATACTTGCCGTAATGAGAATCAGCTTTTCAGGTTACAATTTGGTAAAAAAGAGAGCCAGAGACACGTAAAACTTCTTTGAAGCAATATTTCAAAAAAGGCATTACCTTATAGGTATCAATGAAATTTACCCAGCTTTTTGAGCAAATTACAAGCTAAAATGTGGTTAATAATTAGGAAGATAAAGGCCATCTTTAACATCAGGAGGAACTCAATGAATTCTTTAAAAAACTTTATTTATAGGGGTGTGTTCGGAACGTTTTTAGTTCTAACCTGTCTGGTTTCGCCGGTTCAGGCCAGATCTCCGGAACTGAGGCTGATACCCGCTGACGTCTCTGCCCTGATTAGGGAATCTACAGAGTCCGCCAGACAGATGGAAAAGCAGCTTCAGCATCATGTTGATATTTTTGATGCCAAGATGGAACTGTATAACCAGACGCAGTGCCAGGATTCTCTGAGTTCTGGATGTCAGGAAATAAAACGTCAGATTGACGAACAATACGAACAGATGCTTACTCTAATGGAAAAACACATCCCTGATATTAAAAAAGGAATATCCAGTTCAAAAAGGATGTTGGGGTCTCGAATTAAATCACAAGTTGGACGAGGCATGACTCCATCGCAGATACAGACATTGTTTGATAGTCAAAGTGAACTGCCGGCCCTGCGTCAGAGCAGATACGCCTTGAGCCATCGCCTGGAAAATTATCTCAACCTGATCCAGAACCCCGGCGAGTCGACCTCCTTGGCCGAGGTTGCTGCCCTGATTTATCTGGACAGTGATCGCTCCATCCAGGTTCTGGACCTGATCGAAGCGCAGATCTTCAGGCAGAAACAGCGATTTGAGATCGAAAGCGCCCTCGGTGAAGTGACCCCTGAAATGCTTGACACCATGAACGCGGTCAAAAATGTGATTTTCGGTGAAGATTTAAGTAACGGAAGATTGCCTGCTCCTCCTGCGTCACCGCAGAGAAAACGGTTTGAGCTTGATTAACATAATTTTAATTATA
Organism: Desulfonatronovibrio sp.; assembly: GCA_003566455.1. Taxonomy (GTDB): domain Bacteria; phylum Desulfobacterota; class Desulfovibrionia; order Desulfovibrionales; family Desulfonatronovibrionaceae; genus Desulfonatronovibrio. Next base: position 2,683 of record PXDF01000141.1, read on the forward strand.
ACCAAGCGAGGAAAATGATGAACATCCTATTCATGTATGCAAAGATAATTGTGCTGACTATCGTCGTGATTGCTACTTTGGGCTGTCAGACCAAACAAGAAGTAGTTCACTATGAAAGGTCAAACCCGGTCCGTGTAAACTGCGAAGCACCAGATACTTTTCTCATTGATAATGCCTTCGCAGACTCAAGAAAGACATTGTCCAACCCGACCTGCTTTCCCGAGTTTGAGTCACATTTCCAGGCTTTGCTTGAAACAGCCCGGGAAAACCCTAGGCCTGCAAATAGAGATCTGTTCCACGACTATTTTCTCTGGGCAAGAGACTCTAGTATAATCAGTGCCATGACGGCCAGAAATTACTGGAGAACTTACTTCACAAGCCAATTTATTTCACTGCCGGATGAATACGCTGTTTGTCACCATTGCTCCAGAAAAGAGGAAATATTCAACCTCATGCAGGATGAACTGGTCAAAAAGAAGCAGGGATACATGGCTGTTCGAGATCCCAGAGGGCTGGAATTCAACCCAGCAGAATCAAATGATTACAACAAGGCTCTGCGCAACCATGAAAGCATTCAGCTGGTTTTCACTGCTGCCTGCCAGGCATGTATAATCGACTAACACAGGACCAGAAAACTAATGAAGCCGATACTCACAGGGTCTATACTGGGCGCGCTCTTGACCATGATCATGCTGTACCTGCTTAACATGAGTGGAATGGTGGTGGTTACGGGTCCGCCCGGATCCTGGATCAAAAACATGCTGCACTGGAGCTATGCCAATCTGGGGCTGTCAATAATTCCCTTTACCATAGTGGCTGTGACCTATGCCCTGCAGCTCAGTCGGCTTCGAGACCTGCTGTCACACAATGATCCTGCTGCCGAAGAAGTTGAAGACGCTGAGTCCAAGCTGAGCCTGATGATCGGAGTATTCATTGGAATCGGGGTAATCTGGACTGCCATAGGCATGCGCAGTGCACTTCTGCATTCCCTGAACGGGATGGATGCTCAAACCGCTGCAGCCAGGGGATCATGGTACATCCTGACCAGAATGGTGGACGGAGGCATACTTCTGGCCCTGTCCACCACTATTTTTGGCGGCATTGGAGGGTTTTGCATGCGCATTATTAAGTCTTGGAGCATCGGCTCAGAACTGAGCAGGTTTTACCAGCAAAATTATTCCAGACCTGCTGTGGAGGCTCGCAGACTCCTGGAAGAAATACGGGATCGACTGGACCGCCAGCAACAAAGACCAAACTCATTTGATCAAGGAAACAATTGATGTTTCCCATCCCTGTGCGCAGAGAAAAGCATTCAGACGATACATCCACTCTGATGACTGATGTCTGGACTTTTATGGCCATACTTGGTTTTTGCCTGGCGATTATATTTGCCCTGGTTCAATCCCTGCCCTTTGCATCACAGGGAAATCAGCCCAACATCCGGGAATTGGAACTTATTCGCCTGGAAATAAACGGACTAAACACCCGCCTGGAAGAACTTGCTCATAATGTACTGAAACTGGATGAGCAGGCCTGGCAGATCAAAAAAGAAGTGGATCAAGCTTCAGCCTTGTATGAAACTGAACAGGGCTTTGAAGATTATCACGAAGAAAGACCTAACCAGGAATCAGAATATTCAGCCCCCATGCTACTGATCAAGGAACAGCTTGAAACAAATAAAATACGGTTAACCGCCCTTAAACAGGCTATTGAAATGGCCAAGAAAAGACTGGAACAAACCCGGGAAGAAATGAAACAGGCACGGGCTGTCCCAGAGCAGGAACGGGCAGTTCAAGACGATGTAAAATCCAGAACTAGAGATGCAGAAAAAGAACAGACTGATATCGCCCGTGAACTTAAAAGGTTACGGCATAAACTTGACCTTGCCTTGAACCACCCTGAGGCCACAGAGGCCAAACTTAAAAAAATCATGTCTCAAACAGCAAAAATTAGAGAGTCCAGCGCATCCAACGAGACTGAGCCCGATAAACCCTTTCTCAGAAGGGACGATGATCATGCAGACGTTGAAAGAAAGGGATTTACCCTGCGTTTCCAATCAGAAAGCGCCCTGGCCGCCCTCCTGGATAATGGTCAGGTCAGGTTCTACCTCGTTGCCGGAGGAAAAGCCTGGATACTGGAAAATCCCATTAACAGCCCAGAATATCGTCCAGCTCAGGTCAATGAACTACTATACGAAATGCATCGGGACACAGTACCTGATGCGTATATCCTGGCTGCAAGATCAGTGGTTGCATCGGGCAATCCACGAGCCCAGAGTTATTATGTGACTCTTTCCAGTCAAATCAAGACACAACTTGAGAGATTATCTTCAGGGGCATCTGGAGGTGATCTGATTATACAAGGTGATGGAAAGGTCCGTCTTGAATAGTTAAAAACAAGCAGCAGAGTTGAATCTTATAATCTCTTTACATTTTTGTATTTTCCCAAGGGTCATTTGACATGTGAATGAACTACATTGCTGCTATATTCAGGAGCAGTTCTAAACAGAATTGCAAGGTGAAATTATGAAACATATTCTGATAATTACACTGTCCACAATTATTATACAAATCGCCTGCTTGAATGCTCACGCAACTATCAGTCCTGCAAACAGGTCTCTCTGGCAAGGAGTCCTGGAAAATGGAAACAGGCTGGTTCCAGCAAGAGAGTATCCTTTTCAGGATATTTTTCAAAGGGCATCCATTAAGTACAATATACCTGTGGCTGTTTTGCTGGCAGTGGCAAGGGGAGAGTCATTTTTTAATCCAAAAGCGAAAAACAGTATCCCCTGCATTGGAATAATGCAGATCCGCTGGCCCATTACTGCCAATCACCTGGGAATATACCGTAAAGAAGATCTGTTTGACCCTGAAATAAATATAATGGCCGGGGCAAGATATTTAAGGGAAATGCTCGACTTTCACAATAATGACCTTCACCTGGCTCTGGCCGCCTATCACCATGGGCCGGGGAATATTTACAAGGACATTGCATGGAATCGTATCCCGCCCAAGGCTGACTGGTATACTGGTTATATCCATCACCATTTCTCCAAATTGCAGCTCATGGACGGCTATGGAGATATAATAACCGCTGATACTTCTCCGGACAAAATTATCAATCCGGATCGGGACGGTCATGTCACCCTGATAGAATTCAACATGAAGTTCAGGGTTGATCCCTACATTAAAACTATTGAAAACCGGGTCAAAGACATCAGGCTCGAATACTTCAAGCAGTATCGCAGAGGAACGTGGAGATACGATATCGTCATTATATACGATAGTTTGCATGAGCTTAAAGATGTGGTGGAAAGATATATTCAGGCTTACCACTCAACCCCCATTGAACCAGTGAAATTTCTCCTGAGTCAGGGTTACAGGGCTGAGGATATTAAAGGGCTCAACCCAAGAACCGCTCGAGATATTGAAATCGGATTATTATAAAAACACTTACTGTTCCGGCATTTTTTCCGCCCAAATAGAGTTTGGCCGCCATAATAACTCAATACAAAAGCAGAATAACTCCTCAAACTATAAGAATAAGGAACAGGAAAATGAAGTTAAACATCATTATAGCCATGAGCATTCTCCTGACATCAATAGCAGGATGTGCATCTCATGAAAGGTTGGTGGATACGACTTCTTCTTCGTTAAGAGAACCAGTACATGCAGATGATCTATTAATCTGGGTGGATCAGGAACTTTCTCCCTACATAACGGAACAATTCCAGCAGCATCCATGGCTTAGAAATAAATCTTTCGCCATTGTGGCCATGGAGGGAGAGGATATTTTACCCCAGATCAACCAGGTAACAGAGGAAATCAGGGTCAACCTGGCCCAGAGGCTTCGACGCGCCCATGGAGTCAGGATGATCTGGCGTCCTGTTCAACAGCCCTGGAAACATCACAGGTCAATTAAGGATGTTGTCAGAGATGCCCAATGCATTGACCTTAACCCCATCGAAGTATTTGTGGGCATTGAAACCCGCAGACTCATGACCGGAGAACTTCAGATAACCGTCAACGCGGTTGATAGCAGACAGCGTCAGTGGATACCTAATTTTGGACTGGATTGGCGCGGAAGAGTCAGCAGCGATGTCCTGGCAGCCCTCAATAGCATTCATGTTGATGAAAGGCTGCGAGGACTCAGACCTCTTCCTTTTACCGAAAACGAACCCGACCTGCTGGCATCATATCTGGCCACCAATCTAAGCTGTCTTTTTGCAATGGGCATGGATGATTACAGTAATATGCTTGTTTTTGTGGACAGAGACGAACTTTCCAGCAGTACTGGAGTTACGGCCAGTGCATTCAGCCTTCTGGACAACTATCTGAATAAAATGAACAGGGTACAAATTACTGACAATCGCCATCAGGCCACCGTGATTATGGAAAGAGAAGTGGTAGATATTGGAAACGGTATGATGGTGCTGTGGATTAAAAATACTTTTCAGGATGGCTCCAGAGTTCAGGGTATTGAAACAGAAGTTTATGTACGAACGGAAAAAAAAAGTTCGCCGTGATTGAACAAGGCAGAAATGCATTCTGGGGATATCTGCACATTCAGGAAAACAGCACAGGGCTCTGGGCTGGATTTACCGGACCAGATAAAACCTCAACAACATCGCTGCCGGTATACCGGCGAAAGGACGGAAGGCTGGAAATACCAGGGGCGCCTATGGGGGCCATGGTCCTCCTGGGCAATTATCCAGATAGTCGGCTCAATGTGGAAGCTGTCGGCATCAGGGAAGGAGAAAATTTCAAATTATTACTGACTCCTGTATGGTAGGTGGTTTATGTTAAAATATTTATTAGGAATTGTGCTTGGAATGGCCATTGTATTGACAGGGGCATTTATTTTTTCACAAAAAAATGATGCAAATGTTAAAATTAGAACTCAACCAGAATATTTATCTGCTTTCAACTCTCCTGGAACAATTGAACAGGAGGGGCATGCTGAAAATAATCCTGATATGACTGAAATAAACTCAAGAACTGAAGATAGTCACGCAGATACTTTTCAGGATGAACAGGACAAGGAAAATGACAACCAGTCAGATCATGTTACAGACACTGACATGACTGCAATGGATGAAGATCATGATGATATGCTTAAACCTGAAACCATAAAATGGGTTTACGGCAAATCTTTTAACAGACGCAACCAAGCCGAAATATTTGCTGAAATGATGTCATCGGATAGCCGTTTTGCTCTGGGGGTCTTTGACATGGGTTTTGCCAAATACATGGTGGGGTTCAGGTTAAACAAGGATCAAAGCCTGGATCAGGCCCTGGAAGAAATCAACCGGCCCAAAGGCAGGCCAAATCCTCTAATCATGTTGAAAGAGGATTTCCAGCTGCTTGAAAACAATTAATCCATCAGTTTGCTTTTTCTCCGGCTGAATCGGGTTGCCAGTATTATCCAATTCCAGGTATACTGTTCCATCAACTTTCAGCGTACTATAAATACTGGCGGATATGCAGGGTCAATGAGCCTTTTACAGCAGTTTTTTGGGATTATCCATCGGTGTTGGCATGGATAGACCGGTCATGTCCAAGGCAATTGTCTTCAGTTGGTCGCAACGCTCCTGACCCTTTGCCGATATATCTGTGGGCTGCCTGCAACTCCTTTATATTATTGATGATAGCGTTCATGGTGTTCTTTCCTGTCTGCAAAATCAGTTGCCTTGCGAAATATTTTATTATAACCAAAATGAAATTAATTATAATAGATGATAACGGGTAATTGCAGGCATGGTGCTTCAGCATATGAAAGTTAAGTCTGAACACAATGGCTCTAATTTTTTTCAATGCGGTGAAAACTACTTACAACGATTAAACATAACATGCTAATTTACTTGGTATTATGCAGCATGTAGAATGTTGTTAAGATGGACACATAGCGACATGAGAGATT
>PXDF01000073.1 GCA_003566455.1 Desulfonatronovibrio sp.
AAAGACCTTCGGCTGCTCCAGGTCCTCAGCCCCCCTTGTTCATGTAAGCATCAAAAGCCATCTCCGCGGCCTTGTTGGGATCAAGTTTGACGTATTTGAAGGGCGGGGCAGCTGCCGATGCCTCCTTTGGGCTGATGACCCTGTTGGCAAACAATCCCATGCCTCCTACTGCGGCCAGCCCAGCCACTGACGCGCCTGCTCCACGAAGGAAATTCCTTCTACTTAAATCTTTCTTTTTTTCTTCCTTCATAACACGCTCCTTTGTTTTTGAGATTAAACATTAAGTTCAACCCCAGATTTTCCTTTAACAACCTTATTAACTCGCCAGGATATATTATCAATCCCAGCTTTATCAATACTCTTGAACCAGTTAGAGTTGAGGATACCGAAGAAATTCAGTAATGATTACTGTTTTTATAAAAATTTATAGCTTCTTCAGAAAATGAGTCAAATTAAATATAATTATCTGTTTATTAGATATACTTATCCATTTTGGATTATATATTTCAATATGATTGACAAAAATAAATCTGCTTTTCAGCCTTTTCTCCTGATTAAAAAACAAAAACTTATCAACTAGTTACATTCCTTGATGAGCAAAAGAATTTTGCGCACCCCATTTACTACTAAAGTAGTATTACTTTAGTCGTACATAAATATCAACTATTTATTATAAGCAATAGAGTCAAATTAAAATTGCTTATGAACCTATTAAATAAGCTTATAGACTATTCTAACCATGCCAGACCAGAAATATAAACACAAGGCCACTGAAAAAAATGGCAGACAATCCAGAGTAGCATAACCATGAATACGTGTTGGAAAAAAGATGGATATTACGCAGAAATATCAACTTAATGATGCTTTTTGTCAATAATGCCTATAAAAAATATTAATAAAACTATAAAAATTACTTGTTTGACATGTTTGCTGATTAATATGAATTTATTTTTGTTAAAAAGTATCCTCAACATTATTCATTAATTCCACATATATCTATCAGGAAAACCAATATGAAACTTCACGACATGGCACCCTGCGTCATTACTTGTCATATCCCGAGGACTGACCCGGATACTTTTTGCATGGATGAAACCAGGGGGATTGTTTATTCATTATTGTCCGCGGCATTCAGAGACGAGCCGTCACAAAAACTCATTGACTATATAAAGTCCAACACTGACCAGGTCATAGATTTTTTCAATTCGCATAATGAACCCCAATCCGCCCGGTGTATTCAGAGTTGGAAACAGCTTGCCGGATATCAGGCTCATGACAGTGAAGATCTTCTCCCCCTGCGCAAAGAATTTGGACTCCTTTTTCTAAATCCCAGAGGAGTCAATCCCTTTGAATCCGTATACAGGAGCTTTAAAAAACAGCTCATGGACAAGCCCTGGGTGCAGGTCAAAAATTTTTACCAATCAACTGGCATGATAAAGGGAGACGATGAAGAACACCTGGAGGACCACGCCTCGGTGGAACTGGGTTTCATGGCCCATCTGGCCCTCGTGTCCGCTCACGCGTCAGCTGAACAACCTGGAGCAGCCCTTAATCTCCTTAAGATCCAGGAAGACTTTCTGACCCAGCACCTGCTTTGCTGGCTCCCTGATTTGTGCAGGGATATCCAGGCCAGGGATTCGGTTCCTTTTTATCATACCGTTGCCAGAATATGCGAAAACTGGTTGGGCATGGACCACAAATACCTGAGGCATTTCCTGGATCAGTAAACAACTGGCATATTCAGGTCGACAAACAATACAGATCAATCAAGGAGGTTGATTATGGAAGAAGGCGGTAACAGCAAAAAAAGCATTTTCAGTCGTCGAAACTTTTTAAAGGCTTCCTCGGTCACCCTGGCAGCTGGAGCTGCTGGCCAGTTTCTGCCAACAGGAAGCAAAGGGACCAGAAAGGCTCTGGCCCAGCAGGCCAAGCCCGGCGCAGCAACCAAAAAATTTAATTTTTGCGGGGTATGTTCAGCCAACTGCGCCATGGTGGCTCATATCATGGACGGCCGGGCCGTAAAACTGACCGGCAACCCGGACGATCAGATCGCCCACGGCAAGCTGTGCGTCAAAGGATACGCGGCCCTGAAAAACCTCTATGACCCAGACCGGCTCAAATATCCAATGAAGCGGACCAACCCCAAGAAAGGTCCGGGCGAAGACCCGGGCTGGGTCAAGATTTCCTGGGACGAGGCCTTCAATCTTACCGGTCAGAAATTCAACGAGGCTAAGGAAAAACACGGTCCTGAATCCATTGCCATTTTTTCCAGGCCCCATGACTGGATTCATCGCCTGGGCAAGGCCATAGGAACGCCCAATCTCATCAGACACCACAATACCTGCTATTCCAACCAGCAGGCCATGTGGCGGGCCTGCACCGGACAGGGCAACCGGCCCTGGATGCATGACCTTGCCAATGCCAAGTATATCCTGTCCTTTGGCTGGGACTTGCCGGGCAAAGCCAAGAACATGGCCGCCCGCGACTATGTCAAGGCAATATCCAACGGGGCCAAGGCCGTGGTGATAGACCCAAGGCTGAGCATAACCGCTTCAATGGCTGACGAGTGGATCCCCATCAAGCCGGGCACTGATCTGGCCTTTATGCTGGCCATGATCAATATCATCGTTAACGAAGAACTCTATGACAAGGAGTTTGTGAGCAAGTACACCCAGGGCCTGGATCAATTAAAAGCCGCAGTGCAGGATTATACCCCGGCCTGGGCCGAAGGAATCACAGAAGTTTCAGCTGGAACCATCACCAGGATCGCCAGGGAATTCTCCTCGGTCAAGCCAGCCTCAATACCCAGTCACAAGAGAGACGCGGGCGGACCCAATTATACTAACTCATGGCGGGCGTCCTTTGCCATGATCATCCTGAACGCCCTGGTGGGCAGCATTGACCGCGAGGGCGGGGTCATTTTTGAACGAACACCCAGCATGGTTTCCTTTGATTCTCTATTTCCGGCTCCGGAATTTCCAGCCATGCGCAAGGAGAGAGTAGACGGCTTTGAAAAGCATGGCATTATGGGCGCGATGGGTCGTGGTGATTTCTCCACCATTACTGACGCCATCCTCACGGAACAGCCCTACCCGCTGAAGGCGGCCCTGTTCCGCAAACATAACGTCCTGGCCTTTCCGGACGCTGTCAAGTTTACCGAAGCCCTGCAGAAGCTGGATTTCATCGCTGTCCTGGACATCATGCCCACTGAAATCGTGCAGATGGCGGATGTGGTGCTGCCCGAGCCGTACTTCCTGGAAACCGCCGGCATGGGCAACAGGGTCTACTTCGCTTTTTACCCCCAGATCGCCCTGCGCCAGCCCATAATTGATCCTCTTTATGATACCAAGGGATTCGGGGCCATTATTGAAGGAATTGCCAAGGCCATGGGCCTGGAAAAATACTTTGAGGGGGTCAGCGGAGGCAAGCTGAGGCAGGAACGGCTCAAAGCCCTGGGCACTTCCTGGGAAGACCTGAATAAGTCTCCAAACGGAATGTGGGCTGACAAAAAACCCTTCAAGCCCACTGAAAAATTCAAGACCAAGAGCGAAAAGATTGAACTTTACTCCACTGCACTGGAAGAGGCCGGGTATGATCCCCTGCCTTACTGGCAGCCCAGAAGAGAAGCTCCGTCAGATAACTACCCCTTCAATTACATTATCGCTCGTCCGCCCATGCACAGGATGACCGAAAGCCAGAACAACCCCCTGGCCTTACAGACCTACTCTGAAAACACGGCCATCATGAACACGGGAGCGGCCCACAATCTGGGCATCCGCCACGGTGATGAGGTGGTTGTGGAATCCAGAGCCGGCCGGATCAAACTCAAGGCCGAACTGACCAACGGGATCAGGCCTGATTGCGTCTGTGTTTTCCACGGGTTTGGACACTGGTCCAAAGACCTGAGCCTGGCTTACCAGCGCGGGGCCAATGACGGGGATCTGATTCCCAGGATAAACATCAAGGAAATGGTTGCCCTGAAGGATCCTGGAGCGGGCGCGGCCATGCAGGATTTCGGCGTCCGTGTTTACAAAGCATAAATAATCGGGGGTGAAAAATAATGAAATACGCAATGTTGATTGACGAAACCAAGTGTATCGGCTGCCAGGCCTGTGTAGTGGCCTGTAAAAATATCTACGAGGACTCCGCTTTCGGGGCCCTCAGGACCAGGATCGAAAAACACGAAACCGGTTGTTATCCCAACACAACTTACCGATTCCGCAAGTTCATGTGCATGCATTGTCTGGAAACAGCGCCCTGCATCGACATCTGCCCCACCGAGGCCATCAGTTACGTGGATGGACCTGACGGGGGCATGGTGGTCATTGACCGTGAAGAATGCGTGGGCTGCCAGGGATGTATTTCAGTATGTCCCAATGAAGAACCCATGATGGACCCGGAGGACAATACATCCATCAAGTGCACTTTCTGCGCTGAGCGGATTATGGCCGGAGGGATTCCCTACTGCGCCGAAGCCTGTCCGGTGGGCTGCATTTCTTTTGGCGACAGAAAGGATATGCTGTCCATGGGCAATGCCAGGGTCAGGGAGCTTCAGGGCAAGGGCCGGCCCATGGCCTATCTCTGGGGGACCAAGGACACGGCAGTCCTCTATGTCATAGACCTTGATCCCAAGGTCTACCGGCTTCCGGCCGAAGGGTACACCCTTTCTTCTTCGGGGCTTGAAGTCCTGCCCGTACCCGGGGCCGTGGCAGTGGCGGCCCTTGGCGGTGCCGGTCTGCACCGTTTCTGGGAAAGAACCAGGGAAGTGCAAAAAAACCAAAAAAAATAAAAAGTATTCCTCGATGCCTGCGGATCCGGGCTTTGTCGGCTTGCCCGGGTCCGCAAAAGATTCAGTGAATCATAACACTGAATTCGGAACCAATGTTAATGGCCTCAAATGGTTGTTAATTAACTGCCGTTCTGCTCAGGCACGGGCAGGGTCTGATCAATGTTCCCTCCTGGATCAAGGTTGACGCCCGTGCTGCAGCAGAACTCTCTTATCCCGCCATGTTCATCAGTTCAAAGCCCTGTTAAAATACTGCAGGAAATTAAACATAATGTTTATTTTAACCAGTATGTTCGTCCAGTTTTCCAAATAGTTGAGATGAAAAAATTATTCCCTTGCTTTATTGGAACAGGGTATAGACACTTGATGAAATTAAGGTTATAATTATTATTAATTTATATATAAGGCTATATCGTAATCCTCAACTGAATTATTTTTCTATAATTGTTTAATCCAGTCATCATCTCTTCCTGTCCCTATTTAAGCTGACATATTTATATATAAAGAAAAAACCATATTGTTTTTCAACAAATATCTTATCCAGCCAGATAAAAAATTCTGGATAACAAATGGGAGCAGTCATGGACCTGAACCTTTACGCCCTGAACACCTTCAGGATAGTTGTGGATAACAGCAGTTTTTCCAAGGCCGCCAAAATCCTTTTTCTTACCCAGCCGGCCGTCAGCCTTCAGATTCAGAGTCTGGAAAATTTCTTTCAGGTTCCGCTGCTTATCAGGGGTACATCAGGAAAAATCAAACCCACCAAGGAAGGGCAGGCATTGTATGACTACGCGCTACAGCTCAATAAATTCAAGGAAGATCTTTATCAGACAATGCACAGATATTCTGGAGACTTCAGTATCCGTTTAAGACTTGGAGCATGTTTCATAGCGGGTGAACATTTCTTTCCATCAATAGTTGATTCATTTCAAAAAAGTTATCCCCATACCCAACTCTCTCTGAACATCCTGAGATGCGAAAAAATCTTTGAAGGACTTTTAACGGGCATATTTGAACTGGGCGTTACAGGAGCTCCTCCAAGTGATAAGACTTTAACCAAAAAAGAAATAATCAGGGTTCCTCTTGATCTTTATGAATCCGGCAAAAAAAAATCAGGATCAAAAACTATCTCCATTCGGCAGCTGCTGGACAGGCCCCTGATCATGCGGGAGGAAGGAGCGGGAATGTCCTATGAGTTTGACAGGTTTCTGAAATCCCATGGGCTTAAAATGAACGAATTCAGGCAGATATGCGTGTCCCAGAGCAATGAGGCCATCAAGAGCCTGGTAAAGGCAGACATGGGCTTTTCTATTTTTCCGCCTTTTATGGTCCGGGAAGAGTTGGGGAAAAAAGAACTGGTCAAAATAAACCTTAGAGAAGGAAGCTTGGATCAGGGATTTTATCTTGTTTACAGGAAAAAAAGCAAAGTTGCCGATCATCATCAAAAAATCATCGATTTCATTACCCGGGAAATTAGACAGATAAATATTTATGCTGCCTGATACCAAAAGTTTTCGCTGATAATTAAAAACCCGCTGTATCAAGATTCTCAGTTCCATCCATTTTCAGCAGCAAGCCTTTCAAACCGCCTTTTTAGCCTGATTCTGTTCCAGTATGTCCGTGGCCATCTGGCCGGCTTAACCCCCTTGTTTAAAGACCTAACAGGATCGAGCACAAGTTCGGCCAGATGAATTGTCTTGATTCCGGTTCTGCCCAGAAATCCGTCACAGCCCGCGCAATAAACAACCACTGGATCATTCCCGGCCTGATCTTTTCGAGTCTTTGCCCAATTTTCCGCCAGCTTCTGGTTAACAAAGCCTACTGATCCTCCCTCTCCACAGCAAAGTGTTTTGACCCCGGCATTGGACATCTCCCGGATTTTCAGGCCAAGGCGTCTAATCAACTCCCGCGCTTGGACATGAACTTCCGGCACAAAGCGCGTGGCGCATGAATCGTGCACGCGCACTGTTGAATCCATCCCATCCCTGGCGTTAGAAGCGTCCAGGAGTTCCCAAGCAGTTTTTGCCCGCAGTTCCGGAGCATAATTCTGAAAAACCACCAGGCAGCTGGGACAGGTTAAAATGACTTTCTCCACCCCCTTATCTTTCAATCTGTCCACAACCCCCTGAAAATTGTCCTTGAACCTGGTCATATTGCCCAGGTCATGGGAAGGCTTGCTGCAGCAGTCCAGGGCAACACCAAGTTCAGGGATAAGCTTTTTTAATTTCTGAAATATTTCCAAGGTTGCTTCTGGCCTGGTTCCGGAAATGGAACATCCGGGAAAAAATACTGACCTGGATCCCTGAGGCAGTCCATACCAGGAAAAAAATGGCGAACTGCCTAGACGTTCATAAATAAGAAGTCTTTTATATTTCTTGAGAATCTTTGGATCGGCTGAGACCGCTCTGATTCGCAAGGCCAGAAAAAAAAGAGACGGGTTTATTTTTTCAGGACAGACCACGGCGCAGAGCTGACATAAGCTGCATTCAAAAGGATTAACTCCGTCCTTCTGATTGAGAATGGACCTGGCAATGTCTCCAGGCAGTCCATATTTTTGCAGAAAAAGACATTCTTTCTGACAGGTCCGGCATCGGGCGCAATTTAAATTAATATCCCGGGCCAGGTCAGGCAGAGCCACCATCAGGTTTCCCCCTTGACCCTTTTGACCAGCCTGGGCAGATAAAAGGAGAATCCCAAAAGGGCCAGGGACAGAAAAACCTGCCAGGACAGCAGCCCTCCCCAGTCTCCGGAAATCCACACATTCCTGATTGTTCCGATAAAAAAGGTGAAGATAAAAGTGCCAACGATTATTCCCAGGCCGGTGCCAGCGAAATAGTCCCAGAACCTGACCCTGGTCAGACCCATGCCGAAATTCATGGGCGTAAAGGGGAAATAAATGAGGCGCAGGTAGAGGACTGTGGCAAAACCGTTTCGCTCAATGGCCTGGTCGTATTTCCTGAGTCTTTCTCCAATCAGAGATGAGGCAAAATCACGGCCCAGGTACCTGGCGATAAAAAAGGCTCCTGAGGCCCCGAGCATGGCCCCGAACCAGACAAAGACAAAACCCAGGTAGGGACCGAAAATGGCCGCGCCTATTCCCGTTAAAACCGTGCCTGGAATAAAAAGACACACTCCCACAGCGTACATGATAATAAAAGACAGAGGCGCCCAGAACCCGGCATTTTCCACAAAGTCAGTCAGACCCCGGGCCGTGAAAAAGCCTTTGAAGGGACTGTACCTGACCAGGTATATGGACAGGGCAATAAACATGATGAATACCAAGGCTTTGATCACGGTCTTTTTTGATCCGGTCATAATCAGCTCCTTATCTGCCCAGCAGGCGGCCCAGCAGTCCTTTTTTTGGAGGTTCAGGCGGCTCCATTCCCAGCTGTCTGCAAATGGCTTTTTCAACCTCGTATTCATCTATGCCGCTCCCTTCCACCACTATTTCATCCCCAACCATGACTGCCGGGGCCAGGGGAAGATCAAGCTCAAAATATTCATCAGTCTGATATTCAGCAATGGATTTGGAAGTGGTTTCGATTTTGATGTCATATTTTTCGCCCAGCCTGGGCATCATCTTCAGAAAGCCCTTTCACGGCTTTCCGTTAGGTTCGTTGAGAAAGAAATGAACTTTGAGCATGATTAATCCTCCTTTGTTGTTATCTATTCACCAAGGTTTTTGATTAGCATCAGCGTTAAAGGCCTGCCTGGGGCTAAGGTTTTGTATTGTTGCGATGTTTGACCGTCGACGGTTCCGCCTTCGAAAG
>PXDF01000138.1 GCA_003566455.1 Desulfonatronovibrio sp.
AAATCCTGATTTTGACATCATTAAACATCTTGTCCTCCTGGTATTAGTTTCAAAACGTCTCGATTCTATAGGGAAATTTTAATTAATCCTTTAATGGCTCTTTTTTTAACCCATAGACAAGCCTCCTCTAAATAATGGTCCAGCATGATCTTTTGCAGTCATTTATCAAAAAGCCACGGTCAGTTTGCCGTAGACCATGCGCTTGGGCTGTATTGTCGGACTGGCCAGATCCGTGCCACGGAACTTGAACGATTTATCAAATATATTCTTGGCCCCAACCGCTATAAAACCGTGCCGTTTGGGCAGCCTGTAACTGAGTTCAGCATCAAACAGCCAGAACCTGTCGCTGCCGGATTCAAAGAAACCCCGCGGCGCGTCCTGCCTTTCAAAATCAATATCCTGATCATAATAACTGGCCTTTAGCATGGCGCTCAGCCCGGATGGGTGATAAAAATTAGACCCAAGGCCAACACGATGCGTATCAATGTTTTTTGTTCCAAGGGTGAACTCTTCAGCTCTTTTAAATTTCTCATGCGTGTATTCCGCGCTGAGCCCCACCCAGTCATGAGGTGTCCAGTAAAGGTAAAAGCGGGCCAGCCTTTCCTCCCAGTCCACTTTCTTTTTTTCAAAAGTTTCCATGCTGAAAAAAGGAACTTCCAGATCCCTGATTGAATATTCTGCTCCACCATACAAGCTTTGAGAAAATTTCTGGTCCACGCCTACTCCATATCTCCATGAATCTGTGGCATTAAGGTCGTCAAAAAATTGATTGAATCCCGCAACCTGAGTCGGCTCAAGGGTCTGATCTGTTATGAGTGTTCTCTTGAGAACCCTGAATGCCGCGGCTCTAATTGTGGTATCCGGGACAGGGCTCCAGGTAATGCCCAGTTTCGGGTTGAACTGATCCTCGTCATCATCTTCTTCTTTAAAAAAATCCGCGCTTGCGCCAATAGTGAGAGTCACGGAACCTGGCAGGTTGATGTTTGAATATACATAGAGGTTAACATGGCGGGTGTCATAATCCAGGATTTCAGCGATGGGAATCAAAAGGGGAGGATCCATGGGAATAAGCAATTCCAAGTTTAACTTGTCCCGGGAGTCTATGTCAAAATACCCGATCCCGCTAACCAGGTTGAGATATTTTGATTTGAACAGGTGCTGGACTTCAGAGCCATAAGCCTTTTCTTTGTTCCTGACCTTAAAAAGTTGCAGCACAGGATCCACAGGATCGGTGTCAATCAAGAAGTTTTCTGCCTCCTGATACATGAAAGATCCCAGCAGAACTGAACCTGGCGTGAATGTGTGATTGAAACCCAAACGTATTAAATCGCTTTCCTCTTCCTGGCGAAGTTTGGGGAGAAAATCATCCGGAGAAAATCTCAGCTCAATATCCCCTTTTTTCAAATCCCTCTTTCTGTATTCAGCCTGTAAGCTTGTTTTGTGTGTCAGACTATACTGAAAAAAGGCGTTGACTATATTGTCCCTGAGATCACTATTATCCCGCCATCCGTCTGTCTGATAGTGGTACTGACCAACGCTGATGGACCCCCTCTTGTAGAGGCCGGAAACGACCACTTCTTCACCAAATGTGCTGTTTTCACCCACTATGCCGCTGGCCTGCAGGGCCAGGCGATTACGGTTAAACAACGGATTGAACTCATTGAATGAAATATCCGCGGGACCTGCTCCGCTTAAAACAAACAAATTGCTTTCTGCCAGGCGGGGCTGGATCGGGGAAATGTTAATTGGCTGCAGCAGCTGAGACTGTAGCAACTCACTTACTCTCGCGATGTCATGGCGGGGAAGCGCGGCGTATGAATCAGCCAGGAACCTGTGGGCTGAAAAATTGCCCGGATCCGTATTAACTGATTTCCAGCCTTCCACCAGAGCGAGTTGCTGAAATCCCAGGTCACTGTAGATCCGGGCCAGGCTGGCACTGCGCGCGGCCAGGTCAGAGTCCAGCAAAAGGCGTGAACGAAAGACAGCCCTGTTATCATTCAGCTTTATTGCCTGCTGTAAGTCATGCAATGCTTCAACCGGCCTGTTTGTTGTCTGCTTATGGATTGCGTCATAGAAAAAAGGAGTTGGATCCAAGGGGTCAAAATCTTTGGCCATAGTGAACTGGCTCGATGCCAGACTGTCCTTTTTCTCCTCAAAATAAGCCTTTCCTAAATAGCTGCGAATCAATGCATTCTCTGGATCAAGACTCACCGCGATTTCTATGTCCCTTCTGCCATCGGAAAGGAATCCATCACGGATCCTGGTCAATCCCTGGCCCAGCCTGGGGAGTGGATCGGCCTGATCCAGTTCAATCGCTTTTTGAAAAGTTTCTGCTGCTTCTCTGGTTTTGACTTTTGTCAGATAGGCAAACCCAAGAACCGTCTGGGTTCTGGACAGTTCTGGGTCAAGGGAGACAGCATTTTGGGCAGCCTTAAGGGCTTTATCAAGCTCGCCGAAGGATAATTGGATCTCAGCCAGCCTGGCCCAGGCAAGGGCGTCATCCGGACTTACCCGCACCGCTTGACTCAGGCTGCTCCGCGCGCCTTCGAGGTCAAAATATGACTGCTGGGCGTATGAAAGAGCAATAAAAGCCGGAGATGATTCCGGGTCTGACTCTAAAGCCTTTTTAGCAAGATCAAGTGCCTTTTGTTTTTGGTTCTGTGTTACAGCTATAACCGACTGAAGAGCTAAAGCCTGGCTATTGTCTGGATCAAGAGTCAGGGCTCTTTTGATCTCTGTTTCAGCTTCTTCAACCCGGCCCACTGAAAGAAGCCGGGACCCGGCCTGGGTATAGAAGCGGGGATCATCCTCTTTCAATTCAATATGATCATAAATAACTGGCGGATAGTAAAGGGTCCATTGAACAGCGTCCCTGGGACGGACAACAACCACGGATACCGGCGCTTTCCCAGCCTCTGCCAGGGCAGACTCACCGCTGCTCATGGTCAGACTGCCAACATCATTCCAGCTCACAACTTTACCTTCAAATACCGACACAAAGGCTTTATGATCATCAACGCTCATGAAAAACTCAGTACCTTCCACCCCGGCGTTAACAAATGCTGTCTCAACCTCCAGTCTTCGAACAGCACGACTGAAGAAATAAACAGAACCTCTTATAAGATTGATTATTGATGTTCTTTCCTGCTTCAGACCTCCAAGTATGATGGTGCTGTTCTGATCAAGACGCAGAATCGGCTGATTAATAAGAGCGATGTCCGCACGGCTTGTGGCCTGAACACTGATCATATCCCCAGGGCAGAACGTGTCATTCAGCACAACTGGTTTCCACAGATCCTCGCCCGCTCTTTTAGCCAGCACGCTCCCCTGCACAGAGACCACCTTCCCGGCCCAGTCTTCACAAGTTTCTGCTGCAAAGGATGCCCTGGGGAATAACAAGACATTAATAATCACAAATAATAAGAACTGGACATAATAAATGTTCATTCTTTGCATCATCCCTACCCCCCTTTGGCTGAAAAAATATTTGAATTTCAAAACTGTTTTATTACTTTTCCATACTCACCACTTGATCCCATGGTTCATCCGGCGGATTATTTTTATAGTTATCACAAAGCCCGATATAAAATCGCGATGGTCCGTCCCCAGCTAATTTTTCAATGACAAGAGAAAACTTTTCAATGGCCTCTTCCCAGGCTTTCTTTCTAAAAGCCTCCAGAGCCTCGGCAAAAACGGCGCATGCGATTCTCTGGTCTTCATCAGATTCATGGAAACGTCCTATCAATTCATATGCCCTGATGGGATTGATTTTCCCTTCCATTTTGAAATTACCCACTTCTCTTGTCAGGAACCGGTCAAGATCACTTATCACCCTGTCAGATACCAGCACCTTTGTTTTCAGATGCTTATTCAGTCCTTCCAGCCTGGACGCGGTGTTCACGATATCTCCCATGGGAGTATATTCATAATGATCAAGGGCACCTATGTGACCAAGAAAAATCTGACCGCAATGCAACCCAATTCGCGTCCCCAGTTTAACATTACCTGGTGACTGCTCAGCCATTAACAACTCATCGTTGATATCAATAGCGGCAAGACACGCTTTCTCCCTGATAGAGGAGTCAGAACCCGCGGACACCCACAGAGCCAGCATGGAATCGCCTATTACACCGGATACAAATCCATCATGTTTTTTTACAGGCGCAAAAATTGTCTCATAGTATTTGTTCATGAATTTACCCAGTTCATGTGGATCCATGGCCTCGGATAAAGATGTATAATGCTGAGCGTCAGTAATTAAACAAATTCCGTAAACAACCTTGTTGCCTGTTTTGATGTGTGAAATATCTTTTGCCAGCTGATCGACCACTTCTTTGGGAAGATGATGTTCAAAAGCTTTTCTGATATTATGGCGTTCCTTGTTAACATCTTTATAATTCCATAATACAGCCCCAAGAAAGGCCATGGGCGACTGAAACAGCACAGGGACAATAACCGGATACCAGATATCGTTTGTCTTGAATTGATAATGCGCGAACAGGATATAAAAAACGCAAAGCCCTACCACACTGAACAGGGCTGTCAGAACGGAATACATGCGACATATCAGTCCCAGAAGAACTCCCCAGAAAAGAATTATTATAACGAATAAAAAAGAGTCGACAGGCCGCACCGGTCTGTCTTCCAGGAGATTAAGAAATGCTGTGGCGGCAATTTCAACCCCGCTGATATATACCCCGTTGGCCTTGGAGAAAACTGTATAAAAGCTGTCTTTTCTCTCGGTCAGCAATATCTCTGACAGACCTACGAAAACCACCTTATTCCTGAGGTCTGTCCTTATGTCGTCATATACTTCATCTCCAAGCTCTAGAGCCTGATAATAGGGGATTGTTGTTATTGTCCTTGGTGGTCCGTAATAATTGATATACTGGCTGTTTGAGCCAGAGTACAATTTGATCAGGGACTTGAGCCTGCGGATCTCTTCCAGGTCCAAGGCTGAAATCATGGAATTATCCAGCTCCTCCAGCATTCGCTTGGCAGTAAGATGGTCATCATTTAAAATCTCTCTGATTTCCTTCATTAACTGTTTGCTTATGGCTCCATCCCAGACATATGATAATTTTTGCCCCGCTTGAGGGTTTGCTTTGTGAATCAAATCAATAAATTTTTCATATGAAGGCATTGTATAAAGGCTGAGTACCATAACTGGAAGAGTCGGGGAATCGCCTGTCAGCGGCTGAAACGTCCAGTACCGGTTAACCTTGAATGGAATCCTGGGCAGAACAAGAGGCGCTGTTGCGGCTGATGCCTGCAGGAAGGGATCAATAGGCTTGACTGTTGTCACAATATTGTGATTGCGTCCATGAGTATCGCCAGCAATTGAAACCTGTTCCATTTTAAGAAACTCGCATAATACCACATTGCCGGCCTCATCAATTATCCGCGCGAACAGACTGTCTTCCTCAGAAGATCGGTGTTCAATGAAATACACATGAAAAGCGATTACTTTAGCGCCTGCATTTAATAAGTTTTCCACCAGCCGCGCGTGAATACAACGCGGCCATTTGGCAGGGTCATCAGAGAGGCCGAGACGCTCAGAAGATTCCTTGTCAATGCTTATAACAACCGCATCAGACGGGGGTTCCATCTCTCCCCTCATTCTGAACAACAGGCCCAGTCCCACATCCTCTTCCAAATTATTAGCAAAAGGAAGAATGCTCAATATGAGTCCGGCAATGCCTGTGACAAGGCCCATGATTATTGCTTTGGATAAAGAGGACATCATCAGTCCTTTGAAGAGCAGCTGTTTATGATTAATCAATGCACCATGCAATGACGACTAGAAAGTAAAAATAGTCATCTGAAAATCATGATTTTCTCAGCAGCAAGGGCAATATCCCCCTGAAGAAGCACCACCACAGGGCTTGTGTTAAAAAAATTTCAGCACTTCTCTTGAACACAAAAGATATGTTCAAGATGCTGGTGGCATAATCAGAGATAGGGGCAGTCCCATCGGGCTTGCTGATATATAAATAATAGGATCAGGGCGCT
Source organism: Desulfonatronovibrio sp. (assembly GCA_003566455.1). Lineage (GTDB taxonomy): Bacteria > Desulfobacterota > Desulfovibrionia > Desulfovibrionales > Desulfonatronovibrionaceae > Desulfonatronovibrio. The sequence goes on from PXDF01000138.1 coordinate 6,013, forward strand.
CAAAAGAAGTGACTATTCAAGATTCGATGTCTTTTTTATATTAGAGAAAAACAAAAGGGGTGAACAGAAAAAAGCATGGACCCTTTTCCTGTGGGTATTATTTATGATTAATTATCCTTATGGACTTTAATGTCAAGAATTATTTAATGACATTAAAGTTTATCTGATTGTAAACTATATGTTGAGATCACAGGCAAGCCAGGGATAATAGACCAAATGCCGTGGGCAGCAGAAATGCCTGGAACATGAAGTTAAGAAGCCCGGGAAAAAAGGATAAGTCATGATGATTAAAATATCCCTAAATACGAGCATAATGTCTTTCTTGACAAGACAAATATATCCTGCTTTATTTATATATGAAGTTTGGATGTACGTTTCTTATGGGTTGTTCTTTTAAAAACTTAGTCTTTTTTAACAAGACAAACATTCTTTCTGAAAATAGAGCTAACAATGGCTAAAATACTGATTTTTTCAAGGGACAGCATTTTCTGTAAAAATATGGCCAATGCCATGCATGAAATCGGCCACAGAGTGGAAATTATGGGTTCCATGGCCCAGGTGCTGTGCGGCAGTGCGACAGAGTATGATGTTGTGATTTTTGATCTCCTGCTCTCAGCTGAAGCTAACGGCAATCTTTTAGAAAAATTCACTGAAGACCCCGATCATCCTCAGATTATCATTGTTACTGAAGCAAGCGATCCCAGTCTGGTGGAATCAGCCATTACCGGCGGAGTCTGGGATTACTTCCATAAACCTCCTCCCCTGGGCAGGCTTAAGACATCGGTCCAGCGGGCAGTGGAATTTTCCAGGAAAAAAAAATCAAAAGAACCTGTTGTTCTGAGAAGATGTGGCATTGTAGGTTCATCTCCCGTCATGAGGTCGTGTCTGCAGGTTGTAGCTAATTGCGCGGGCAACGACTCAACTGTGCTGATTTACGGAGAAACAGGTACAGGCAAGGAATTATTCGCCAGAGCTATTCATTATAACAGTGCCCGCAGGGAATTTCCTTTTGTCATTGTGGATTGCGCGGCTCTTCCCGACAATCTGGTGGAGAGTATCCTTTTCGGACACGAAAAGGGAGCCTTCACCACTGCTGAAAAAAAACACGCTGGTTTGATCAAACAGGCTCACAGAGGCACCCTGTTTCTGGATGAGGTTGGCGAGCTGCCCCTGAATATACAAAAATCCTTTTTGCGGGTGCTTCAGGAACGAATTTTCAGACCGGTAGGCGGAATAATGGAGGTTTTCAGCGATTTCAGGCTGATTGTTGCCACAAATAAGAATCTGGAAGAAATGGCTGAAATGGCCCTTTTCCGAAGGGACCTGCTGTTTCGTCTCCAGGCGTTCAGCATGAAATTGCCGCCTCTTCGAGGCCGGGAAACAGATATAAAAGAATTGGTCAACCATTTTCTGGATAAAATCTGTAAAGAACATGGACAGAAACACAAAGGCCTTTCTTCAGAAGTTATTGACGCCTTTACATGCTATCACTGGCCGGGGAACGTTCGTGAACTCATCAACACCCTGGAACACGCCGTGATTTCAGCCAAGAACGATACCATTCTCTATCCAGAGCATCTGCCAATCAATCTGCGAGTCTGTATCACCCAGAAACTGATGGCCATCAAAGAATCCCCTCACCACCCGGCCGAAAAAGCAATCCCAGCACAGGGCGAATTCCCCAAGCTCAAAGACTACCGCGCTCAGTCTCTGGCCAGCGTTGAAAAGCAATATCTCCACGAACTTCTGCAGGCTTCAAGGAACAATATACCCAGGGCCTGCCAATTATCAGGCCTGTCCCGTCCCAGGCTTTACGCTCTGATTAAGAAATACAAAATAAGATAATGCCGCACTAATTTTCGACTGAGGCACTTATTTAAAAATTGTAACCATCCCTTTACTGGAAGTACTTTCGCAAAGGCTGGATTCCTACTCACAAGACTGAATCTTGTCCTTACTGTCTTGCACTGCAATACAAATATTACGCATCAATGCTTGATTGTTATTGCCAGAGTGTATTCCCACGAAATAACCCACCATAATTAATGTCTTTTTTTATTAAGGCGTAAATATTGATTAGATGATCTCAGAGGACAACCCATGAAATGTATTTCATGAATTGGTCCAGAGCAGTCCGAACCCGGTACTGGAAAAAGCGCCTTGGGCTGTCAGAACCTTGACATTGCCCCCAGCCATTCCGGGTCGAAAAATTTTTGATAAAAAGGAGGGCGTTATGAGATCATTTGAAGATTTAATTAACGAGGTGCAGGAAAAAAACCTCTGCCACAGGTGCGGAGGGTGCGTAACTTTTTGTACAGCCATTAATTATGGCGCTCTGGAACTTGGGGACAACGGCTATCCACGCTATAAGGACAAAGAAAAATGCATTGAGTGCGGAATATGCACCATGCTTTGTCCTGAAACCGATGAACTAGATGCTGAGATCAAGAAACAGGCCAGCTGGAGCGAGCCGGCAGGGAGAATTATGGCCACTAACATTGTCCGGGCCAGTGACC
>PXDF01000221.1 GCA_003566455.1 Desulfonatronovibrio sp.
CTCTTCTTGCTTCCATTTTTATGGCGGTTTTATTATTTTTTTTATTTCCTGCATGCAGCAACCCGGAGGAAAACTTCAGCAGGCATCTGCAAGTGGGCATAGAAAGCCTGGAACAGGAAAAACCTCGTGAAGCTCAGATTTCCTTGCGCAACGCCTTAAGAATTAATCCTGATCATGCTGAGGCCAACTTTCATATGGGGGAAACCCATATGGCGCTTGGCGATTTTAACCAGGCTTTCCTTTCCTATCACAAAGCAATTGACAACAATCCGGAACATGTAAAATCAAGATTGAGACTGACTGCCATATACCTTCTAGCCGGCAGACACGACGATGCACTGGATATGTGCGAAACGATTCTTGAGTTCGAACCTGACAATGTTCAGGCCATGCTTGTGTACTCCCGAATCCAGGCGGAAAAAGGCGAACTGGAGCAGGCTATGGAAAAAGCGGAAACTGCAGTCAAGCTGGAACCTGAGAATGTTTCAGCAAGAAATCTTCTGAGCAATATTTACCTGGCCGCGGGCGACAACCATAAAGCAGAGCAAGTGCTGAAAGATGCGCTTGAGCTGGATAACGAGATTGCTGCACAGGCAGGAGTCAGTCTGGCAGCTCTTTATGGCAGACTGGGTAAATTTGAGGACGCGGAAAATGTTCTGAAAAACCTGGTCGAAAGTTATCCGGAAGATTATACTCTTAAAGTCAACCTGGGCCGCTTTTACGAGCAGACAGGTGATCTGGAAAAGGCTGAAACTACTTTTATGGAAGCTGTTGATAAAAAAACTGACGAACCAGACCTTTATCTGGTTCTGGCCCAGTTGTATCTGAGGCAGGGAAAAAACGATCTGGCTGTTGAGGTTCTTCAGACATCGCGCGAAAACAATCCGGGCAAGGTACAGCCGCTTTTAAATCTTGGCGAAATTCATCAGAGTATGAATCGTTTTTCCGAGGCTGAAAGATATTATCGTGAAGCAGAGACTAATTTTCCTGAAGATACAATATCTGTCCAGAAGCTTGCCCAGCTCTATTTCAATCAGAACAAAATGTATGAAGCAGAGCCCAGGATTGAAAGGGTCCTGCAAAAAGAACCAGGCAATGTACCCATTCTCGTTCTCCAGGCCAGAAGGCAGCTTGCCGCAAATGATTTTGAAGCAGCGGAAAATTCTTTGCGGATGGCGCTGAATAATGAACCGAACCATAATGATGCCAACTTCTTCATGGCCCTGCTAGCTTTCAATAAAGGTGAAGAAGGTACCGGAACTAAGCATTTAGACAATGTTCTTGAACACGATCCGGAACATATGAGAGCCAATCTTTTCAAGGCGGAACGCGTGCTTCACCTTGGCGAGCATGAAAGATCCCTGGAGCACGCGCAGAAAGTTCTCAATAATCATCCGCAATTGCCCAGGGCTCACCTGATCATGGGTCTGGCCCGGATGTCGGGGAATGAATGGGAAGCGGCCCTGGAACATTTGAACAACTACCGGGAGCTGTCTCAGGGCAGCCCCGAATCATTCTACTATCTTGGACAGCTCTATATAAACAGGGATCAGCCGGGAAAGGCAAGAGAGCATTTTCTTTCCGGTCTTGAAAGAGCGCCTGAAAACAACATGCTCTTACACAGTGTAATCCAGACCCACCTGGATGAAAAGAATTCTGAAAAAGCCCTGATGTTCATCCGGGAGCAGATCGAAGCGCATGAAAATAATCCCCCGCTCAATTCATACCTGTACAACAGCAAAGCTCTTATTCTTTTAAGAAGTGAAGACCTTGCCGGTACGGAACAGGCTCTTAATGAAGCAGTACGGCTGAATCCTGATTGGGCGGCTCCATATCAGAATCTGGCCCGCCTGTATACCCGACAGGGAAATCTCGATCAGGCCATCAGCAGCAACAAGGCGCTTCTGGAAACAAATCCCGGCTCCAAATCTGTGCTGATGAATCTGGGACTGTTATTTCAGGAAAAGGGCGATATGGAAAAAGCCATGGAGTATTATCAACTCGTTCTGGAACAGGATCCTCGTTTTGCGCCGGCAGCTAATAACCTGGCATGGCTGAAGCTGGAAACTGGAGGCAGTCTCGACCTGGCCCTGAGCCTGGCGCAGCAGGCCAAACGGCAGATGCCCGATGATCCGGCGATCAGCGATACTCTGGGCTGGATCTATGTTCAAAGAGGAGCTTACGGCAGTGCCATAGCTCAGTTTGAAGATGCTCTTCGCAGCGCTCCCGAGCACCCCACGATCAGATATCATATGGCTGTGGCTCAGCATAAGATCGGCAATCATCGTGAAGCCATGAACCATCTGAACATTGCCTTATCCACAGAGCTTCCGTTCCCTGAAAAAGAAGAAGCAACTGCCTTGATGGCTGAGATTGAAGAGAGTGGTTCATGATTGATTCTTAAATACGAGAAGCTCCTCGGCATCAGATACTCTTTTAAGATCTTGCGGGCAATTTATAGAAAAAACATACCCGCGATTTGCGGAAAAAAACTACCAAACAGAGATAATTAATATTTATGTACCTTGAATACTATAAACTTAAAAAAGAGCCTTTTCATATCACCCCTGACCCCTTTTTTTTCTACATGGGATCAACTCACAAGGAATCCTATGCGTCACTTATTTATGGACTTAAGAATCGTAAAGGCTTTATTTCTTTAACCGGTGAAGTGGGACTTGGAAAAACCACGGTCATTCGTACTTTTCTGGAACAATGGCAAAACAAGTCAAAGATTAAGACAGTATTTGTCTTCAACTCCAATTTGAGTTTTAAGGGGCTTCTGCTGACCATTTATTCCGAACTTGGCCTTGAACCTCCTGAAACAGTCGAACAAAGGAAAAACGACAAATCTTCAATCCAGTCCCTGCCGCTGGAAGATGAACAATATGAGCTTGTACGCAAACTGCACGCAGCCCTGATAGACTACTACCAGGCCGACTATAACGTAATTCTGGTCATTGATGACGCTCAGAACATGCCCATCCAGACCTTGGAAAATCTGCGCATGCTGTCCAACCTGGAAACCAGCAAGGATAAGCTGCTGCAAATCTTTCTGATTGGTCAGACCGAGCTCGACAGCATTCTGGACAGAAAGGAACTCAGACAGCTCAGGCAGCGTATAGCCATCAGAGCCACTCTAAGACCCCTGACACAAGACCAGACCGTAAGCTATATCCAACACAGACTGATAAAAGCCGGAGCGGATGAAAATCAAAAAAACATCTTCACTAAAGGAGCAGTTAAAAGAATTTACAAATACTCGGGAGGTATACCTCGTAAGGTTAATATTGCCTGTGATAATGCCTTGATTACCGGGTTTGGCTATGGGCGGGCGAAAATAAACTCCGGGATCATAAAGGAGGTCATAGCGGACCTTGAAGGCAGACATAGGATTCCCAGGCTGAGGTATGCCATGGCAGGCATGCTTTTGATGACCATCATATTCGGAACCGGGATGTGGTTCAGCCCGTACCGGGACAGTATGCTGGCCGGGATGCAGGAAGTCTCCCCCTGGCCTGTTATTCCGGCGATAACGGAAAAAGAGCAGCATGAGGACCATGCATTAACCAAGAGTCAAATTCCTGAACAAATGGCTTATTTCCGGCCTCAATCTGTGCCGGAGCCTCTTGTGGTAAAAGATTATATGCTGGAAAAAGACAAGTCAGTGGAAAAAATATCTGAAAAGAACATAACTGTAGATGAAAACATGCTTCCTCTAGCTGATGATGCAGGCGAGCTTCAGGATGAACATGACGCCTCAGAAAAGATCTTAACCGCTGAAAAGCAAGCTCAAGAAGATGAGACGGATTCTTCCCTCAGTCAGTATATGAATAACCCTGTAAACTTGGAGCTGCATAATCAGCTAAAAGAGATTGTTCCAAATTATTCCGATCTTTCAGCAACCAGGCAGGAGGCGCTTGTGCGCATGGCCAGGCAGACTTCAATTGATGGACTGCTTACATTCAAGCGCATGCTGGCCGCTCTTGAGCAAAAGGACTATGATGAGGCTTCCAGGCAGATGATATATTCCAGCTGGGCCAGGACGGTTGGCGAGCCCGCATATGATCTTGCAGAAGCCATGCGTACCGATCAGCCTGTATGGTGAACTTTGGTGAAAACAACTGGTTTTTATTGTTTGAGCTGTTGTGCTTGGAAGGACAAATTCTTGATAAGCATTATTTGAACTTTTTTTGCAGGCACGTCTAAAAAACACGGTTTCATTTTATAAATAACATAAGTGATAATTGATTGGAAATGAAATGCAAGATGAAGTTTTTGAGGCTATTATAGAGATAGTAGGTAAAAAAAATCTTCTTGTTGCAGAAAAAGATGTCCAGCATTACAAGCATGCTGAATTCCCTCTGGATCGAAAAATACCTGCCGTAATTCTACCGGGCTCTACAGCTGAGGTACAGCGGATAGTTAAACTGGCAGCCAGGTACAACCTGGCCCTGTATCCAATAAGTACCGGAAAAAACTGGGGGTACGGATCAGCAAATCCTGTCCGGGATGACAACTATATTTTGGACTTGTCCAGAATGAACAGCATATTGGAAGTAAACACTGAGCTTGCTTACGCGGTGGTTCAGCCTGGTGTTACCCAACAGCATCTTCATGATTTTCTTGAAGAGCAAAATACAGGGCTGATGATGGATCCTACAGGCTCGGGACCCAGGTGCAGCATTCTTGGAAACAGTCTTGAAAGAGGTTATGGCATCACGCCTTATGGAGATCATTTTTCTTTTGTTTGCGGCTTGGAAGTGGTTCTTGCCAATGGAGAAGTTCTGCGGACAGGATTTGGCCATTTCAAGAACGACCAGGTTTCCAGAGTTTTTAAATGGGGGGTTGGTCCCTATCTGGACGGCATATTCACTCAGTCCAACCTCGGAATTACCACAAGCATCGGCGTATGGCTCATGCCCAGGCCTGAACATTTTGAGGCCTGTTATTTTTCCTGTGAACAGGAAGAGGATATTTATCCGTTAATTGATGTGCTTCGAGGATTGCTGCTGAAAAGCGTAATCAAAGGATCTGTCAATCTGGCGCACCGCAACCGGGCCTTGACTCTTCTTATGCAGTATCCCTGGAAAGAAATGAATGGCAGGACTCCTCTTGACCCTGATCTTGCCATGAAACTGGCAAAAGAACGTAAAGTAGGTTCCTGGAATGGATTATTTGGAATTTACGGCACTAAAGCTGAAGCAAAATCTGCTAAAAAAACTGTTAAGAAAGCTCTTAAAGGCAAGGTCTCCAGACTGAATTTTGTTTCCGAAAAACTGCTGAACTTTATGGATAAGTACCCCTCAATCATCAGTCTTTTAACAGGCATGAATGTCCGCGAACTGGTCAGGGTGATCAGGCCCTCTTTTGGAATCCTATCAGGGACACCCAGCGAAGTTTCTCTGGTAAGTCCCTACTGGCGCTCCAGGAAAAAACCTCCCGCCATTAAAATTGACCCTGTGGCAGACAATTGCGGTCTGTACTGGATAGCGCCTGTAGTGCCAATGACAAAAATTCATATCAGGGAATTCATAGAAATGGTTCATTCCATCCTGGACAAACATGGCTTTGAGCCCTGCATCATGTTTTCCAGCGTCACAAACCGATGCTTTGACTGCAATCTGCCTGTCCTTTATGACAAAGATGACCCAAAACAGACAGAGAAGGCGGGTGAATGTTACGAGGAACTTTTTACAGCCTGCATGCGCTTCGGTTATATCCCTTACAGAGTAGGCATACAATCCATGCAAAATATCATTTCTGAAAATGATTCTTTCTGGAACGCTGTTAACACTATCAAAAATGCTCTGGATCCTCAGGGAATTATTTCACCCGGTCGCTACAGCAGTTATTGATTCTTGTGATAAAGCTTCAAATCAATTATACGTACCAGTGGAAATAAAAACCTGCGTCCAAGTATGCCGACACTGATCCACATGGGTGCAAACCAGTACGGTATTCCCAGGAAATCAGGATCAGGATAATGCCAGAGTTTCGTCATGACTCCAAAAATTTCCACCACGAACCCCATGGCCAGAGCATAGAGTCCAAACAGCAGATCCTCTTTGCTGTGGAAGAAAAGCACCAGAATCCCCGCAGCAGTAAAAACTGCGAGAGAATGCCAGTCAGTATCTGAAAAGACTCCAAATGCCAGACTGATAAGAACTAGTCCGGTTATCGCCCTTAATTCAAGCTTTTCAATCTGAATTTGTTGATCAAAAAACCTCTTCAGGTTCAGATAATAGTAACCCCAGAGCAGAGGTTCGTAATACGGCATGAGCAGAAAGTCCTGTTCTGAAAAGACAAAGGTGCCCGTGCGCAGAACAGTGTAATTCTGAACAGTGATGACTGAACCGGCTATGATAAAAATTATGAGCTCTCGTTTTTCCAGCGGCCTGAACAGAAGATACCACGAGATCGGAAGCAGAAATACAAGAGCCAGGCTCGAAGGAATGAGCCAGATAAGACCCAGAGTGACCGGCAACGACAAAGGAGGAATCAGGGTTTTAATTGAGATGCTGTTCCTGAATTTTGAATTTCTACTCATTTTTAATGTGCCATTGAGGGTGCTGAAAAAAAGGGGCGATGCTAAGCATCGCCCCTTTTTTGCTTTAAAATTATCCTCTAAAAGAAGTTTAACCCTTTTTCACCTCTAACCTTTTCCTGCCCAGAACGGCCAGTCCAAGAAGGCCGGTGCCGAAAAGGAACATAGTAGCCGGTTCGGGTACTGGAACATTAAAGGCTCTAGCCGGATCGTCGAATCTTGCGCCAAGCCAACCTGCTTCGAGATCATTCCAGTCAAGATACTGTTCATAACTGTTTTTAAAACTTATGTCCGCATTGGTACCAATAAGAGTGTCAAAGAAACCTGAAATGAGAAAATCCTCCCATAAACCGCCTTGACCTGCTATTACATCGCCAAACGAGGTAGCAACACCGGTAAATTCCGGCACTCTGGGAACCACTGTTCCGGTAACTGTGATTTCTGGATCATTCAATATCCCAGGTACAAATTCAACTTTGGCAAGCAATTGACCATCGGTGAAATCGGTAAACTCAAACATGCCTGTTCTATCGGCTGGTGAATAATTGGCAGGAACAGGGTCTATAGCATCGTTCCAGTAGAAATGAATCTCACCTGCTGAGCTGTTAAACCGATTTTCATCATCTATGGAATGAAATTGAAGACCCGCAAACATGCCCGTAATTGAACCCTGTTGTCCTGTCTCCCAAATTACATTCCCTGAACCGGGTGCACCACCGAAATCTTGATCTTGTGAATCTCCTCTAAGAATGCTGGTAATTGAGAATATGCCCCAAGAACTTTCCTCACCCACTTCTGCATTTGGATTCACCTGTTCCAGACCGGTAAACTTGAAAAACAAGGGACCTTCAGGCAGGGTAGGGACAGCTAAAGCTGAACCGGCCCATAAAAAGACAGACGCAATCATTATCAGCATGCACTTTTTCATAAGTCTTCCTCCATTGAGTTAAAATGTTCTATATTTAAATTCCTGATTGTACGCTTTGTTTTGCCCGGCGGATCACGGGCATCCGATTTTCCGCTGCTTTGAATCATTGTCTTGTTGCGATTTTTCATAACAAACCTTTCCTTAAAATTAAAAAATTTCAAACACTGAGCTTATACAAACTGGACTGTGCAAACCTGTTCACTTAAGTTTGTACATAAAACTTTGTTCTCATCTTCCACTGTTATCAAAAAAACGTGATCTACTGGTTCATTACCTGATGAATTTTGCTTTATGATTTATAATTATCAAGTATTATGCCAAGCAGTATAAATACATTGTTGAATTTAAACCCTGGAATTTGTTGGTATTTTCTAAGCTAAGGACAGATTGATGAAATGTTGAATGGAGAAAATATGCAGAAGAGTTCCATTTTGATCTTTAACAAGAGGAATTGTGGAATTGTTTTGCATCTAATGAAATTTGGAAATTGAGAATGTTTTTTATAATGATTATTAATATCAATATATGATTTCGGTTGATTAAAAAAAGTCAGCTGAAAAATGCAGTAGATTAATTATCTGTTTGATCGTTTTTTTATTTTTAACAATTTACCCATAAGATGAAAATTGAAAAGAATTGCTGAATGCATACATTGAGCGTCAGCTTTGCATTGATGCTGATAAAAAAATCTATTTGCTGCATGAGTTTCTTTTCACAAAAAAAAAGGCTTCGGGGTTTGTATACCGAAGCCTTTTTTTGTAAATCAATTTGTTAGCTTTATGAGAAAAATTCTACCTGAAAAAACCCAGAGCGGCCTTTTTGATGCCTTCCTTGCACAGCCCCAGATTCTGCCTCAGTTTTTGCGGCGGACCGTGCTCCACGAAAAAATCACCGATCCCCAGACGCTTGACGCGCACATTGGAGA
>PXDF01000075.1 GCA_003566455.1 Desulfonatronovibrio sp.
CCATAACCCGCAAGACTGATGTACGCATTTTGGCCGCGACAAACGCTGATCTGGCCTCAAAAATTAATGACGGCAGCTTTCGCAAGGATCTTTATTTCCGGATCAAAGTGCTGAACATCCACGTGCCGCCGCTAAGAGAAAGGACCGAGGACATACCTCTGCTCATGGATCATTTCCGCAAAGCTTATTCGGAAAAATTCGGCAGGGACATCAAAGGGGTGAAGCCCGAAGTAATGAAGCTCATGCTTAAATACACCTGGCCGGGAAACGTGCGCGAATTGGAGCATGTCCTGGAACATGGGACGCTGCTCTGCCCGGAAGGCCTGATCGATATGAAGCATCTGCCGGAGGAACTGCTGGACCAGGAGCAGGCCGTCCCTCAATTGCAGACGGAAGCGGCATCAGTGAACAGAGAAGACCTGATCAAGGCTCTGGAGGCGACCAAGGGGAAAAAGACCCAGGCTGCGAAAATGCTGGGCATCTCCAGGCGCACTATGTATCGCAAACTGCATAAATACAGTCTACTGGAGTAAATGGGCTGTTTGAATAAATACGGAGACGTTTGATTACCAGATGCAGTATAAAACGGGACATGTTCAGGACGATTAATCATAAAAGACACAATCAAAAATTTTTTTAAGGTGCCTTTGAAATTATATAGCTGGTCGTGATCTTCATTCAAATAACAGTTCATGAGGTAATCATTAGAACTGTTGAGATATAGCTTACCTACTGAAGGCTTGAGCGGTTATTAACAGGCTGTAGTCAGCTTCGAATCTAAAAGGACAATCATTCAAGATGAAACTCAAATCTCAATCCCATTTTCATTATGCAGCTGCAAATTTTGTTCAGCTTGTTTTCAAGGCGGGCAAGATAGCTGCCTGAGACGTAGATCGTTAATCTGCCATTACTCTGCTATCACCCCTTAAACAGCCGTCAGGATTTCAAAATCATGCAACTTCACTATGTTTATGCGTCAAATCTCCCTGCCCCAGCAATAGACCCTGAATGGAAATATCTTCGTCCAGATCGTCCCAGTGAACACCTCTTGGGGTAAGTTCGAAATTTTCCAGTTGCTCAGGGGATGCTTTCAATAAGCGGGGAAACCAGGCTAAGGGCACTCCAAGTGTACGGCCGTCGTTTAGCTCCACCCAGAGACGGTCCTGATCAATTTTGACTTCTTTAGGAGAAATATTCATGCCATAACTCCAGCAAATATTCATGGTTTTCTGTGGTCAAGCGGGCAATCCTGCGAATTTCTTAAGCGTTAAAGCCATCGTTTCTGGCCAGCTGTACGTGAGGAGACAGCCAGAACTTAGCCTCAGCACCCCCTTTTCTCACGTGAATATGTGCAGGTTCAGGAGGCATGCCCTCGTTTGAGTAAAAAAAGAACTTTAAGCCTTGGAAACGAAGCACCACAGTGGACATTTATTCCTCCAGCCAACTTTCCATGTTTTCAAATATATTGTCTTTGAGTACCAGTCAACAGGAGCTTTAAATCCGCACTGGTCTGAACAACTGTTTCTGGAATCAGCTTTATGCTCCCCATGCGGTTATCGGCAGGGTATAAATGCAGGTGTTTTTGATTTTAAAGCGGATGCCAAACAAACCAGGGCGCCGTCCAAAGGGTTCAGTGATCAGGGGAAGCCTCAGCCTCTATCGTTAAGCTTGTAGTCATTACTCATGGTTGTCATGCTTTGTTCCTTTCTATTTTTACCATAATAAACAACTATCTGTTAATATATTTCTTGATTATTTTCGGACGATAATGTAGTTGCAAAGATATCTTCCTTGAAACTAGAAGAAAGTATAATATTTGGCTTGAAACCCCAATATGTTCACTCGACCTTAATACCCAAAATCTCTTTTTCTGGTCTTAAAAATTCGACCGAAAACTTGATCCTGATAAAAAGCTGAAAATTGGAAGATCATTTCAATTTATTAGGATACAGCACAATGGCATGTTGCCCTTTCTGTTTTTTTCAAAGAAATCCATATCTAAGATGAGTACTTAAATCGGGTGAAACTTGTACAAAAAAATTTCAGAAATGAGAAAGTAAAATTCTTCTTCTGACAAGTGATCAGGTGCCGGTTGCAATGACTTTTTAAAGAAAAGTGCATTATGATTTTCTAGGCCGAGGTGGTTCTGTAAGCATTCGAAAAAAATAGCTTTGCAACTCAAATGGTTAATTGACTCCATCTTATGAGATGGAATCAGGCAGATTTTCCTCTGCAAAGGGCCTACATCTTTCTTTAACTGCATTTTTTAACATGAATGGGAGCATATGAAAAAAACCTGCTGTGCAGCATTCCTGCTATTATTTCTTTCCGGATGTGCCGCGCCAAGGTTTGATGGTTCTTCTATAGACAAGTCTGCAACACCTGAGACTTCAGAGGTTGAGGTAGTCATGAACACCGCGACCAGGTCAGGCTTTCTTGAGGCTATAGAGGAATGGCTTTCTCATAATGGCTACAACTATATAATCGTTCCTGATAATGCTGAGCACCAGTTAGACAAAATTACACTTGAATATTTTGGCAGGTGGAGTTGGGACTTGGCAATTTTTCTGTCTGAGGCTGAAATCACAGCTTTTCATCAAGGGCAGCGTGTTGGTCATGTACAATATCGAGCTCCCAATACTATTAATCCAGGAAAATTCGGAGAGGGAAGCCAGCGTGTGCATTACATGATGGATGTACTATTCGGCAGGCTTTCCTCAGAAGAGGCCGGACAGTTACTGCTGAGACCAAAGGAGTAGCAATGTCTTGTTATGAGCTTGTATATAAAATACTAGCTTAAACTAACCTGACACATCATGCTGAATTGATATTTCATTTCTTAGTGGGAATAAAAGTTTAAGGCTGCGGATCAGTTTTACACACATACATTTGTTGCTCAAGGATTTAATGCAAAATATTCAGCCATTACATATCTGCGGCATTGGCGCTTTAGGCGGATTCGGAACAGGGATCGACTCTTTATTGGAAAGTGTGCGGAAAGAAATAATCCCGCACGTAGAAACAAAAAGACAAGCAAAAGAAAACATTTCTATTGAATCGCAGCCCATGCATGCGGATGTATCCGGGTTGGAAAGGTTTATTTCTAAAAGAGATCTGCGTCGGATTAACCATTATTCACGTATGACCCTTCTTGGCGCATTTCTTGCCCTGGAAGACTCTGGAAAAAAGAAAATTGACCATGAGCGCACAGGACTGATAATTGCTACTGCTCATGGAGCCGCAAACTCAACTTTTTCTTTTCTTGATTCAGTCATCGACTCAGGCGACAAATATGCTTCACCTACTCATTTTGCAAATTCTGTCCATAATTCTGCTGCAGCCCATGTTTCCATGCATCTTGAGCTTACTGGACCAAGTCTCACTGTAAGTCAGTTTGAGATGCCTGTAGCTTCTGCTTTAATAACGGCGCAGGTATGGCTTAACCAGGGTCGTGTGGATGAGGTTTTTTTTGGGGCTGTTGATGAATACTGCCCTGTTTATGAATACATCAGGTTTCGAATGCGTAACACTTTCCGGAAAAGTTCAGCTTATTGCACGACAGTTCCTAAGGATGAAGCAACAGGGGAGGGGGCAGTATTTTTACTTCTCTCGAGGGAGGAAAATGAACTCATTTCATATCCGGATATTGTTGATGTAAAGCTTGGTAAAGCAGGTAATGAGCTTTCCGGCTTGCATGTAAACGATCTCTTGATCCTGCAAAAAGATCAAGATTCCAGTAGTGAATTTTTTGAAAATAAGCTTATGTACAGACAATTAACAACATCTTTTAAGCAGTTATACGGACATATGCCAATCGGTCAGGCTATTGACGTAGCCATCGCAGCGCATTTGATCCGTCAGGGTGAAATTACATTCAGTCCTGAAGAGTGCAAGCAGTCAGGGACAATTGTCAGTAGTCCCCATAAAATGTTTTTTTCCAAAATTACCAGCCTTGCAATAAATGCAGGAGGGGAGTACGGGCTTGTATCGATGGCTAGAAGTTAATAATTTCAGCCCATTGGGAGCTGTATCTGCATTTGTAACCTGTTGCTTATGTCTATTAGTTTTTTCAAGCCCTCTTTCAGCAGAGACTGAAGAGCCTGAGGTAAAAAATGTTCCACCTCGTTATAGTCTAGGGTTCAGCCTGGGTCTGGCTTATGATCCTTCTGATGCCAGAGATTTCATGAACATAATCGGGTTTGCCCTGTATGACTACGAAGACATCTGGCCGCACAAGGCACCAGAACAGCTGCGCTTCAAGCTTGAAGCAAGCATAGGCGGAACATTGCGCTCAGATCCTGATTTCATGGCTTCTGCAGGTTTTCTTGCCCTTTATTATTTAGATCGATTACAGACTAATCTTTTGCGGCCATACATTGAGGGGGGAGTGGGTCTGATATACACAGAATACAAAGTCAGAAAACAGGGGACGCGGCTCAACTTCAATCCCCAGGCAGGGCTTGGTTTAGATATATCTCCGCGATCCGGACCTTCTTTCTGGACGTCGGTCAGGCTGCACCACCTGTCCAACGCGGGATTAAAAAAGGACAACAGAGGCGTCAATTCGCTCACATTTCAAGCGGGTATGTATTTTTGATGAAAATTAAAACAAGGAGCAATGTCATGACAGAAAAAAGACGTTTTCTGTACAGCATTTTCTGGTGTCTTGTTGCCTTACTGTGCCTGGTCATACTTTCAACGACAGGGTGCCGGTCCACCGGATCACCTCTACCTTCCATCAGTCAGGATGTAGTCAAATATACAAAATATAATATCCATGCCCATGAAAGTCGCAGGGACATCAAGGCCAGTTATGCCGGGTATGTAGATTCAGGAATAGGGCATTTTGTTATTCCGGCGGGCTCCAAAGTGACTTTTCCTGACCAAAGGTCCATGAGAAACGGTTTTTTTATCAGTATAGAAAATACCGGTGATCTTGTATTTTTTGAATACAACAGAGATAGAATGGGGATGAGTGAGAGAGAATACATTGAGCTGATAACTTCAGACAGCCCTGTTTCTCTGGATGGTTTTTCCGAAATAGACCGCAAGGGAATAGAGGAAGGCAAGGTTTACAAAGGTATGACTAAACAGGGAGTGCTTACTGCCTTTGGTTATCCTGCTGTTCATGGCACCCCTTCTCTGGAAATGGACAGATGGAAGTATTGGCGCAACCGTTTCACTACTATGGATATAGAATTTGACTCCACAGGCAATGTAATTGACATCATCCATTAACATATCGGGTGGCTTATGAGTTCTTCACCAACAGCACTGATTACTGGCGCGAGCAGGGGGATCGGTGCAGCAACGGCTGAAATGCTTGCTCAAGACGGGTTTGACATCTGGATCAACTACAGGAGTGACCATGAGGGAGCTGAAATAATCCGGCAAAGAGTCAAAGACTTGGGCCAAAGCTGCAAGCTGCTGACATTCGACGTAGCTGATCCCCAGGAAGTATCAAAGGCTTTGGAGCCGCATCTTAAAGATACCACTCCATTTGCCGTGATCAACAACGCCGGCTTTTCAGCAGACACATTAATGCTGACCATGGATTTTGACCAAAGCTGGAAAAGAGTGCTTAACGTGCATCTGGACGGCTTTTTCCTGGTGACCAAGCTGGTGCTGGAAAAGATGTTGCGCAGGCGGACAGGACGGGTCATTAATATTGTCTCCACATCCGGACAGGCTGGAGTTGCCGGGCAAGTCAATTATTCAGCTGCAAAATCCGGCTTGATAGGAGCAACCAAAGCCCTGGCAAAGGAAATGGGCAAGAGAAATATCCTGGTGAATGCTGTGGCGCCCGGCTATATCGAAACAGAAATGACCAAGGATCTGCCCATGGAGCATATCCTGCCCAAGATCCCCCTGGGCAGGCTGGGAAAGCCTCATGAAGCAGCCGGAGCAGTTTCTTTTCTCTGCTCGCCAAGGGCATCATATATTACCGGTCAGGTGATTGCTGTTAATGGTGGCATTTATATGTAAACATAAATAACATGGATGTTTAAGTATCATTGCAATTTTTACTGCTTCATTGGAGGGCAAAATGAAGAACTTGCTTAGAATCTTGCTTATTGCATCTATGGCAATGATTTTGTCAGCATGTGCATTTGGTAACAAGCATTCTTATCATGATGTTTTTGCAAATTTGGAGTCAAAAGGAACATTGGTTGTTGCTTTAACTTCACATGACCAAAGAGATTATGTGCTTTCAGAAAACAAGGATCCTGTTTTTGTTGGCATTCAACGTGGAGGATACGGAAACCCTTTTGATGTATTAACAGAAAGTGGAAATCCCTTAGCTCATGATATTACAGAATCAGTATCAAATTCACTTTCGAAAAATGGATTTAAAGTTATACAGGTTGCTTCTTCTCATTCAGATGATCGATTATCACTTATTAATAAATTAAAAGAAATGGATGCAGATCGTTTGCTGATATTTACAATTTATGAGTGGAAAAGTGATACATATCAAAATACAGCACTTATTTATAATCTTAATGCAGAGATAATGGATAGTGAAGGAAAAATTCTAGGTAAGGCTGAAGTGAGAGGGCGTGATGATTTAAGAGGAAGTTTTCTTAACCCTGCTGGTCATGCCAAAGAAGTTATTCCAGTTGCATTTAGAGAAAAAATTGAAATGTTAATCAACAGTGAACAGATATCAGATGCACTTTAGGAATATATTAATTTTAAATTTATTATACTTTTAAATATTTATTTTATTATGTATCAAGTTGCCATAACTGGAGTTGGAATAATATCAACTCTGGGAAATGACAAGGAAGCAGTAACACATGCCCTTTTTAAGGGAAAGTCTGGTATCCATATTGATCCGAAACGGACAGAACTGGGGTTCAGAAGTCCTCTTACCGGGATGATAAAGGGATTTGACCCAGCCAGGCATCTTGGAAAAAAGCAGCGCAAGACAATGCCTGACTTTGCGATACAGGCCCATTCTGCGGTAATGGATGCCTTGGCCATGGCTGACATTGATCCTGATACTCTGCGCAATGAAAAGACTGGGCTGATATTCGGATGTGATTCCAGTTGTCTGGCAGGTGTTGACCAAGTGGATCGCCTGCACAGGCTCCAGGACACACGGTCTATTGGAAGTGGGCATATCTTCAGGTCCATGACTTCAACCATCACCATGAACCTCAACACCCTGCTTGGTACCAGAGGGGCATGCTGGACAATCAGCTCAGCCTGTTCCAGCGGGGGGCATGCAATAGGACAGGCAGCCGACCTTATCGCTCTGGGACGCCAGGAGACTATGATCTGCGGAGGTGCCCAGGAAATAAACTGGCAGTCTATCTGCAGCTTTGATGGTTTGGGGGCCTTTTCAACAATGTCCCGCAATCCTGAAAAGGCAAGTCGTCCTTTTGACGCCGGACGAGATGGTCTAGTTCCCAGTGGGGGTGCCGCAGCTTTAATCCTTGAGAGATACGATTCAGCAAAAAAACGCGGTGCAAAAATCCTGGCCAGAGTGAAAGGCTACGGGTTTTCATCAGATGGAAAGCACATTTCCGTACCCAGTCCTGATGGACTGGAACGAGCCATGCGGGGGACCCTGAAGCAGGCAGGCCTGACTCCTTCAGATATTGATTATATCTGTGCCCATGCTACTTCCACGCAGGCTGGAGATTCAGTGGAAGCAATGAGCATATCTTCTGTTTTCGGGGAAAAGACCCCGGCTGTTTCATCTTTTAAATCCATGACCGGGCATGAACTCTGGATGTCTGGTTCCGCTCAGGTCGTTTATTCAATTTTAATGGCTCATAACAACTTCATTGCTCCCAATATCAATTTTGAAAGACCGGATCAGGAATCATCCAGGCTGGACATTGTTACCGAGACGAGGCAGGCCGAACTTCGTCACGTACTTTGTAATTCGGCTGGCTTTGGAGGCACCAACGCCTGCATCGTCCTTGAGCTTAATAAATGAAATACGATTTTGTTGTCATTGGTTCAGGCGTTTCCGGACTTGTTTCGGCCATAATACTCAGTATGAAGGGTAACCGGGTTGCTATAGTGGAAAAAGCCGGACAGCTTGCTCCTGTGCTTAAGGGATTCAAGCGCTGCGGCATTTATTTTGACACCGGTTTTCACTATACTGGGTCCTTTGCCCGGGGAGAAGTGCTGGATACCTATTTTCGGTATCTGGGTATCGAAAACAACCTTGAAAAGGTTGTCTATGATCAGGACAACTTTGATACCCTTTATTTCCCTTCTGATGGTTTCTCTCTGGAATTTCCATCAGGTTATAAACAGATTCGCCAACGGCTGCACGAGAAGTTCCCAGGGGAAGAATCCGCCATAGACTACTACCTCCGAATTGTAGAACAGGAATTCAACAGCTCACCATACCTGAATCTGAAAATGGATTCAGATGAAACTGGTTTTTTCAGTAAATATCACGACATTTCTCTGAAGTCTTTTCTCAGCGGGTTGACAGGAAATTCCAGGCTTGCAGCTGTTCTTTCCATGCATTTTCTTTTGTACGGCACTGAGCCCGGTTTGTCTTCGGTTTCCATTCATGCCCAGGTTGCAGGTTCTCTTTACGAATCTGTGCATGGTATAAAAGGGGGGGGCAGAGCCCTGGCAGAGGCCTTGATCAGACGTTTGAAAGAGCTTGGAGTAGATGTATTTTCAGGCAGGGATGTCTCCAGGATTGTTTCTTCTGATGGTAGATTTACCCGGGTGCTGCTTGATGAAGGTGAGGTTGTCGAAGCAAAGGGCTGCGTTTCCAGCATTAATCCCGTTCTGCTCATGTCCATGGTCGATGAAAGTGCCTTTCGTCCAGCTACCAGGCGGCGGTTTAATGCATTTGAGCATACCTCGTCAGCTTTCATGTTCTCAGCAGCAGTAGATCACCTTCCCCCAATTCTGACACGAAAGAATTTCTTCTTGTGTCCTGACTTGGAACTGGATGATTACTGCAGTAGTGAACGTCACATTGAAAATAGGCCGTTTTTTATTGCCGCATGCGCACAGAAAAATCCTGATTCAAAACAGGGCCTGATCATGCTCTGTCCCGGATCCATGAGTGAAGTATTTGCCTGGCAGGACAGGGTTCCGAAGAACAGGCCAGGAGAATACCTTGAATTCAAGCAAAGGCTTTCCCAAAGAGTTAAGGAACATATTACGGCACATGTTCCTGAAATTCCTGATTCCCTAGAAATTCTTGACTGCGCCACTCCTCTGACTTTCAGAGATTACTCAAACGCTCCATTGGGTTGCCTTTATGGAATCAAGCAGAAGACAGGTCAGATCAATCCCTCTCCCCTGACCAAGATAAAGGGCCTGTTTGTAACCGGTCAATCCCTTGCTGGTCCAGGAATCCTGGGGGCTGTGGTCTCAGCTTTTTTGACTTGCGGTTTTATTCTTGGACGGGAAAACCTTCGGCAAGAGATAAGGCAATGTCTATAAACAGAGTGGTCATAACAGGCATGGGTGCGGTCTCTCCCTATGGGGTCGGAGCTGACATTCTTTACAAATCCATGAGGCAGGGTGCAAGTGCAGTGAAAAAGTGTCCTGCTCTAGAGGAAGTCAATGGATTAAATTGCCATATAGCAGGTTCAGTGCCGAATCTTGATGAAAAGCAGATCCCTAGAAAACATCGTCGATCCATGTCTCGCATGTCTTTTTTTTCAATGCTTTCCTGCATGGAAGCTCTAGAAATGGCTAAAATTACTCCTGAAATGCGTCAAAATGGACAGACAGGGGTAATTATCGGGACCACAGTGGGCAGCCCGCAGACTCAGCAGGATTTTTTTTCTGACTACCTTCAGGATTATTCCATAGAGCGGATCAAATCATCCCTGTTTTTTAAAATCATGGGAAATACCTGCGCTTCCAATGTGGCTTTGGCTCTGGGTATTTCCGGACGGGTAATGGCTCCCTCAGCGGCATGTGCTACAGGGATTCAAGCTATAGGGCTGGGTTATGAAGCCATAGCCCTGGGGAAGCAGCGAACAATGCTCTGCGGGGGGGCAGAAGAGCTGCATCCTTTAACAGTAGCAGTCTTCGATATTATCAAAGCGGCTTCAACCGGGTATAATTCCAATCCAGGGCGTTCTCCACGGCCTTTTGACAAGGACCGGGACGGGACTGTATGTTCTGAGGGGTGTGGTATTGTAGTTCTTGAATCCCTTGAGTCGGCTCTGGAACGCGAGGCTCATATCTATGGAGAGGTTATTGGATTCTCCGCGACATCAGACACAACAAATATTTCCAGCCCGGATCCGAAAAGTATTGAACAATGTATGCTAGCAGCACTTATCAGCGCTGAGATCGAACCGGACCAGGTTGAATATGTCAATGCCCATGCCACAGCTACCCAGCTGGGAGACCCGGCTGAATGTGAAGCCATTGAACGGGTTTTTGGCAACCAAACTTATGTAAGCAGCTTCAAGGGTCATCTGGGGCACTCTCTGGCAGGCAGCGGTGCTCTGGAAGTTATCTCCATGCTAAAGATGATGGCAGAAAACCTGTGCCTTCCCACCCTGAACCTTGAGCAGCCCGGAGAAGACTGCGCCATGGTTCGCCATGTTCTACAAACTCAACCTCTATCTATCAGGACAGTTATCAAGAACAACTTTGCCTTGGGAGGCATAAATTCCTCATTGATTTTAAGGAAGTACGCATGATTCAGCAAGAAATCATTGATATTGTAAACCGCTCTCTGGCCGAAGAGTTTGAACTGGAAACAGAAAACATGAAGCCTGAGGCCCATCTGTATAAGGATCTGGGTTTAGACAGCCTGGATGCCGTGGACATGGTCATTGTCCTGGAAAATGCATTCGGTCGCAAACTTCGCGATGAGAAAGCCATCCTGAAGATTCAAACCCTTGGTGATTTGTATGCCTTTATTGAGGAAAGCAGAAGGAACTATTGAGAATGAATCGAGACAGGTATTCATGCCTATCAGGCTCCGGAACTGGCTGGACAGGTCGAGATAACCTTTACAGCTTTCTGGTTGTCCTGATCATGAATTTACTTCTCTATCCCCTGATCATTCTTCAGATTCTGTTTTTTATCCTGCTTTCTCCCGTTGTTCTGCCTCTGTCAGTATTAATTTCCCGCCGTCCACTGCCTGAAATTGTGAGATTCTTTATCTGGGTTTATGGTAAGGTATGGAT
This sequence comes from Desulfonatronovibrio sp., assembly GCA_003566455.1. Classification (GTDB taxonomy): domain Bacteria; phylum Desulfobacterota; class Desulfovibrionia; order Desulfovibrionales; family Desulfonatronovibrionaceae; genus Desulfonatronovibrio. Next base: position 11,148 of record PXDF01000075.1, read on the forward strand.
TTTTATAATGTCTCCTTTTGTTCGTTTTGAAAAGTACGGGCTAACAAACAACAGATTCCCCAAGCCCTGCATTATGGTGCTTAACCATCTTTCGTTTTTTGATATATTCTGCATGGGTGCGTTTCCATTCAGCAATGCCGTGTTTACGGTACGCGCCTGGCCGTTCAGGATACCCTGGTATGCTCCATTCATGCGTTTGGCCGGTTATGTGGACATGGAAACAAAGGGCCTGGAAAAGGCTCTGGAATTATGCAGACAACATCTTGACCGCAAAGCCTGCCTTGTTTTCTTCCCGGAAGGTCACCGCAGCAGAGACGGAAAACTTGCGAGGTTCTATTCCGGTGCGTTCAAGCTTTCAGTACAGTCTGGCGTTCCAGTCATACCTGTCTGTATTACCGGTACGGACCAGCTTCTGCCGCCGGGAAGGTATATCATGCGTCCTGCTGTTGTCCGGATACAGGCTCTGAATATGTTTAATCCCCAAGACTATTCAGGACATTCTGCACATGTGGAGATGCGTAAACAGGTCAAGGAATCTATGATCAGGACTATTGAGGAAGTGCGCAGATGAAGAAGCAGACATGTAATGTAAAGCATAATTATGAACAGTTTCAAATTCAACTATGATCTTGAGTTTGCTTCTCCTGAAGTGATAAGTGAACACCAGTCAGAGCTGCTGGCGGAACATATCAGGTATCTGCACGATCATTCTTATTTTTACCGGCAAAAATTCAGACAGGCAGGACTGGGCCGGGATTCTTTTTTCCGGCTGGATGAACTGGGCCACTTTCCCCTAACCTCAAAAGCAGAACTGGGTGAGTACACCAACGACTTTTTGTGTGTAAGCCAGAGTGAAATAGTGGACTTCTGCCTGACCTCTGGTACTACAGGAAGACCCGTGGCCTTGATGCAGACCCGGAGTGACCTCGAACGTCTCGGGTATAATGAGGAGCTGTCATTTGATTCTACAGGAATAAACAGCAACGATAGAGTGCTAATTGCCGCAGCAATTGATCGTTGCTTTATGGCAGGACTGGCCTATTTTCTCGGCCTTATACGAATTGGTGCAGCAGTAATCAGGGCCGGTTCCAGCAGTCTTCCGGTGCTGCAGGACCTTGTACAGACATATGAACCCACGGCCGTAGTCGGAGTGCCCACATTGATGCTGGACCTCGGCAGGCGTCTTGAAAAGGCAGGAGTGAATCCTGCCAGAATGGGAGTCAGACGCTTGGTATGCATAGGAGAGCCCGTACGGGAACAGAATTTTTCCCTCTCCCCCCTGGGGCAAAAACTTGAAGATCTTTGGGGAGGACATCTGTTCGGAACTTATGCCAGCACTGAAATGGCTACTACATTTTGCGAATGCGGCGAGCACAGAGGAGGACATTTACACCCTGATCTGATAATAACGGAAATTCTTGATGACCAGGGACTGCCAGTAAAACCGGGAAATCCCGGGGAGGTTGTAGTTACACCACTAAGGATCAAAGGCATGCCTCTGCTGCGGTTCAGGACAGGCGATATCGCGATCATGCACTATGAACCCTGTTTATGCGGCAGGAATTCCCCCCGGCTTGGTCCGGTTTTGGGGCGAAAGTCGCAGTTGTTAAAAATGAAGGGGACAACGATTTTTCCGAATACAATCTTTTCTGCACTGGATGAACTGCCTCAGGTTGAAAGCTATTACCTGGAGGTGAGAAGCCGGTTCGCCCTGTCAGATGAGATTAGAGTTGTGGCTGGAGTGCGGGATAGAGATCTCTCTCCGCTTATGGTAGCAGAATCAATTGCCTCCAGGACCAGGATCAAGCCGGAAGTTGTGTTGAAAGATCCGGAAACGGTCAGGAACAAGACCGTGGTTCAGGGCAGGAGAAAACCAGTCGTGTTTTTTGACTATCGAGTAAATCCAGATGAATAAATATAATCCCACATGGGGAAGCAAATTTACCAATGAAGAGATAGAGGAAGCGAGACGATCGGGGCGTCTTTTGTCCATGGAGCTTGAACTTTCCAGGGCCTGCAACTTACGTTGTATTTATTGTTACGCAGAATCGGGCAAAGCACTGGAAAATGAACTTACCCTCAGCGAAATCAAAGACGCTGTTGATCAGGCAATGGACCTCGGGGCCAGAAGAATCATTGTACTGGGAGGCGGCGAGCCCGTGGCTCATCCCGATATAATCACTATCCTGCAATATATTTACAAAAAGGGAGCGGCAATCGACATGTTCTCCAATGCCACCCTTATCACACAGGAATTAGCCCAGGCATTCAGGTCTCTTGATGTGAACCTGGTTATCAAGATGAACAGTATGCGCCGGGACGTGCAGGACTATCTGGCAGGCAGGCCTGGAACTTTTGACAAAATCAGGCATGGTCTGGACTGTCTTCAGAAGGCCGGATATCCGGCAGCTGACCTTGATCTTGGTGTGCAGACCATTATTTGCAGACAGAATTTTGAAGAGCTTCCCGAGATGTGGACCTGGATCAGGCAGCAGGGGATGATTCCATATTTTGAGACCATCACTCTGCAGGGACGAGCCAGAAAACACTCTGACCTCCAGGTTTCCCCGCAGGAAGTCTATGACCTTTTTCATGAACTGTCCGCCCTGGACCGGAAACATTTCAATATGGAATGGGATCCTCACCCCCCTGTGGCAGGCCTGACCTGCAATCGCCATTTATACACCTGCACATTAACAGTCCATGGGAATATCTATCCATGTCCAGGAGTTGACATTGCTGTGGGCAATATCAGGAACAAAAGACTGTATGATATTCTGAACCAGAGCATAGTAATCAAGGAGCTGCGCGGCATTAGGAAAAATATAAAAGGGGGCTGCCGGAACTGTGAATCATCTTCATTCTGCTACGGTTGTCGGGGTATGGCTTACCAGTTTACAGGAGACTATCTTGCTGCTGACCCTTTATGCTGGAAAAACCCGGAACATATTTACTTCAAGATCCCTTATCCTCTTTCGGCAAAAGGGCTGGTGCCGCACAAACGCCCCATGCGCATGGTGGACAGGGTGATGTACGCTGATAAAGATGCTTCAGGGGTCGTTGAAGCAACAATTAGGAAAGACTGTATTTATATGGACCAGCAAAATCTTTTTGCTGAGGAGGCTATGGTGGAGCTTATGGCCCAGTCATTTGCAGCTGTATGCGGAAGCCTGGATTCTATATCAGGCGGAAATAGAGGAACAGGATATCTGGCAGGAGTTAAGCAAACCAGAATTCAGGCTCCTGCCAGAGCCGGGGATGTCCTGACAGTTGAGGTCAGACCAACAGGACGGTTTGCCGGTTTCGTGATTGTTAGTTCCCGAGTCAGTAAAGAGGGTGAACTTTTGGCAGAAGGAGAATTGAAAATCTGGCAGGCACCTTCAGATGAACAGGAGGATCAACCATGACTAAAGCCAGACTCATTCTTCTTATCCTGTTTTTCACTTTTTTTTATTGCAAACCGACAGGTGCTGACGAGCTTTCAGCTGAAATTCTTGGCAGACTCAAGGAAATCCATGCCTCAATCAGCAGTGTTTCAGGTTCATTTATCCAGGAAAAACACTTGGCCATGTTTGAACAGAATCTTATTTCCAGAGGATCATTTGCTATAGCTAACCCTAGAAAAATTTATTGGGCTTATAATTACCCCATGAAGTTTGGCTTTTCTTCCGACGGGGAAACCATCAGGCGCTGGAGAGAAGGATCCGGGGAATCCAAGCATGCACCCCTGGCACATGATCCTGTGCTTTCTGTAGTGACTAACCAGATGCTGGCTTGGACCACCATGGACACTAAAGCTTTGAAGCGGGATTTCGACATTACCGTAATAGAATCCAGCCCTCTTTCCCTTAAGCTTATCCCGGTCCAGAAGCAACTGTCCGACATCATCAGATCAGTGACACTTGTTTTTGATGATCAGGAAAGACACATCAGCAGCATCACACTACTGGAAGACGATAAGGACAAGACCGTAATAAGGTTTGAAAAGGTCAGACTAAATCAGGACCTTCCTGATGGATTGTTTTGATCCATGACTGTTTTCAGTCGTCTCTTAGCTGCATTCAAGCCCCGTAAGAAAATCATGGTCGCAGCTCTCGGAGCCTGTCTGATTACTGCGCTTTTCCTGCTAAGAGACATGGAAATGGCTGAAAACATTGATTCCATGCTGCCCGATGATGATTCAATTGTCGCAGAAGACCTGCGCCTTCTCAGCAAAGCTCCTTTTCTTTCAAGTGTACTGGTTGTAATTGAGGCTGGCCCTGAAACCTCCCGTGAAAACCTTATGCTTGCTGCCAGAGATATTCAGAAGGCAACAGGCCCCCCCTGGTTCAAAGACGTGTCCGTGGAGCTTCAGCAGCCTTTGACGGGCAGGTTTTTTGAACAGTTGCTTGAAATCCTTCCTTCGCTGATCACTATGGATGACCTGGAAAGAATTGATTCATTACTTACCCCTGAATCGGTGTATCATTCCCTGGAAGAGATGCGACTTGAACTGTCAGGACTGCAGGGACTTGGCATGAAAAAAATAATTCAGTCAGATCCCCTGGGGCTGCGTTTTCTGGCTATGGAAAAGTTTAAGGCCCTGGATTTTTTTGGAATGGATTCAATGCCTAATCTTTCGGCCACCGGAGTCTTCACCGGCCCATACGGCAAAAGTGCGCTCCTTATTCTGGACCCGGAAGCAGCCGTGACGGATTCCAGGGAGTCAGAGAAAATGTTGGAACATCTTGAGTCAATCCTCTCCGATATCCTTCCTCAAGACTCAAGCGCATATATTATCAGTGGTCATTCTTATGCCGTTGCGAATGCTCAGATCATTCGCCAGGACCTGGTTGTAGTCTTTTCTGTATCTTTTTTGGGCATTCTGGCTGTCTTTCTGATATTTCTGCGTGTTTGGCAGGGGGTGCTGGTATACGTTATTCCTCTTGCAGCCATACTGGGCGGGACAGCTGCAGCTGTCCTGACCAACTCTGTTGTTTCAGGCATTACAATCGGATTTGGTGCAGTGCTCATGGGCATTTCCGTTGATTATGGCCTGCATGTCTTCTTTGCCATGAAAAGAGGAACCTCGCCTGGAAAATCACTTGATCGAGTCTCCAGGCCTATCATGTTTTGCTGGCTGACCACTTGCGGAGTCTTCAGCCTTTTGTTGCTCTCTGGCATACCCGGGCAGCGCCAGCTGGCGTTATTCACTGTCGCAGGCCTCACCACGGCTGTGTTCCTGGCTCTGATTGTTCTGCCGGTATTTATCAGCAAACAAACATTAAGACCGGAAAGGCCATTTCAGCCGGGCTTGATCACACACAGTCTCAAGAGAAGAACTGTGGCAATAACCATTTTTTTTGCCCTGATGTTGGGAGCGATTTTCTGCTGGCCTCACATCCGGTTTGAAGGACACCTGCAGGCCCTGAGTGTTGTTCCGAAAGAACTGGCAAAGGCAGAAGAAAAGATCTCAAGTTCATGGGGTGATGCACGAGGCATGGCCATGATCTTTACTAAAGGACCTGATCTGGATTCTGCCCTTGCCAGAGCAGGGAGTGTGTATGATTTCCTGGTGGGAAAACTGCCGGATCAGAAAATTGTCAGTATTGCACCATTGCTTCCGCCAGAACAGAAACAGGTGGCATCCATTCACCTCTGGAATGAATTCTGGGATGATCGTACCGCACATATTAAAGAAATAGTTGCCAGCAAGGGGCAAGAACTGGGTTTTACACCGGACGCGCTCGTTCCTTTTATTGAATATCTTGAGGCCAAACCTGAAAAAGTGACTTTGGAAGATCTAAAGGCAATTGGTCTGAAAGACCTGGCTGACATACTTATTCTCAGAGATGGTGGAGAAATCGCAATAGTGACTCTCTTTCCAGACAACCCTGAAATTCTTTCATTGCTGAGTGAAAACCAGGACATTCTTCCTGAAGCGATAATGGAATCAATGCTCGTATCTCAACAAAGAATAGGTCTGGAAATTGCCTCGGCCCTGCGTGAGGATATGCTCCGCTTTCTGGTCATGGCAGGCATTATGGTGACGGTTTTGGTCTTGTTACTGTTCAGGAGTCCTGAGCAGGCTTTTGTAGCCCTAGTCCCGGCGTTGGCCGGGCTTGCTGCTGTGGTGACTGGCGCTGCTGTTCTGAACTTGGAATTCAATCTCTATTCCATGGCCGCAACCTTTCTTGTGCTGGGCCTGGGGGTTGACTACGGTATATTTATGGCTTCCAGATCTTATGAACATGAAGCTTTGGGCACACGCCAGGCAATATTAGCATCCGGATTGACTACGCTGGTCGGCTTCGGGGCTCTGGTCCTGGCAAGCCATCCTGCCCTTCGCTCCATTGGCCTTACAGTGCTGCTGGGCATTGCCGCGGCCATTCCAGCTGCCCTGTACGTTATTCCAGCATTGAACAGATACCCCGATTCCTCTGCCAAAGATCTGAATTAATATTCAAAAATATTAGCTTCATGAAAAAATTTTTTCCATATTGTCATTCTGGTAAATGAGAAGCAATTCTGTTATTTTTTATTTATGAAAAACGTGCTGCTACTTCTTATGCTGCTGATTTTTGGATGCGCTGCCTCTTATGTTCCGCCTGAAGACTATGTTCTGATTCCTCCTGAAGAAGCTTCAATATGCTTATTTCCTGAATGGTCTGTTCCTGGAGATGCTCTGCTCCTGCGACAGACAGTTTTTCTTGAAGCCGCTGGACACAACCAGGTCCTTCAGGGTCTTGTTCTTCTGGATCCTGACCGAAGCAGATTACAGATAGTCGGCATGACTGAACTGGGCATGAAACTTTTTGATCTTACAGTGTGCCGGGAGAAGCATAAGCAAAACTACATGTCTCCGACCCTTCAAAATCAACAGAAAGCGTTGGCAAGACAGATCGCGCATAGCGCGCGCATTCTTTTTCTGTCAGGTTATCCTTCTGACAGCCCTGATGTTTACCATGGACCAGGATCCATACTGATGGTCAGCTCTGACAGAGGAAGAAAAATGGTTCACATGTGTTCAGCAGAAGACAATATCCTTAAAAAATCATTCAGCCCAGATCAAAAAAAATTACGGTTGGAATACTTCGATTTTTGTGAGATTGGAGGTCATTTTCTCCCTAAAAGAACAGTATACCAGGATATGAAAGCGGGATACAGTCTGGTTATTGTTCTGCATGAGGCATCTATACCATGAATATTATCTACAAGGGCATATTGAATGCCTGTAGCGCATTCCCGGAAATAAGGAAAGACAACATCATCCAGCAGGATTTTGTTTTTCCTGGTTCATTTGCAGGATTTGCAGGCCATTTTCCAGGTTCCCCTGTTCTTCCTGCTGTTGTTCAACTCAGTCTGGGCATATTACTGTCAAAAAAACTTGTACATCCGGATGTAAAGAACAAAATGTTTTTCTCTGCAATAGACCGGGCCAAGTTCATGCGGGTTATCCTTCCGGAAGAAAAGATAACAGCGACATGCTCCCGGAAAAAAGAGGATGGTTACTCTTTTGATGTCGCGTTGAAAGTGAACCAGGAAACCGCATCCATGTTTCGCCTTGATTTTTTCTTGAAACGATGAAGAAGGCTTTCTATGCACAAGCCATATTTTCCTAAAAAAGAAGGCCATCCTTTACCTCTGCGGGCTGAGTTCCGGCGCAGAGTACGTTTTGAAGAAGTGGATCCTTTGGGCATTGTCTGGCATGGGCGTTATCCAAGCTATTTTGAAGACGCGCGCACTGCTTTGGGTGATAAATACTGCATTGGCTATAATATTTTATATCAGCATGGTGTGGTTACGCCAATCAGGCAGTTCCATATAGACTACTTTGCATCTCTTCGCTTTGATCAGGAATTTGTTATTGAAGGTATCCAGCATTATTCCGAGTCCGCCCGAATCAATACGGAATATGTCATCAGGGACAGTTATGGTAAAATTACCACCAGAGGCTATACAGTACAGATGTTTCTGGACCTTGAAGGGAACATCCAGATTGATTTTCCCGATTTTTTTGCCGCTTTTGCAGAACGTTGGAAAAGGGATAAGCTGTGAATCGTGTAATGGTACGGGATATGAAGATTCACACTGTCCTTGGAGGCATACAGGATACCTTTGCCGGACTTATGAATGGGCATACCGGTATTGTTCAGGTTAAACATGGCTTTGAAGGCGTTGCAGGGACTATTTCCTGCCTGGACAAAGCAGGCGGAGAATCACGCTTTGAATCCCTGTTGGAACTGGTTTTGAAAAATTTCCATGAATTACCAGCGGATACATTGCTTATTACAAGTACGACCAAAGCGGGCATTGACATGCTGGAAAAACACATGAGGGGAGAACAGGCTGGTCTTTTCAAGGTTCTGCCAGGATCAATGACCAGCCATGTTCGCAAGCGACTTAGCATGAACAGCCCCGGGATTTCAATAAGCGCCGCCTGTGCTTCTTCTGCTGTTGCCCTGGCCCGCGGAGCAATGGAAATATATTCAGGACGCGTGCGGTCAGCGCTGGTTGTGTGCGCAGACATTGTCAGTGAATTCGTTCTCAAGGGCTTTGGCGCCCTGCAGGCTCTGGACAGCAGACCATGCCGTCCTTTCGACCGGGATCGGGCCGGGCTCAGCCCTGGAGAGGGAGTTGCCGCAATTCATCTGGTTGGCATGGACCGGGCAGACAAAGCCGGCGAACATATGCTCGGGGAGATCATGGGCTGGGGTGTGGCCTGCGACGCAGTGCATGTTACAGCCCCGGCCAGAGACGGTCGAGGTCTTGTTATGGCCATGAACGCATCCCTGAAAAGGGCCGGCTTGTCCCATGAAGATGTGGGAGCGGTTCACGCCCATGGAACAGGCACTGTTTACAACGATGCCATGGAGCTTGAGGCAGTCAGAAAAGTATTCAGACACAGGCTTCTTCCTGTGCATTCAGTAAAGGGAGCTCTGGGTCATACCATGGCTGCCGCCGGAGGAATTGAAGCAGTGCTTGGAATCATGTCCCTGGAGGCTGGCCTTGTTCCGCCCACGGTCGGCCTGGAATTTCCTGATGAAAAGGCCGCAGGATATGTATCTGCTGAAGCACAGCGCCTAAGCGGCAGGGTGATTATCAGCACCAATTCCGGTTTCGGCGGAATCAATGCCGCCCTGGTTCTCGGGCCGCCACAGGAGGCGGCGTGAAGGCGTACATCACCGGAATAGGCTGGCTTACAGCTACTGGCATGGGCCGGGGAGATGATCCTTTCACAGCACCCTATTTAGAGGTGCCTGTACCATCCGGAAGCGAATTGTTTCAGAGTCCTGACTCCCGCTTTGGAAGAATGGATCGGTTTTCCAAAACAGGTGTCGGGGCTATAGCCATGGCATTGCGGGATGCGGGTATTGCCAGAAACTCAAAAGTCCTCGAGGCAGGCCTTACAGCATCCACCAGGTTTGGCTGTATTGAAACTGATATGGAATTTTTCAAGACAGTTCTCTCTGAAGAAGGAAATTGGCCGAGCCCGCATCTTTTCGCCTATACTCTGCCCAGCTGCTTCCTGGGCGAGGCAGCGCTTCGTTTCGGGCTGACTGGACCTTCTTATATTGTTCACAGTGATAATTCCTTTTCTTTGGCAGGCGTTGAGGCTGCATTTCGGGAAATGGAAGATTCTGGAATACAGTTAATGGTTGCTGGAGCATGCGATCCGGCACTCCCCCCGGAACTGGAACATCAATTTGAGGATTACTGCCGGTGTTTTGCTGGGGTGGCCTTTGTTGTCCTTAATTCAGCACCTGGCCCCGGAACAAAACGTTATGCCGTGATTGAGGAAAAATCCGGAGAAATACTCGTAAACAATGAAAGGGTTGAATCTTTAGAAAAACTTATTGTTAGGGCGAAGAAGCTCTGACGTCAATATAAGCGCAGGCAGATATAACAATCAGGAGCATGAGCTTTTATATGAAGATGCATTTAATCTACCCTGGATGGCCCAAGCTTGAAAGACAGACCGAATTCCACCTTCCGCCTCACGGTCCTGTAGTTTTTGCAGCTGAAGTGCCTGAGGATGTTGAAATATTATTTACTGACGACAACCTTGAGGATACGGAGCTTGATTCTTCTGCTGATCTGGTTGCTCTGTCAGTCATGCTTACCTGTCAGCTGCCCCGCGCTTTTGAAATTGCAGATGCCTACAAGGAAATTGGTGTTCCAGTGATAATGGGGGGAATAGCTGTAATGCTTCATGCTTCTGAAGCTGAACTGCACGCGGATTCCATTTTTCTGGGAGAAGTAGAAGGCCGGTTCGGCTCTGTTATTCAAGACATGAAAAACAACTGCCTGCAGAAGAAGTATGATTTTCTGGGAGACCCTCCGGATATCTCTTTGGTGGGCACTGCGAGGCGCAGCATCCTTAAAAATGACCTGTACAATTATCGAGGGGTGCAGATGGTGGATTTAATGCACGCCTCAAGAGGGTGCAGATTCAATTGCATGCCCTGCTGCGTTGGTTATCTCGGCGGAAAAAAACTTCGAGCCCGACCTTTATCAAAAATTATCGCTGAAATTGAGTCCATACCCAACAACCGGCTGTTCCTTGTTGACAATTCTCTGGCCCAGGACAGGGAATGGCTCAAGACACTTTTTACAGCCATGATTCCCTTGAAGCGTAAGTGGATATCCCATCCGATAATGTATGATCCGGAAATTTTAGAACTGGCTGCCAGAGCAGGATGCTGGTATGTATATCAGGCGGTTATCGACGATTCCGACACTATCAGGGACCGCATAAGGATGCTCAAGGATCACGGTATTGGCATTGAAGGCACTGTTCTTCTGGGTCTGGACAGCCACGATGATAACTACATAAAGCGCCTGGTGGACTTTCTCCTGGAGGAAGAAATTGACATGGCAGAATTCACTATCCTGACACCATTTCCCCATACCCCCATCAGGAAGAAGTTGGAAAAGCAGAACCGCATATTGAGCAACAACTGGCTGGAATATACTTGTGATAAGGTAGTTTTTCAGCCGGCGCTGTTGAGCCCCGACAAGCTCCAGGAGATGTATCATTATGCCTGGGACACCTTTTACCAGGGAGGAGGGCATCAACTGCGGATGGGAAATCTGTTCAAAAAAGTCATAGCCAAAGAAATGGATGACGGAACTTATCTACGTTATAACCCAAGGCGCAGAAGGACCTTCAGTGCGCAGAGTTCCACTGATGACAAATATTAATTAGTTTTTTAACGGCTGTATTCAACTGGTTAAATGAATGAAAGTATTACTGCTGTCCATAAATATTGAGAAAGAGCCTTATCCTGTTTATCCACTGGGGATGGCGATGATAGCCTCTGCCCTGACAGCCGCGGGTCATGAGGTCAAACAGTTCGACTACCTGTCAATGGGTCGTTTAGATTGCAAATTAATAAGTGCGGTCCAGGTGTTTCAGCCTGACGTTGTCGGGTTGTCCCTGCGCAATATTGATAATGTGGATTCTTTTTCCGGCATGAAACACTGGTCCCTGGGGCATGCCAGAGACGTTGTTCACCTGTTGCGATCCCACACTGACGCACCCATCATCGTTGGCGGGCCGGGTTATTCTCTTATGCCCGAAGCAATCCTAGATTATCTTGGTGCTGATTACGGGATAGCCGGAGAAGGAGAACGGGCGGTGGTCGAGCTGCTGGATAGGATAAGAGAAATGCGCAGCGGTCCCCGAATCATGCGTGAACAGCATGCACTGATTACAGATGAAATTTGTCCGCCCATGTTTGATAAGAACATTATTTTTTTTTACAATCAAGAAAGCGGTTTGGTAGGACTGCAAACTAAAAGGGGATGCCCCCATCACTGCGCATACTGCTGCTATCCCTTTCTTGAAGGACATGTTGTCAGGACCTGTGATCCGGAAATGGTCGTTGACGACATGGCCAGGCTTCATCATGACCACGGTATTGATCATATTTATTTTACTGATTCGGTATTCAATGACTGCCATGGTAAGTATCTGGAATTGGTCCTGGTTCTTGTAAGAAAAAATCTGCCTGTGCGCTGGAGCGCCTTTTTTCGCCCGACTCTCATGAGCAAAGAAGAGATTGACCTGCTGGAGCGTTCGGGGCTTCAGGGTCTGGAAGTTGGTTCTGATGCCGGGGCTGAAGCCACCCTGTCCGGACTGAACAAGGGGTTCTCATGTCTGGACATCATTGACTTTAATGAGGCCTTCATAACCAGAGGCAAATCTGTGGCCCATTATTTTATCATAGGGGGGCCAGGTGAAGATGAAGCAACCATAACCGAGACCCTGAACAATCTTGACAGATTGAAACGCTGCGTGGCTTTTATCTATTCAGGAATACGCATTTTGCCAGGAACAACCCTGCATGCAAGGTCTATCGATGAAGGAGTTATCACCAGTTCCGAATCACTGTTGCAGCCGGTTTATTATCATAGCCCCCTGATCGACAGAGAGTTCATGCACAATAAAGTAAGCACAGCGCTTCGAGGCCGCCGGGACAGGTTCTTTCCTCCAGGAGAAGCCATGGAGCGAATGAACGTGATGCGTCGTTTTGGGTATAAAGGCCTGGTCTGGGACAGGCTTATCAGCACAGAAATAAAGCGGCAGCAAAAATGAAAAAACAAAATTTATGCTGGATTGACTGCGTTTTAATACGGCTGGTCATGTCAATTAGCAATGAAACCTCTTGATCACAGAAAAATCCTTCTTATTCACCCCCTGGGTTATGGCCAGAAAGAGGCGGCAAGTGACATATCAAGAACCGCCAACATCATGCCTCCCCTTGGACTGTGCAGTATTGCCTCATACCTGGAAGAAAACGGCATCAAGGTTGAAATCGTGGATTTCAATGCTTGGCCGGATTCAGTACAGCGGTTACGCAGCACGCTTATCCATGAACGTCCAGCTTATGTGGGCTTCTCCTGCACTACATCGTCCTTTCTTGATGGTGTCAGACTGGCTGAACTGGCCAAGCAGACACTTTCAGGCGTAAACGTTGTATTCGGCGGGGTACATGTTTCTTCAATGGGTAAGAAAATGATGCAGGAATTTAAAGTGATTGACTTTGTTGTGGCTGGCGAAGGTGAGGAAACCCTTCTGGAGCTGATGCAGAACAGGGGAGATGCAACTGGTATTTTCGGACTTCTCTTCAGGGACAGGAGTTCAGGAGAAGTGACCTCCACGGGACGGCGCCGCACGGCTCTTAATCTTGATTCACTTCCATATCCTGCATACTATAAGTTACGAGGTTTTCCAGACAGCTACACCCTTCCCATATTTAATTATCCTGCAGCCCCCAGCACCAGTGCTTTGTCCAGCAGGGGATGCCCCTATTCCTGCAGCTATTGTGATCGATCAGTTTTTCGAAAAAGCTATCGGTACAATTCGGCAGAATATATTCATGGACACATGCGCTACCTCAATAAGCGCTTCAGAATCAAACATATAAATTTCTATGATGATCAGTTTACCTTCAATCTTAAACGGATTGAAAAGCTAACCGACATGCTTTCAAATCAGCCCCTGAAAATGACCTTTAACTGTGCTGTCCGGTCTGAGCATATTGACCGTGACCTTCTGAAAAAATTGAAAATGGCCGGTTGCTGGATGATCAGTCTGGGAATAGAAACCGGGGATCAGGACCTGCTCCAGGCTTTAAACAGGAAGGTCAATCTTGAACAACTTGCCGAAAGGATAAGGCTTATAAGGGGCACGGGAATCAGGGCCAAGGGGCTTCTTATGATGGGGATTCCAGGAGAAACAGAGGAAAGCATTGAAAAAACCAGGCAGTTTTTGTTTTCTTTACCGTTAAACGATTTTAATTTGACAAAATTTACTCCCTTTCCAGGAGCTCCTGTTTATCAGAGCATCCAGGATTATGGTGAATTTGACGAGGATTGGCGCCGCATGGACTGTATGCACTTTCTGTTCATTCCCAATGGATTTAAACGTGAACGTCTCGAAGAGCTGTATCTTTCTTTTTACAAGCAGCATTTTAAACGTCCAGGGGTACTCATGGATTATGTCTACATGCTCTGGCGCTCTCCTGACAGCTGGCGAAGGTTCATGCTCAACTTCTATTCGTTCATTGGATTCGCGCGCAGCGGCAACAGGTTCAGAGATGACTGAACTAATTAATATTTTTATTATTGTGCCGGTATACAACCATGGAGACACCCTGCGCAGAATTGTTACAGAAATTTTGAATCACCATGCTCATGTTATTGTTGTGGATGATGGAAGCAACGACAGGGGCATAGAAAAAATCTCGGACCTCCCTGTTCATGTCAAGGTTCATGAGCGTAATAAGGGAAAAGGCGCCGCTTTAAAAACCGGAGCTGAAACAGCGCTTGAGCTTGGTGGTACTCATATGGTGACTATTGACGCCGACGGCCAGCATGATCCCGGCGACCTGCCGAAATTTATATCCGCTGTTAAGAACAGTCCCATGGCAGTTCATGTGGGTTATCGGAATTTTGAAACCTCGAATGTACCCGGTATATCCCGATTCGGCAGATCTTTTTCCAACTTCTGGCTCAGGGTGCAGACCGGCAGGAAAGTTCTGGACAGCCAGAGCGGATTCAGGGCCTACCCGCTAGAGATTTTCAAACGTTTAAAATTTACTGAGAAGCGCTATTCCTTTGAGGTTGAGATTCTGGTTCGTTCAGCCTGGGCGGGTTTGGATCTATGCGATGTGCCTATTTCAGTTTATTATCCACCAAAAGAAGAGCGTGTTTCACATTTTCGTGCCCTAGTGGACAATGCACGAATTTCGTGGCTGAATACCAGATTGACCCTGCGCAGCATGTTACCCTGGCCGCATCAGAAGATGATCGGTAACGCAGACATAAGCATAGCCAGGCCACTGAAGTCCTTAAAAATTCTCCTGCAGCAAGAAGAAACAGCAAAGGGACTGGCAGGCTCTGTGTTTATTGGAGTTTTTTTTGGCACCCTGCCTCTTGTCGGCCTGCATACATTGATAATTCTGCTGACTGCGGGTTTTCTCTCCCAAAACCGCATCGTCGCCGTTGCCTCAAGCCAGATGTGCATGCCTCCTTTTGTGCCGGCAGTGTGCATTGAAGTGGGACATTACATGAGACACGGCTGCTTTTTAACGGAAATTTCCATGCAGACGCTTGGCTATGAAGCCCTGGAACGAGTTTGGGAATGGATTATCGGTTCATTTGTCGTGGCCCCGGTGCTGGCGTCAATAGCTGCGGCAGCAACTTATTGTGCTGCATGGATTATACGTAAACAACTCAGTCTTTCTTGCCCATAAAAATGAGAAATAAATCAGACCAGTTCTGGTCCAGCAGAAGCATAGCCTCTCGATGGCAGCATCAATTTTTTTATCTGGCCATTCGTTTGGGAGGACGAAGATTGGCCTACTTGTTTACCTGGCCGGTGGTTCTTTATTATATGCTTTTTCGGCCGACCCTCCGGAAACGGACCAGGCACTATCTCGATCGCAGATTTCCAGCACATACTGGACTTCGTGCCTTCCTGGACAGTTTCCGGCTTAGTCTGTCCTTTGCCAAAACCCTTGTGGACCGAGCTACAACGGGGGTCGTAGGTCCAGACAGCATGAGGGTCAGGTTTGACACTCTCGATGAATTCCATAAGCTGGCAGCCCAGGGCAAGGGCATGATCCTTATCAACGCTCACGTGGGCTGCTGGCAGACCGCCATGTCCGGGATTCATTGGTTGCAGAGGCCTGTTAACTTACTCATGAAGCGCGAGCCCGGAGATGTGGACCGCCATTACCATGAACACCGGCAAAAGGATTGTCATTACAAGATCATTGACCCTGAAGGATTTCTAGGGGGAGCTGTTGAAATAGTACAGGCACTGCAGCGCGGTGAGATTGTCAGCGTTATGGGCGACAGGGTGTTCGGCAATGACAAAAATACACTTGTGGTGTCTTTCATGGGTGAAAAGGCTGTCTTTCCGGTGGGGGCATACAAGATTGCAGCTGCTACCGGTGCTCCTGTGGCAGTAATGTTTTCTCACAAGACAGGTCCTGATTCCTATGCCATGGAACTTGCCAGGGTGATCCGAATAGATTGCGCGCACGGGCTCCGGCTGGATAACCTCAGGCCGTATGTTTGCGAGTTCGTCAGGGCTCTGGAGGAGTATGCCCTAAGGCATCCCTATCAAGTCTACAATTTTCATAATATGTGGGCAGCAAGGAAGTAGTAAGTCATAATCTCATCTCCACTCCGCCTGCATACTCAGACAATTTTATTGAATCAGGAAGATCATGCGGCTGATGAACAGTTACAGTTAACAGACAAGGAAGAATAAACATGACGCTTAAAGAAAAGATTAAGCAAACTTTGATCCTGGAATTGAACCTGGAGGATGTTTCACAGGAAGAAATCCAAGATGATGCTCCACTTTTTGGAGAGGGGCTGGGTCTTGATTCTCTGGATGCTGTGGAACTGGTAGTCATTGTTCAGAAACATTTCGGGGTGGAAATCCAAAACATGGAGCAAGGGCAGCAAGCTTTTCAATCTATCAACTCCTTGAGTGAGTTCATTGAGGGTCGGAATTCCCAGTGACATTTCCTGTCAACGATGTTCATGTGACAGGCATGGGTTGTCTTTGTGCGGCAGGTCCCAATCTTTCCCATTGCCTGCGGGATATTTTTGCCGGATTTAGACGCGCAGCAAAACCAGTGAGATTTGAGACAAGCCATACAGTTAGACATCCTGTCTTTGAAATCCCGGATTCTTTCCTTGAATACCATGAACCTCGAATCAACAGTCGGTACAACCTTACTGTGCGCTACGCTCTGCAGGCTTCAGCTGAGGCCTTAAGCCAGTCAGGGTGGACGTATCAGGAATTAAAAGGATTTACTGTGGGCGTCTGTCTGGGTACGACAGTAGGTTGCACCCTTAACAGTGAGCCGTTCTATAAAGAATATCTCCAGGGTGGTCATCCAGATATGGACCCGGTTCATAAGTTTCTAGGTGGAAATCCAGCGGGTGCGGTTGCCCGGGAATTTGGATTTTCTGGTCCGTATCAGACTGTGGTCAATGCCTGCTCTTCCGGTACTGATGCTATCGGAATAGGGGCAGGCTGGATCGAGAGTGGCCTGTGTGACCTAGTGCTTGCCGGGGGTTCAGATGAGCTCTGCCGGGTAACTTACAACGGCTTTGCATCGTTGCTGATCTTGGATGTCGGCCTTTGTCGACCATTTGATAAAAACCGGGCAGGACTGAACTTGGGAGAAGGTGCCGGGGTGATGGTCTTGGAATCAGCATCCCTTAGAAATAATAAACACAAGACGATTCATGGGTCAGTCATTGGATACGGGTCAGCCTGCGATGCACACCATCTTACTGCCCCCCATCCTCAGGGCAGAGGACTTCGCAATTCGCTTTACCAGGTCTTGAGCATGAGTGGTTTAGAAACTTCAGATATTGCTTTTGTCAATGCGCATGGTACCGGTACCAGGGATAATGATAGTGTAGAGGTTATGATCATGAAGGAAATCCTTCCCGGTACACCTTTTCTATCCACCAAGGGATACACTGGACACGCTCTGGGTGCGGCTGGAGGGATTGAGGCAGTACTAACGCTGGCTTGTCTGAACATGGGACGTATTCCAAACAGTGCAGGTTTTTCTGAGTCGGAATCAGAGCATGAACTTGCCCTCGTTCGAGAGAGTATCTCAATTCAAGAAGAAACTGCAATATCGCAGTCTTTGGCTTTCGGTGGCAGTAACGCAGTGCTGATGCTGAAGAAAGGCAAGGAAATTTAATAATTTTATAATCAAAAAAATATCTTCCTGGAAGAACCGGTCCAGGCTAAGTCTTTCAGTTGTAAGTGGTTGTAAATCTTTTTTCTGAACGCTGTCTGAAAGCTTCTTTCCAGAGTTCGTTTGTTTTGATCACCTCGGCTGCCCCGCCTCTGTTGCATAAATTTTCAATATGCTCATTTTTTGCTTCCAGACTAAATGAAACAGGTAACCATCAGTGGTTCTGCATTTTCCTCCCGATCCACAAATTGTGGATATTTATAAAATCCATCTTACTCTATGTCCAGTTTTTCAGGGGAAACTTCATTCCACATCAAGAGATAAAAGATTATGTCATGGCCGAGGCACTTACAGAGAGCATTTTTGGGATAAAAAATGTAATCTCCGATCTGAAAATGTCTCAATTATGCCGATTTGAAATTGTATTTGTATTATTCCTGTATCTTCTTCAGAGAGAGAAGAAATAATTTGTTTTATTGAATTTTCTTTTCTTGCTC
>PXDF01000200.1 GCA_003566455.1 Desulfonatronovibrio sp.
TCATCAATTATTGTTTGAATTTTGGAATTAAGCTTATCGCGCTGAGACAGTATTTCGTCTAGTTCAGCAGCTCCACATACACTTCTGAGGGTTGTCTGGGAAAGCTGTGAAGTGGCATAGTGAAAGTCCTCCACTTCAAGAATAGAACTCTTGGGAGCAACAATCCGGTAATAGACCACCGCGCTGACTTTGATGCTCACGTTGTCCTGAGTAATTACTTCCTGGTGGGGCACGTCAAGGGTGACAATTCTGAGCTGGGTGCGCACCATTTTATCGAGTATAGGGATAAGTATGATAAGACCAGGGCCCTTGACGCTTAAAAATCTTCCCAGCCGAAATACAACCGCCCGTTCATACTCGTTGAGAATCCTGATAGCATTCATAAGAAACAAGACTACCAGAATGATAATTGGCAAGGCGTAAGTTAACATGAAATCCTCCTGAAAAATTATTTTAAAATCTGTTGAAAAAGTACTGAGTTAAAAGACCTGTCAAGGCTTTATATATATGGTCATCCCCTCTATTTTATCAACTGCGACTTCCTGACCAGGACTGACTTCCAGAGGCTCGGAAGATCTTGCGTTCCAGATTTCTCCTCTGACTTTGACCTTGCCTTCATTGCCCTGCCAGCTCAACACCCTCACAGTTTCAGCATAAATGCCAGTTTCACTGGTCTTGGGAGCGAACTGAGATTTTCCGATTAGATAGGCCAGTAAAAAAAGGAGCAAGGTCATGGTAATAATTATGGGAAGAATTGTCATAATCGGTAATTGAAAATAGGGGTAAGCAGGATCAAATAAAAACAATGAGCCAAAAAAGAAACTAACTAAAGCAGCCACTGTTAGCAAGCCGAATGTTGGCACATTAACTTCAATTATTATAAAAATAAATCCCAGAATGAGTAATAGAATGCCGGTCACATTGGTAGGCAGCACAGATAAGGCATAAAGACCAAGCACCAGGCAGAAGGCTCCCACCACTCCGGGGAAAATGGAACCCGGGTTGGAGAATTCGAAAAAAAGACCTGCCATCCCCGCCAGAAAGAGAAGGTAAGCTATCTGCGGATGTAAAAGCCAGGACATAATTTTGTACTTGAGACCAGGTTCGAAAACCACAATTTCAATATCACCCGGCTCAAAGAAAATTTCCTGATCATGGACCTTGACCCCTCTTTTGCCCATTTGAGCCAGGAGATCTTCCTGTGAGCCCGCGATAAGGTCAATGACTCGCAATTGAAGTGCTTCCTCAGCTTCCAGATTGGCGCTCTCCAGGATAGCCGATTCATACCATTCAACATTTCTGCCCCTTTCCTGAGCAACAGCCTTAATAAGGCTCAGTAGTTCGTTAACTATTTTCTTGGACATGGTGTCATCAGGCTCTCCTCCGGTGATATCCACCGGGGAAGCCGATCCAATGGTCGTCTGCGGACTCATTACGGCCAGATCTGCCGCTGCCACCAGAAATACTCCTGCTGATGCAGCCCTAGCCCCTGAAGGGGCCACCCAAACTGTAATGGGCAATTCAGAGTTAAGCATAAGCTTGACCATGTTGCGCATTGACTCCGCCAGTCCGCCAGGAGTGTCAAGACGGATCAAGATATTTATATAATTATTGTCTTGAGCCTGGTTCAAAGCGTCTTGAAGCAGTTCTTCCTGAGCGGGAGTAATGGGGCCATCTATATCCACGGTCAGTACTTTATGCTGACTGGGTTGCGCTGATATGGAATATGCGCACAAGATAAATATCGAAATCAGTATCAGTATTTTATAAAATCTCATTTTTTTCCTGCAATAAATTATTAGTATCGTGGTGGAGAGTATTGTTTGAGTATATTCCAGACCATGGTCTTTAAAACACGATTGTCCGGCAATAGGCAATCAAGATCAGGCAGCACAATTATCTGATGGTTATCTATATAATGCTGTCCGTATGCATATTCACGATCTTTAAGTAAGACCTTAAAAGCCTTAGAACCGAAAATGAAAATGTGTACGGGCTTGATCAATGTTATCCCCTGAAAAAAAAGATCAGTGTCCGGCACAATCATATTTTTTTTCAGAGTTGACAGGGGCCATAAAGTATACGTTCTTTTACTCCATTTCAAGTTGCCGATTATTTTAGTTATTAAGTCGCATCTGGGATTTGTAAATCCCTTTTGGATATCTTCTGGTAAATTATAATAAGACCAGACAGAGTAAGCTGGCCTGCGATACTCCATCAAAGCTTGAGGAATGTCTTTGTCATGGTCAGCCTCAAGACCGGGATCAACAACCTGTTTGCCATGGTTATTGGGCCTGGAAGGCCCCGATTCTGTAGTATCCAGATGTTGACTTAACTGGTCTGGCCTGGTCTTGGTATCTGTGATTTCCGGTTTTTGTGAAAATACATACTTGATGCCCAGGTTGCGCAATACAGACTGATAGAAACTCAAATCAGTGTGAGCCAATCAACCAACCTCCAGGCAATATCAGCCTTGGAAAGACAGGGCCATGACTCGGTCCGGCCGTTTATATCAATAACCATAACCTGATTTTCCATGCTGCCGAAAGGGGTGCGCCCTGGTTGAACCAGGTTTGCAACCACCATGTCCAGATTTTTTTTGGCAAGCTTTAACCGGGCATTGGCTTCAAGGTCAGTTGCTTCAGCAGCAAATCCAGCAACCAATTGGTTTTTCTTTTTCCGGGAAGACAGGGTGGCAAGGATATCAGGGTTTGATTTCATTTCAAGACTAAACACTTCAAGATTGTCTTTTTTAAACTTGGCCTGTTTGCAGGGCTTGGGGGCAAAGTCCGAAACAGCAGCCGTAAAAAAGCCGGCATCGCAGCCGTCCCAGACTGAAAGGCAAGCTTCCAGCATTTCACTGGACTTTGTTACAGGTAAAACCTGAAAACCGGGCAGGCTGAAAACAGATGACATGGGGCCATGCACCATGTACACATTTGACCCGCGAAGCCAGCAGGCAATGGCAATAGCCAGCCCCATGCGACCCGATGATGGGTTGCTGAAATAGCGGACCAGGTCAAAATATTCATGGGTAGGCCCAGCTGTGACAAGGACGCTCTTTCCGGACATATCCTGAGCAGAAAGGGCTTTTAGCAGGTGGAAATAAATAACCGGAACAGGCGCCAGACGCCCCAGACCCTGGTCGCCGCAAGCAACCCTGCCCTCATGGGGCTCGATGATCACATGGCCCCGTGAACGTAATCGCTGCAGATTGTCCTGTGTTGCCTGATTGGCCCACATGGCAGGATTCATGGCCGGACAGAAATATACAGGTTTGCTGAAGGCCAGAATCTGGGTTGACAGCAGATCGTCAGCTATGCCGTTAGCTGCTTTGGCAATAATGTTTGCCGTGGCAGGGGAGATTACAAAGGCATCAGACGATTGAGCCGGGGCCAGATGGGAATAGGGATCAGGGTCATTATCCCTGACAAAGTATACCGGATCAGCGCCCAGGGCGCTCATGGTCACAGGACCAACAAAGTCCCGGGCGGAACGAGTCATTGTCACTCCTGTATCAACCAGAGATTCGCGCAAGAGCCGCAAAAGATCCACTGCCTTGAATGCGGCCACACTGCCGGTCAGTCCCAGGTGTACCCTTTTCCCGGTAAAACACTTAAATAAAGGGTAATGATCAGGAAGCATTTATTGATCCAGTTCGAGAAATGTTTATCAGGCACTTTTTGAACAAACATCTATCCCCTTATGGATAATTTCGGGGATATCCATATCTGTAATTCTGAAGTAAATGATCTGTCTATAATACGAACAATACAAAGTTTTTCCGGTTTTTCAAAAGCCAGTATATAAGTGCCGTACTTAATATAACTGATGAGCCTCCATCCTTCATTGGCCATGCTTACCTCGAAATAGTTGAAAAGAGAATCGCTATCAACTCTGCCGGTAAAAGACAGCATGCCGGATTTTACATTCTGTGACTCAAAAAGGATGGACTCCTTGGCATTGATTTTCATTTCCCTGGGAATTGGTATGTCATCAAAATCATAGTACTTATGGGTAATGGGCTCACTTTCGGGCGAAGCGTCAAGGGGCTGATAAACTGTCTCTGTGTCAGAGTCTCCCCTCAAATTTACGCAACCAAAGAGAAAAAGTACCATTGTCAATAAAACAAATTTCTTAAGCATAATATTCTCCTAATAATCCTGGAATATTTCCTGATCATCGGCCAGGCCTTCCTGAATTTTTACAAGTTCGTCGAAACGGATATCCGCGCCCAGTATTCCAACTATTTCGTCCTCATTGGTAAATATTGGAGTTGAAGCTGTCAAACAAAGTTTACCGGTAAAAAACGATTTATAAAAATCAGTGATATGCAGCTTGCCGGATTTAACCGGCTTGATAAACCACTCCCTGTCAGAGAGATCCGCGTTTTCAGGCACCTGACGATATTTTGATATGTCGCCAATATCACTGACATTCCAGGTGAGCAAACACCCATTTATATCAGTTACGTACATATACTGGATAAAAGGGTATTCATTAAGGAATTCGTTTATCGCAAAGTCAATATCATCCTTGTCCATGGTTGCCATGGAGGGATTGGAAGCCAGTTCTTTCATGATGTTGCTGAGAACCTTGTGGGCAAGAGCCTTGAGTTGGTCAAAAGACGACAGGAACAGATCCGGGATATACCTGCGCACAAGTTTCTGCATTTCTTCATGAGAATAATTTGTGGTTCTGCCCTTTTCGTAGGATCTCATGATCTTGTCATATATTTTTTTAACTGCTGGATGTCTTTTATCAACCATCTGGTCTTCTGACAGATTGAGGTTGTAGTTTATCCAGTAGGCGACTCCTGCTTTGCCGCTCTTGTCAGTAATGATGATGGGAACATCTCTGTGCAGGATGTGTTTTGTATTGAAAATATTGTAAATTTCCTCATTTTTCATAAGCCCGTCCACATGAATCCCGGCGCTGGTGGCGTTGAAGTCTCTCCCGGCAAAGGGATAATTGGGGGGTATTCCCATGTTGAGATTTTTTTCAAAATACCGGGCCAGCTCGGTTATTGCTGGTGTGTAGGCTGCATCATCATCCCCGGTCAGAGAAATGTATTCTATAACCAAAGCCTCCAGGGGAGCGTTTCCAGTGCGCTCTCCAAATCCAAACAGAGTGGCGTTGACCCCTGAACATCCGTAAATCCAGGCAGTTGTAGCATTGATAAATCCCTTGTGAAAATCATTATGACCGTGCCATTCCAGCCATTCACTGGGCACCTGGGCTTCGTCAGTAAAGGTGCGCACAATTTTGGACACGCTTCTGGGCAGAGATGCCCCGGGGTAGGGCACTCCATAACCCATTGTGTCGCAAAGTCTGATTTTGACCGGCAAGCCCTTTTGACTGGAAAGCTCCATCATTTTCTGGGCAAGAGGAACGCAGAATCCGTATATGTCCGCACGGGTGATATCCTCAAAATGGCATCTGGGAATAATGTCCCAATTCAGTGCGGCTTCAACCAGCCTGAGATAATCCTCTGCAGCCTTTTTTCGGGATTTGCCCAGCTTCAAAAAAATATGGTAGTCTGATACCGAAGTTAGCATCCCGGTTTCCTTAAGACCCATTTCTTTGACCAGCTTGAGGTCATCCTTGTTGGCCCTGATCCATCCGGTGACCTCGGGATATTTGTAGCCCCTCTCCAGGCAGGCATTAACCGCTCTTTTGTCCTTGTCTGAATAAAGGAAGAATTCGCTTTGGCGGATCAGCCCTGAATGCCCCCCCAGCCTGTGCATTAGCTCAAAAATATCAGCAATCTGTTGAACAGTAAAAGGGGGTCTGGCCTGTTGACCGTCACGGAACGTGGTGTCAGTTATAAAAATCTGCTCAGGCGGCCTGGGCATTACAAAAGAATCGTCAAAGGAAACTCTGCAAATTTTATTATAAGGATAGATCTCCCTGAGAAGCTCGGGCTTTGGAACCTCTTCAAACTCGTACCTCTGTCTTGCTGGATTTTTATGAAACAATGAATCAAACATAAGTCCTCCTCGATTACCATTCGATTATATTCATATTTTATACCACAGAATGGGTTGTGGAGCAAGAAAAATTGAAAAACAGGAGCGGCAAAAAAAGCCCCGGACCAGAAACCGGGACTCAGGGGAAAAGTTGTAAGTTAAGACCTTAATCCAGCTTCAGGCCGCGGGGATCCTCTCACGGGCAAGAGCCGCCTCATGCAGCCACCCCCCCTGTTCCAGGCTTTGGGCTGCCAGAGCATAAAGTTTGGCCGGCTTTTCCTGATAAATACCATGGATCAGCTCATCATATGAAGATTTGAATACTTCTCGAACAAGTTCCTCCTGAGCGAAAAAAAACCTGGCCAGCAAAGGATTGTCCTGATGGGCTGGAAGATACATGGTAAAAAGTCTTCTGCAGTGAAAAAGGATAAAGCGGATTCTGGAAACCTCCCTTTCAATGCTTTCACAGGTCTGTTCAAGCACGGTGAAGAGTTCCTTGCTGATCAGCTTTTCCTCAGGCGGAAGGTTAGTATTGCCGTGCATCATCTCAAACCAGGGGCGGTAGTTTTCCTGTTGATACGCGTCTTCCCTTAATTTCATGCATTCATGAAAAATATACCCTATGCACCAGTCCAGATACAGTCCGATGCGATCGGGCCTGGCCTGGGAACGGAAAAGGACATGTGAAGTGTCCTTGAGCCTCCATAGCTGGCCCTTGTTCATTTCTTCACCCAGAAGGTCCCTGAAGAAGTTAAAGCTTATCTGACCTGTCTGATCGTACCTGGAAAACTCGGCAAATAAGCGTTGACTTACAAGACAAAAATCACGAAGTACATCTCTTACAAATTCTGGAAATTTTGACTTTACCCAAGATTTGGACATAATCTTTTAAACACTCTCTATCAGGATGATTTTTCTGTCTTTTTCAGATAAGAACCCTGTTGTCAACCATTATCAATAATACTGCTGACCAAACCAACAGGCCAAAGGCAAAAAAACAAATTGAACTTAATCATCTCCGGGAAAAGGTGTTATGCCTAGAAACTTTGCATTGCTATCAGTGCTGGCCTCTATTGTCACCCTGACCCTCAAGTTCGGGGCATTCTGGATAACCGGTTCTGTAGGTCTTCTTTCCGATGCCCTGGAGACATTTGTTAACCTGGCCGCCAGCGTAGTCGCGGTCATTGCTTTGACCATAGCCTTCAGACCTGCTGATGAAAAATATACATACGGGCATGACAAGGCTGAGTACTTTGCCGGAGGAATGGAGGGAGGCCTGATACTTGTGGCCGCAGCAGGAATTATTTATTCTGCTCTGGTTCGCCTGGTCAATCCTGTGCCACTGGAAAACCTGGCCTGGGGAATCGGCATATCGGTTGCTGCCGGGATAATCAACCTTATTGTGGCCAGAATAATGCTCAGAGCGGCCAGTCACTTTGATTCCATCACCCTTGAGGGCGACGCCAAGCATCTGATGGCAGATGTTTGGACTTCAGCGGGAGTAATAACCGCCATTTGCATTATTATGCTCAGACCGGACTGGGTAATCCTTGATCCCATCATCGCTATACTGGTGGCTCTAAATATTACCAGGTCCGGGATCAGCCTGATTAAAAGATCCATGAAAGGACTGATGGATGCAGCCCTGCCTGATGATGAGATTAAATTAGTTGAAGATTCAATCAGGAAACATTCAGGCAAATGTATCGAGTATCATGGTCTCAGGTCAAGAAAGTCAGGATCAAGAAGATTTATTGATTTTCACCTGCTGCTGCCGGGAGAAAAAACCATCAGTGAAAGTCATAAAATTTGCTGTCTGATAGAAAAAGATATCGAGGAAAAATTGTCCAATTCCCAGGTCACGATTCATGTGGAGCCCCAGGAAGACAAAGCCTCATGGGACGGCCACAGGCTGGGGGGAGTTGACAGCACCGAGGCTTCAGGCCAGGAGGCCAGCAAGCCTGACCAAGATTAATCTAACCTGGCAAATTGCTCGATCTTGTCCTTGTAGGCCAGCACTCCCTGAGTAAGCCCTCCAGCCATGTGTCTTAAAAAATCGTCAGAGAGCATGAGTTTCAGGTCCTGTTCATTGGTCATGTAACCCATTTCCAGAAGAATGGCCGGCATCTTGGCGCCCATGAGCACATAAAAAGGAGCCTGTCTGATGCCATTGTCTCCAACTCCGGAATATTTTGAACGGATGTGGTTAATGGTGGTACCATGAATTTTATGCGCCAGCTCCCGGGACTCATTTATTTTAGAGCTGAGCATGAGGTCAGTGAGAATATATTGAAGGTCGGAAATTTTTTGTGTTGAAACAGCGTTTTCTCTGGCAGCCACACGCATGGCATCCTGGCTTTGAGCAAAATTCAGGTAATATACTTCAAACCCTCTAACGCTGTGGTTCCTATGGGCATTGGCATGCAGGGAAATAAACAGGTCCACGTTTTTGGAATTGGCCATGGCTGTTCTTTCTTCCAGGGGGACAAAAACATCACTGGTCCTGGTGTAAAGGACTTCAAACCCCTTTTCCTGGAGCATTTTGCCAAGAACTCTGGACATGCGCAGGACAATATCCTTTTCTTTAATTCCATTGAACACGGCTCCGGGGTCTTTGCCTCCATGGCCGGGATCAAGCATGATGGTTTTGACCTTAAGCCCAAGCTGTTCAATTAGACTCTGGGCCGTGTAGTCTCTGCTTTTGGGATCAATGGCAACCTGGGTCATGGATTCTCTGGCATCAATAGCTCTTCTTTTTTCAGGTGCGTAAACGTCAACCACAATGCGAAATGGATTTTCCAGGGCAAAAACCCTGAAATTATCCAGATCCTGAATGTCCAGAACCACCCTCGATTTATCCTGGGTATGCTGGGCCGAGCGAATCCTCCTGAGTATGCCGTCAGCCACGTTATCCTCGCCGGGAGTGTCTTTGGACATGATGGTGTCATCCAGATCGATGAACAGGCGGTGCGGAGTGCCAAGTTCTGGATCAGGCTTAAGCAGCTGATGATGATATTTTGTCTGTGCGTCAAGGTCCAGGACAACCCTGGTATACTCGTCATTGCTCCAGTGTCTGATGTTGACAAGCCTAGCTGTTACTGGAGAGGGACGGCCTTGATCAGTTGTCACAACCGGGGGGGATGATGGCAGGGAGATACTTCCCGCCAGAGGCTCATCAATTATGACCCTGGATTCAAGGGATGGTGTTTTACGGGCAGTTTCAGGTGCCGTTTCTGGCGGCGGTGATGCACCGGCAGCCTTCCTGATTTTTTCCAGGTTGGCCTGATCCAGTTCCTTAAGTATCTCCTGGGCTTTAGGAACCATATCCCCCTTGGGAAAATTATACACTACCCGCAGATACTCGATATATGCCTGCGCTGAATCCTGATAATGGTTGAGATATATGCCTGCTTTCCTGAACTGGGCGTCATCGGCCCATGCATGGGTTGGAAAGCTGCGGATCATCTGATCGTAATATTTTTCCGCCTGTTCAAAGTCCGATCTGAGAAAAGACCTTTTGCCGAGCTCCTCATAGGTTCGGCCCAGGTAAAAAAGTGATTTGGGAGCATCCTCGTCTTTGGGGTTTCTTTGATAGACCTTCTGAAATATTGCGGCGATATCCAGCCAGTGGGAGCGATACTTAGCTCTGTTTTCATTTTTTGTCAGGGCGTTGAAATCGCTTAACCCCTTCTGATAGTCAGAAGCCTGGACCTGGACAGGCATGGCCCCTGCCAGAAAAATCATCATCAAAATAAAACAGACTGATTTATTTATCATATTCATTCTACTGTGACGCTTTTAGCCAGATTTCTGGGCTGATCAACATCTTTTCCCAGGTAGACCGCTGTTTCATAAGCAAAAAGCTGCAAGGCAGGCAAGACAAAAAAAGTATTCAAAGGCCCCCAGGTTTGGGGAATTACCCATTCATTGTCTACAGTTAATCCTGATCCTTCCTGGGTCAAGGCTATGATCCTTCCTTTTCTGGCCTGTATCTCTTTAAGATTGGATTTAATTTTCCGGAAAAGAGGATCTGCCAGTGCTATGGCCAGCGTGGGAAAATCAGGATCAATCAGGGCTATGGGCCCGTGCTTGAGTTCTCCGGCTGCATAACCTTCTGCATGAATATAGGATATTTCCTTGAGTTTCAAGGCTCCTTCCAGGGCCAGCGGGTAATATAAACCGCGTCCCAGAAAGAAGAAGCTCCTGGCTGAAGAGTAGATTCGGCACAGGGAAGCAGCGGTTTCACTCATGGCCGGAAGTTTCTGATCCAGAATATCAGGCAGGGCATCAAAGGAATTAACAGCCCTATCAACGATCTGTGGGTCCAGAAGATTTTTATGCCGAGCCCAGTATAATGACAATAGAAAAGTCAGGACCAGCTGGCTGCACATGGCCTTGGTCGAAGCCACGCTTATCTCCGGTCCTGCCTGGGTTAAAATCACATGATCAGACTCCCTGGCTATGCTGGAGCCCGCCACATTGCAAAGGCCCAAAACTGGAAAACCCTGTTCCTTGATCAAAGACAGGGCGGCCAGGGTATCTGCCGTCTCTCCGGACTGGCTGATGGTCAGATAAACCTTGTCCTTTTCAGGAACCAATGGCTTGTATCTGAACTCAGACGCGATTTCCACATCAACTGGAATTCTGGCAAAACTTTCCATGAGATATTTTGTCCATAGGCCGGCGTGATAGGAGGTGCCGCAGGCAATAATATGCAGCCTTTTGGGAACAGACAGATTTGCTACTTCAGGCAACAGGACATTTCCGGTCCTGCGCTCAATTCTTCCGGCCAGGCAATTCCTGATTACCTGGGGCTGCTCAAATATTTCCTTGAGCATAAAGTGCTTGTAACCACCCTTTCGAGCGGCCTGAACATCCCAGGATACGGTCTGGATGCTTTTGGAAACAGGCTTAAGGGTTCCAACCTCAAAAACAGCCCACTTTTCCGAATTCATTTCCACCAATTCGTTGTCTTCGAGAAAAATGACTTCCCTGGTAAAGGGCAGAAATGCGGGAATATCCGAAGCCACAAAGTTTTCGCCTGTACCGTGACCTAAAATCAATGGGCTGGCGTGACGGGCAGCCCAGATGGTCCCAGGATGATCTCTGGAAATGAGGGCAAAGGCGTAAGATCCCTCCACCAGGTTCAATGCCCAGGAAATTGCTTCACGCACAGATCCGGTTTTTTTCACGCCCTGTGACACAAGACAGACCAGAACCTCGGTGTCTGTTTCAGATCTGAAAATGCATCCGCAATCCACCAGCATGGTTTTAAGTTCTTGAAAATTTTCAATAATGCCGTTGTGGACAAGGGCAATATGGGCATTAATGTCCAAATGGGGATGGGCGTTAACTTCGTTGGGAAGACCATGGGTGGCCCAGCGGGTATGTCCAATGCCCGAGGTGGCATGAAGAACATGGCCTGAATCAAGCTTGGCTTCCAGCGCCTCCAGCTTGCCTGAAGCTCTAAAAAGGTGAAGCCTGTTCATATGAACAAAGGCCAGGCCGGCAGAATCATAGCCACGATATTCAAGGCTTTTAAGGCCCTCAATGAGTACTGGAACCGCAGGTCTGTGGCCGGTATAAGCAATTATTCCACACATGGCTGGTCTCCGGCAGATTATTTTTTAATGGACATTTTTTGGCTTTGAACCATGAAATTTTCCCAGCTTGAGGCAAGTTTTATTAGGGCTTTTCCCCGGTGGCTTCGCCTGTTTTTCTGGTCAGGGCTCATTTCAGCGCTGTGGAGACCCAGTTCCGGATCAAAAAACAGGGGATCATAACCAAAACCTTTATCTCCACGGGGAGCTGACCCAATCTGACCTTCCCACTCGCCTTTGACCGAAAGGCTGCCACCTTCAGGAGAAGCTGCTGCCATTACACAGACAAAGGATGCCTTTCGCTCATCACCCTTAAGACCTTTCATGGCCTCAAGGAGCTTGTTGTTGTTATCCTGGTCTGTGGCCTTTACACCAGCGTATCTGGCCGAGTAAACCCCAGGCTCTCCCTTGAGTGCGGGAACTACCAGCCCAGAGTCATCAGCTATGGCAATGAGACCTGTTTTGTCAGAAACTGCTTGAGCCTTGATTAATGCGTTTTCTTCAAAAGTTGCCCCAGTTTCCGGAATGTCGCCTATTTCCGGAAATTCATCAAGACCTTTTACCTCGATAGCTGGAAGCACCGCTTTCAGGATCTGGTTTATTTCCCTGATTTTGCCCTTGTTTCTGGAAGCCAGAACAACAGTAATGGATTTGCCGGGTTTGGTCATGATCTTTTTTATATAAATATTAAACACTCAAATCAGCTATCGTAATTGTCAAAGGAGAAGGTGTCCATGTTCATTCCTTAAGACAGGCTAAGCGATTTCATTTACCCCGGCTGTCGTGAGTCCATTAATTTATCTCAGCCGAACTCTGGTTTGCTGACCTTTCTACATTTCAAGTAAATCAAAGGTCAAGGACTCAAAATCAGCCAGAAAAACCTTGCCTGCCATGCCTGATTGTTGTTCAGTCAGTATTTTGATGACTTCAGCAGCCTGAACAGAAGCAATTAGGCTGACTATTGTAGCCATGTTCCCCAGTCTGTTTTCAGCTCCATCGCCGCTTCTTCCCTGCCAGAAAGCAGAAGGGTTTTTACCTCCAGGATATACAGTTGAGGCCAGACCTGTTGTTCCGGCTACAAAACCGGTAACCAGAGGAAGCCCGGCCCTGGAAGTTTCTTCAAGAAGTATCTGTCTGAATTCAATTCCTCCCAGGGCATCCACCACAAGATCCACATTTTCCATCAGCCCGGGCAGATCTTTCCTGGTCAGAAAACTGAAGATGGCCTGGCATCGGCAAAAAGGATTGATAATCTCCAGCCTTGTTCTGGCAGCTTCTACCTTGGATTTTTCAAGAGTGTCAACAGTACCGAGAATCTGCCGGTTAAGATTGCTTTCCTCAAAATAATCCCCATCAGCCAGAATAAAGCTGCCCACTCCGGATCTGCCCAAAATCTCGAGAATATATCCCCCAAGCCCTCCAAGGCCCACCAGCAGGATGCGGGACTCGGCCAGTCTTGTTTGTTCAGCAAGGCTTATGGAGCTGAAATTTCTGATGTATCTTTCAGGCAGGATTTTGTGTTTAAGGGCAAGGTACTGTGCCCGGGAAAAAGTGATATTGTGAGAAATTGCCAGCCGGAGCAGACTGGAACTGGAAACGCATGAAAAAGGAAATTGCTGATGAGAGCGGGCGATTTTTTCCAGCTCACTGATAAAAAGTGAATGCTTCAATGAATCAGCCACCCCCGATTGCCGGGAAGATACCAACCCGGTCGTTTTCCTTGAGGACAACTTCTTTTCCGGAATTTTGGCCGTTGACAAAGACTATCTTTACTTCATCCCTGGGAATGGAAAGCTTGTCAAGAATATGGGCGGGTGTAGCACCATCTTCAACTTCCAAGTATCCGTCCGGGGGATTATACTTGGAAAGGGTGGCAAAACATGAAACCTGGATTTTCATGGTGATTGATTATCCGGTTGATTATTATCCGCATTCAGATGATATATAAAAGCTCGCAATGCTGTTTAGCTGGTTTGACCCTCTAACAGAACCGGGCGCATGCTGTTCAGCATGCGCCCCGTGACTTTATTAAATTTCAACTTTTGCCTTCTGCATCTCTTCCGCGGTAAAATCCCATTTTACCTTATGGGGAGGAAGTTCCTCATTAATGAAAAAGTCCGGCAGCTGGTCATGAGCCAATGTAAATCCGGCGTCTCTGTTGAATGAATATTCGTCCTTGAGGATTTCAATGCCAGTCTTGCCAATATCATCTGCGGTGAAGTTAATGCCGAATCTGGCACTGATCAGCCTGGCAATTGTGTCAAGGGCATCATCAGTGTCCAGTACGGCAAATGCCACGAAAAGACAGAAACCTGTGGCGTCTACAGCTGCCGTTGCGATCTGCAGATTTTTGGAAACCTCGATATTTCCTTCCTTGCCCAAAGGATCAATATCACCGCCCACTTTGAGAATATTCTGGCAAATGGCGTAACCTGCGGTATGATCCGCGCCCATAGGAGTTGTGGCGTAGGTTACTCCCACTCCCTTGGCTGCTCTTGGATCGTAAGCTGGCAAAGATTGCTTCTTGACCACAGGCACCCTGTCCACCCCAAAGGCTTCGGCTGTAAAAGAAGTTCCATTGCCAATAATAGCCCCCAGATAATCTTTGGGATCATATATTTTTTTGAGAAGATCAATGGCTGCCTGGCCATCTCCCCAGGGAATAATTCCGGCTTCCATGGCCATGGCCACGGTAGTTCCTGTTTCAATTGTATCCAGCCCAAGGTCGTCGCACAGCCGATCAAGCATGGCAATGTGATCCATATTGCTGATCAGCAGGTTGGAGCCGAAGGCCCACACGGTTTCATACTCAAAACCTGAAGTCAGGTATTCTCCCTTTTCATCGCAATACTTCTGGGAACACTGAATCACGCAGCCGGCGTGACAGCCCTCTTTGGCCACGCCCTTTCTCTGATTGATGAATTCCACCATTTTTTCGCCGCTGATATCCGCAGCCTTGTCAAAACGTCCGTCGCGAAAGTTTTTGGTAGGCAGGGTGCCTGCTTCATTTATGATATTGATGAGAATAGATGTGCCAAAAGAAGGCAGACCCTGTCCAGTGACCGGATGGTTCACCAGAATTTCAGCCCATCTTTTAGCTGCGGCCTTGAATGCTTCTTTGTCCGCCACTTCCGGGGCTTTGGCTCCTTCTGAGTCAATTACAATGGCTTTGATTTTTTTGGAACCCATCAGGGCCCCAAGGCCACCTCTGCCAGCGGCCCTGCTTGGATTACCCTTGGGATCAGTGAACTGAATGGAAGATGCCAGACGGGTGTTTTCACCGGCAGGCCCGATCACCATTATCCCGACCTTGGAACCGAATTGTTCAAAAAGCCTGGCTGAAGCATCATATGTCCCTAGACCGGCAATTTCAGGAATTTCCAGAAACTTGGCCCCGTCCTTGTTAATGAACAGAGTCTGGAAATGAGCATTGGGTTCGGGCTTGTCCTCCAGGATAATGCCCATGATATCCAGTTTAGCCAGTTTTTGGGAAAAAGTCCCTCCAGCATTGGACTCTTTAATGGTTCCAGTAAGTGGGGACTTGCCCCCTACTGAAAGGCGTCCTGTATTGGCGGCATTAGTGCCTGTAAGAAGACCCGATGCAACAACGAGCTTGTTTTGCGAGCTTAAAGGATGGCAGGTTGGAGAAACTTCTTTACGCACCACGCGTGAAGTAAGTCCTCTGCCGCCAAGACCAGCGTAGTCGCCGGTTAGTTCTTCATTGGTGACTTTTTTGTTTCTGGTGTTTACGCGAAGAATTCTGGCCATGATATTCCTCCTGGTTAGGATTATGTTTAAAAAAAATATCGTACATTAAGAACCCGTTAACTATATACCAGGTTTTTTTCTGGCATGTAAAGAAATTATATCCACTTGCTCAATTCAGTGACTTACTCATGAGATCATGCCAGAAAAAACAATAAAGTTTGAACCTCCAAGACGCCAAAGTGTGGGAACGGGCGGTTCAGGTTTCTTTTTTCTTGGGTTGCGAAAGTATCCCGCGTTAGGTTCATAACTGACTGTCAACAGGCTTGTCAGGCTTAATCCCCACTATGGAAATCTTATGTTTATCAGCCATTGACCTGGCTTTTTCCATGTCAAAAAAAAGACTGGACTCTGCTTCGTAAGCCAGGCAGGAGGCTTTGGCCCTGATCATGGTTTCAATTGTTCCCAGTCCCAGAGCCGGCAAGTCAATCCGGC
The DNA here is from genome assembly GCA_003566455.1 of Desulfonatronovibrio sp. GTDB lineage: Bacteria > Desulfobacterota > Desulfovibrionia > Desulfovibrionales > Desulfonatronovibrionaceae > Desulfonatronovibrio. The sequence goes on from PXDF01000200.1 coordinate 15,770, forward strand.
TGTCCTGACCTGGCTTGAAGGTTTTAATTACTGTGAAATTCTTACGGACCAGGTTTCCAGCCCGCAAAATGGATTCATCAGTTCCTTCAATTGCCTCCACAGCCACCACAACTCTTTCCTTGACCGAAATACACTGGCCGATATCCATGGCCCCGATTTTTTTGATCAAGGGCCATCCAAAGAGGATGTCCTCCTTTTCGCTTTGTGTAGGTTTGCGCTTGGAGATAAAACCAGCAGGAGAGACAAGATCAGGCACAAACTCAAGAGCTGACACAACCTTAAGGTTTTCAGCGCTTAGTTCTTGAGCCACGGCGGAAAGAAGGAAGTTGTCGTTTCGGCTTTTAAGCCCGAGAAGGAGCTTGATAGCCCGAAAATCCGGGCGGATATCAAAGGCTCCAGGCTTGTTGATGGGACCAGCAAAAACAACAGCCGTGACTTCCTCATCCTGAAGAAATCTGATCATCTTGCCAAGCTGCCCCAGCTTGACCCATAACACATTGTCAGCGGCTTCACTTATGTCTGGAGGAGTCTCTTTGTCAAAGGCCACGGCTACTACTGAGTAGCCCAGTTTTCTGGCACCTTGCGCCACCAGCAGCGGGAACTGTCCGCCGCCGGCCACGAGCCCCAAAATCTTATTTTGCGTCATTTTTTCTTTAATGAACGGTCCGGAGCGGCAATTCCCCGGGAGCTGGATCTAATGAACGATAAAAGCTTTTCAACAGCCTTGAACTTGCCCCATTCCTCTTCAGCCTTTTTCATTCCTTCTTCTCTGGAAAGCCCTGACCCCCAGATGGCATGAAAGGCTTTTTTAACGGCTGAGATTTCCTCTCCATCAAACCCGGCCCTGCGCATTCCAATAAGGTTTGGGCTGTATAGCTTGGCCCGTTCTCCAGCGGCCAGCATATAGGGAGGCACGTCCTGAGCTACTCCGCTTTTCCCGCCTATGAAAGCGTATTCTCCAATATGCACGAATTGATGCACAGCACAAAGGCCGCCGATAACCGCCCTGTAATCAAGCTTGACATGCCCGGCCAGGGTCGCTCCATTGGCCATTATGACACCATCGGACAGCTCACAGTCATGGGCCACATGGGTGTACGACATTAAAAAACAGTTGGAGCCAATAAGGGTTAACCCTTTTCCGTCAGGTGTGCCCCGATTGAGAGTGGCATATTCTCTTATTTTGTTGTTATCACCGATCTTAAGCCAGGTTTCCTCGCCCTTGTATTTTATATCCTGTGGCGCTTCACCAATACAGGCATATGAATACACATGGTTGTTCCTGCCAAATGATGTATAGTTTTTAACCTGAGCAAAGGCATCGATTCTGGTTTCATCCCCGAGCCTGGTATTGCCTTCAATAATGGTATAAGGGCCTATTATCACGTCAACCCCTACCTCACACTTGGGGTCGATTATTGCTGTTTTATGTATTTGCGTGGCCACTATTGATCTTCCCTGTCCACTATTGCCGCTGAAAATATTCCCTGAGCCGCCACGCTGCCGTCAACATAAGCTTTGGCTTCCATTTTCCACAGATTCATTTTGTGCCTTCCATATTCAACTTCCAGAATCATCTGGTCTCCCGGGAAAACAGGCTTGCGGAAGCGGACCTTGTCCAGTCCCGCGAAGAGAAAAATCTTGCCTTCCATTTTCTTTTCTATGCTTTTGATAACCATGATGCCCCCGGTCTGAGCCATGGATTCCAGAATAAGCACCCCCGGCATAACCGGATACATGGGAAAATGCCCCTGAAAATGAGGCTCATTCAGGGTGATGTTCTTTACAGCCTTGATATACTTGAAGGGCTCAAACTCCAGGACCCTGTCCACCAGCAGAAAAGGGTATCTGTGGGGCAAAAGATCCAGAATATCCTTGCTGACTATCTCTCCCTGGACTGGAGGTTTCACTTTTTTTCTCCTTGGGTTGCCTTTTTAAGGATGTTAAGCTCATTCTCAAGTTTTTTGACGCGCTTGAAGATCTGCGGCAACTTGGGCATTAATACAGCGTTTTTGAGAAATGCGGTGTGCTCCATGGCTGGAATGCCTCCGCAGTCAGTGTCAGGCGGAATTGATTTGCCCACGCCTGATTTGGCTGCCACTCTTGAATTATTGCCGATTTCCAGATGCCCGGCAACTCCGACCTGTCCCCCCAGGATTACATTGTCACCCAGCTTAGAACTGCCTGATATGCCAACTTGGGAAATGACCACGCAGTTTTCGCCAATCTGAACATTGTGAGCGATCTGCACCAGATTATCGATTTTTGTTCCCCTGCCAATAACGGTTTTTCCAAGGGTGGCCCTGTCAATGGTTGTTCCCGCGCCAACTTCAACATCATCTTCAATTATCACCACTCCTACCTGAGGTATCTTTTCCCTTGATATGCCGCTCTGAACAAAACCAAACCCGTCAGACCCGATAACAGCCCCGGAATGAATTATAACCCGGTGGCCGATTGTGGAAGATGCCATAACGCTTACATTAGGATAAATCAGGCAGTCATTGCCCACCCGCGAATTTTCGCCAATATAGACAAAAGGAAAAATGCGGGTATTTTTCCCCACGGTTGCTTCTGGGCCAACAAAGGCCATGGGGTAAATGACGGCTGTTGGATCAATGCGCGCGCTTTCATGGATAAAGGCCTGACCTGAATGGTTCTTGAAAAAACCCTGGGGGTTATCAAAACATTTCACAGTCCTGGCAAAATCCAGATAAGGATTGGAACTTACAAGGGCTCTGGTGACTCTTGAGACGTGATCCTGCTCCACAATAACCGCCCCTGCTCTGGTTTTATCCAGAAGATGGGTGTATTTTGGGTTGGCCAGAAAAGATACCTGATCTGGTCCTGCATCCTGAAGAGTGTTGACGCCCAGAACTTCAAAATCATTACCTGTAAATTCCAGATTCAGTTTTTCAGCCAGTTCTGAAAGCAGCATGATTGTCTCTTATATTGTATAAATTTTTTACGAGTGTCAGTAAAGAAGAAGCAGCAAGCACTAATTATAGAAGCTACAGATCTTCCCTGTTCATGCTTCATTTCTGACCGATCATGGCTTAGTTTTTGGCTGCCCAGGCCTTGTTCAGCTCTTCAATCACTTTATCCGTAATGTTCAGGGCCTCGTCAGCGTAAATAAGCCCGCTGCCCTGGGCGTCAAAGATTGCAGCGTACTCATTTTTTTGTCCATATTCGTTGATAACGTCAAAAAGAATATCAATGATTGGCTCTGAAAGTTCCTGTTCTTCCTGTTGCATCCTGGCCTGATATGCCTGGAACATTTCCTGGAACTCCCGGACTTTTGTCCGCAGTTCAGCTTCCAGATCCTCCTGGGCATCCTGACTCAGGACCAGGCTCTGCTTCTGGAGCTCTTCCCTCATCTTTTCAACATTACCCCTTTCACGGTCAAGTTCAGCGCGCATGTCTTCAAATCTCTTGGTCAGCTGGTCCAGAGCCTTTTTCCCCGGCTCTGAAGTCTCCAGAACTCTTTGTACCTCAACATAGGCAATTTTGCCTGAGGCCAGAGCGCTTCCTGACACCATGATAAATACTAGTAATAATAATCCTATTTTTTTCATTTTTCAGTCTCCCGGATTTATTTCTGTTTTAATATTGGTTAAATTGATGCAATCAGGCCATCAAAGCCTGAAAAAGTCCTTTAAAACCCTCGGAACGGGTGATGCAATAATTCCTGGCGCAAGGAGTTCTCATATGGCTAGAAAGTGTGTCCTAAACTGAACTCCACTTTACTCTGCCTTTTGCCGTCGAGTTTGTCCAGGCCGTACCCGTATTCAACCCGGATGGGTCCAAGGGGTGAATACCACCTGATTCCGGTTCCGATGCTTTTATAAAGATCAAAATCAATTCTTTCACCCTTGTCCCAGACTTCTCCCGCGTCAAAAAAGACAAGACCCATAAGTCCAAAGTCTTCATTCAGGGGGAAAATGAGCTCAAAATTGGTGAAAAAATGCTTATCTCCGCCTTTGACCTCTCCATCATCATATCTTGGCGCGATTTTTCTGGCGGAATAACCCCTGACGCTGTTTATTCCGCCAAGGGTGAACAACTCAAAATTAGGAATTTCCTCGCTGGAATTTTTCATGACATATCCAGCCTGTCCCCTCCAGTGAAATACAGTTTTCCAGAAAAGTGGACGATAATAGTCGGACCTGTATATATATTTTATAAAGTTGTCGTCTCCACCGATGAGACCGCCAGCGTATTCCAGTGATAAGGCGTTAATGGTGCCCCTGGAGGGGTTTATCCGCCTGTCTGTGGTGTCTCTTGAGGCTGCCAGATAGAGGGCGCTGGACCAGTTGTCCCCCTCAATATCTCTAATATCCCGGGGAGCGTCTTCTGAAAGGTTTTCAATGGTATATTTATCCAGACGATAGTTCCAGAACAGGGTGGTATATTCACCTAAAGGATAGGAAAACCTGAGACGGCCTCCTCTGGTTTTTTTATCGTAAGTGAAATACTCATCATCAACCCAGTAAAGGTCCGCACCCAGGCCAAGATTTGTATCCCTGAAATATGGGTTCCAGAAGCTCAGGTCAAAGCTGGTGGTTCTTCTTCCAAATGAGCCGCTGAATCCAAGGCTGTATCCCTTGCCAAAAAGGTTGCGCTGCTGGATCATGCCGGTAAAAAACATTTTGTCATAAGATGAATAGCCGGCTCCGGCCGAAAGTACGCCAGTGGGCTGTTCGCTGACCCGAACCACCAGATCGATTTCATCATCCTGTGGAGTAGGCACAGGTTGTATCTCCACGGTTTCAAAGTAGTCCAGCCTCTGCAGTCTTTCGTTGGATCTGCGCAGGGCCGATCCGCTGAAAAGGTCGCCGTCGGACAGTCTCATTTCCCTGCGAATGACATTGTCCCTCGTTTTTTCATTGCCCTCTATATGGACCCTGTTGATATATATTTTATCTCCCTTGTCCAGAATATAGGTTACATTGACCAGCTTGTTGTCCTCGTCCACATCCATTTCAACATCTGCATCTGCAAAAGCATAGCCGAAATCAGTATAAAAATCACCGAGGTTTCGCAGATCATCGCGCATGACTGAACGATCAAAATACTTGCCCTGCTCGCCCAGGTCATCCAGGTCTGTTATTTCTCTGAGTTCATCAATGCTGACCAGAAGGTCTCCCCGGAAGTCCACTGACCCTGCCTTGTACCTGGGTCCCTCTTCCACTTGGAACGTCAGGTAAATTCCATCTTCCTCAAAGTCCACAACAGGCTGACCAACCCTGGCGTCGATAAACCCCTTGTTGGCATAATGAGCTTCAATGACTGCTGCGTCCCGGTCAAGAAGTTCTTCGCGCAGGATACCTCTGCCTGTTAGCCAGGAAAGCGCTCCACGTCTTTTGAGGGCCATTTCCTTTCTAAGCTCTCTTTGGCTTATATTTTCCGCCCCCTGTATTTCAATGCCCCGAATGAACAGCCTGTTGCCTTCATTGATGCGGATATTGAGGTTGGCGCTTCGATCATCAATGGTACTGACATCATAATCAACCGTGGCATTGTAGTAGCCCTTGCCGCGATACAATTCTCTTATTCTGGCAAGGTCTTCACTGATTATTCTGGGATTGACCACTGACCCGGTCCTGGTGGTCAGCGCTTCAAGTACATCTTTTTCTTTAACCTTTGAAGCACCCTGGACATTTATATTCTGAATCCGCGGCTTTTCATCCACCACAATCAAAATTTCCTTGCCTTGGGGCGTATCGCTTACTTCAAAACGAACATCATCAAAATATCCCAGCTCAAAAATTCTCCTGAGTTCCTCATTTAGTTTTTCCGGGTCAAAGATATCGCCTTCCTGTATTCTCAAGCGCAGCATTATGACTTCGGGATCAAGAATATTCACCCCTTGAACATCAATCGAAGCGATCCTGTCTTCTTTGAGAAGTTCCTGATAAATTCTTTCGGCCAGTTCTTCAACGGCTGGCAGGATATTTATCACCCCTTCTTTGACGATATAAAAGGGAATGGTGTCCTTTTCACCAAAAGCGTCAACAAGGCGAACATCAAGACTGATAAATTCATCAACCTTGCTGAAACTCCCATACACGGCGTACCTGCTGTCTGCCAGCAGAGCCAGTCGCCTGGAGACGGCAATATCCAGAAAAATCACCTCTTCCTGGGAAATGATTGTCTTTATCTGGTCCAGATCAGCAACACTCATCCCTTTATCCTGCAGGGAGCCGATAAGCATCGTGGGCAGACCTGTTTCAAGGTATTCCAGCTCCTGAGGTGCATTAATCTCAAAGGGCAGAACCGCTGTACGTTCCCCGGAAATGGCCAGGCCGGGCATAAGCCATATAAGCCCTGTCCATAAAGATAAGAATGAAACTAAAAGCAGTGAGCGCTTATTTCTCTTTGACAGCATAAAGTTTACCTGATTTAAGTTCATAGTTAAGGTTCATTTTTGAAGCCAGATCGAGATTGTGAGTCACCACGATCAGGGTCATGCCAAGATCCTTGTTGAGTCTTAACAAAAGTCTTCCTATATCCTGGCCCTTGTTCACGTCAAGATTTCCAGTGGGTTCGTCAGCCAGAAGAACCTTGGGACCGGAAATAATGGCTCTGGCAATGGCCGCTCTCTGACTCTCTCCTCCTGACAATGTGGTCACGCTCTGATCTGCTTTATGCTCAAGTCCAACCTTGCCAAGGGACTTGATAGCCATTTGCCTGGCCGTTTTTTTGTCCAGTCCCCTCAAAATTGCCTGCATAGCGACATTTTCAACTGTACTGAATTCTGGAAGAAGGTAATGAAACTGAAAGATAAAGCCTATCTGTTCACGCCTAAGGGCAGCTTTGTCTTCAGGGGAAATCTTCGTCAGATCTTTATCTCTGAAAAATACTTTTCCTGATGATGGACTGTCCAGGCCGCCAAGAATGTGCAGCAAAGTACTTTTGCCTGTTCCGGAAGCCCCCAGAATGGCCAGAGACTGCCCTGACTCTATGGACAGATCGATATCGATCAGGACATTAATGGACTCTGATGCCTGGGCAAAGGTTTTGCTGACTTTTTCCAGCTTGTATAAAATGTTATTCATATCTTAGAGCGTCAGCCGGATTCAGATTTGATGCCTTGCGGGCAGGATAGATGGTTGCCAGAAAGCAGAGAAACATGGCCGCCAGGCCGATGATTATAAGATCCTGGGTCTGGTGCAGGACAGGTAGGTGATCAAGGTAATAAACATCCGCGGGAAGCCGGATAAATTGATATTCCTTGAGCAGGTGACTGATTCCGAGGCCGAAAAAAAATCCCAGAACTGTACCCACGGTTCCAATCAACATTCCAACAACAGTAAAAATCCTTCGGATCAGGGCCCTGGTAGCTCCCATGGACATCAGAATGGCTATATCCCTGGTTTTTTCCATGACCAGCATCACCAGAGCGGTGACTATGCTGAAAGATCCCACCAGAACTATCATGGCCAGTATTACACCCATGGCGATCTTTTCCAGCTGCAGAGCCGCAAAAAGGTTCTGGTTCATTTCCATCCAGTTACGCACATAATAGGGATATCCTCCAAGGAAGTCGTCAATAGTCTGTGAAACCACATGAGCCCTGTCTACATCCAGGACCCTTACCTCCATTCCGGTTACCAGGTCTTCTCTGAACCCCAAGATGGACTGAGCCGCTCTGATGGATGTATAACCAAAAGAACTGTCATATTCGTACATGCCCGTCTTGAATACGCCGCGGACTTCAAAAACACTGATCTGAGGGGTAAATCCAGCTGAAGATCTTCCCCCCGAAGGCGAGAGAATATTCACGGTATCGCCAACTGACACTCCTATTCCAGAAGCCAGTTCCTGACCGATTATAATGCCAGGAAAATCAGTCTCATTCTCAAGATCGCCGATCCGGCCCAGAATCATTTCCCTGTCAAGGGACAGGACTTCGGAGGCTTCCCCTGGGTCAATCCCCCGAAGGACGACCCCCTTTACTCCTCCCGGAGAACTCAACATGACCTCGGTGTAAATAAAGGGAGCAGAACCCCTGACTCCGGGCAGGGAATTGAGTTCTTCTGCCAGTTCCCTGTAGTGGGCAATGCCCCCTGTATAGTCGCCTATGACCACATGAGCGTTTATTCCCAGAATTTTGTCCCTGAGATTCTGACTGAACCCGTTCATTACCCCAAGAACAATGATCAGCGCTGCAACACCCAGCGCCACTCCCATTATGGATACAAGAGAAATAACCGAAATAAAGGCCTGTTTGCGTTTGGCCCGAAGATAGCGCATGGCTATAAAAAGTTCAAAGGTCATCAACCGCTTGTTACCTCCGGACGAAGCAGGGGAAAGAGAATAACCTCCCTGATGGATGCCGAGTCCGTAAAGAGCATGACCAACCGGTCAATGCCAATACCCTCCCCTCCTGCTGGAGGCATTCCATACTCTAAAGCCCTCAGATAATCCTCATCCATAAAATGTGCTTCATCATCTCCGGCATCCTTTTCCCTGGTCTGATCTTCAAAGCGCTCTCTCTGGTCCATGGGATCATTCAATTCGGAGAAGGCGTTGGCAATTTCACGGCCGGCAATAAAAAGCTCAAACCTGTCAGTAATGCCGGGATCTTCATCATTTCTCCTGGAAAGCGGAGAAATATCAGTTGGATAATGATAGATAAAGTGAGGCTGGATCAGCTTTGGCTCAACCAGAATATCAAAAAGCTTGGCCTGCAGCTTGCCCAGTTTTTCTCCGGTCTGGACGTTTTCTCCCAGCTTTATGACCAGCTCCTTGGCATTGTCAGGATTCTGGTAATCTTCCTTAGCCAACCCTCCGATAATCTCCAATGACTGGTAAAAGGTAAGCCTGATCCAGGGTGGGCCCAGATCAATTATATTTTGCTGATAAGTGATTTGAGTCCTATCAAACATTTTCAAAGCAAGAGATGAAAGCATTTCCTCAGTAAAGGACATAAGGTCATTAAAGTCGGCATAGGCCCAGTAAAATTCCAGCATTGTGAATTCAGGATTGTGTTGTGTTGATACGCCTTCATTGCGAAAATTGCGGTTTAACTCATAGACCTTTTCAAAGCCACCCACCAGGAGTCTTTTCAGGTAAAGCTCGGGCGCAATTCGTAAATACAGCTTCATGTCCAGCGCGTTGTGGTGAGTCTGGAATGGCCTGGCAGTTGCCCCTCCGGGAATAGATTGCATCATTGGCGTTTCCACTTCCATGAATCCCTTTTGATCCAGAAATTCACGGAGGATCTTAACGATCCTGGTCCTGGCAAGGAATATCTCCTTAGCCTTTGGATTAACCAGCAGATCTACGTATCTCTGGCGATACCTGGTCTCAACATCCTTAAGCCCATGATATTTTTCCGGAAGAGGACGGAAGGACTTGGACAACAAACTGATTTTTTCAGCTTTTAAAGTCAGTTCTCCGGTTTTGGTCCTGAAAAGTCCTCCTTCCACTCCAACAATGTCTCCAATATCGAATTTATTGAATATCTGATATTTTTCCTTACCCAATACGTCGCGCTGGACAAAAACCTGAATTCTTTTTGTGTGATCCTGGATATGAATAAAGGTCACCTTACCAAATGAGCGCAGCGCCATGATTCTGCCGGCTACGCTGAATGTATGGGTAAGGCTTTCAAGCTCTTCCGAGCTTAGTTCTCCGTTTTCAGCGATTATTTGAGCTATATCAAACTTTTTGCGGAATACATTGGGAAAAAGAGGAACCTGGTTGTCTGAGAGGAGTTTAGCTTTTTGTCTGCGATGCTGAATAACATGGCTTTCGCTGGGCTCGTTTTGCTTTTGCTTGTTCAAGTTGAGATCCTTCATAAGATGGGATTGTGGTCCCGATCAGTTAATAAACTTTTTTTTTATTGAAATTTGCTCATTACGTCAAGAAATGGGCTTTAAGACTCGGCCCGATTTGTTCATACCTGTTGTGATTCACATTACGATCCTGGAAAAAGTATGGTCAAAGCATTTTTGAATTCATCAATAAAATTTACCCGTATCATGTGAAACAGCATTAATCTAATGTTCATAAATCTCTTGAAAAAAATAATAAAATAATGCTCAATCATTTTTTTCATGTTTTATGATAGTTATATCTAGCTTATTATTATCAGGAAGTTTATGTCGACTTGACATTAAATATTATTATGTTAAGTTAACATAGATCTAGTCAGCAAACAATACACTTCCACATCAAATACAAAGGTCTGTTAATGGAAAAGATTATTCTGAAGAATGTAACCAAGGTATTTGGAGATAATCCCAAGAAAGCCCTGGCCATGCTCAAGGAAGGCAAGGCCAAAGACGAGATTCAGGCAAAAACTGGGGCGGTAATCGGAGTCGATAATGTTTCTTTCAGCGTTGATGAGGGAGAAATTGTCGTTGTGATGGGTCTTTCCGGAAGCGGCAAATCTACATTGGTTCGTTGCATTAACAGGCTTTTCGAGCCTACCTCAGGAGAAATCATTGTTGATGGTCAGGATGTAAGAAAGCTGAACACAGACCAATTGCGTGAGTTCAGGCGGGAAAAATTCGGAATGGTTTTTCAGAATTTTGCCCTGTTTCCTCACCGGACAGTTGTTCATAATGTTGAATTCGGCCTCGAAATCCAGAATGCAGACAAAACTGTCCGCCGGGAAAAGGCGGATAAGGCACTTGAGCTTGTTGGGCTTAAGGGTTGGGGTGAAAAATTCCCGTCAGAATTATCCGGAGGAATGCAGCAAAGAGTTGGGCTGGCCAGAGCATTGGCCCTTGATCCTGACATACTGCTCATGGATGAGGCCTTCAGTGCCCTGGATCCTCTTATCAGACGCGACATGCAGGACGAACTCATCAGCCTGCAGCAGTCGATGCGTAAAACCATCGTCTTTATCAGCCATGACCTGGATGAGGCTCTCAAGCTCGGTGACCGGATAGTTCTCATGAAGGACGGAGCTGTTGTTCAGATCGGAACACCTGAAGATATTTTAATGAAACCTTCCAACGAATATGTAGCCAAGTTTGTTGAGGAGGTTGATATCACCAAAGTTCTGACAGCTGAATCCATCATGAAAAAATCGCAGGATGTGGCTTACCTGAGCACGGACGGACCCAGGGCGGCCATGCGTAAAATGAAAAATAACGCCATAGCATCCCTTTTTGTGCTGGATAAGCAAGGCAAGGTTCACGGAATAGTTTTTGCCGATGAAGTGGCCAAGCTCATTGAAAAGGGCGAAAAAGACTTAGATCAAGCAATTGTAAAGGATATTGCAACGGTATCACCTGACACTCCTGCTTCGGAACTGTTTCCCCTGTTGCAGGGGATTTCGCATCCGGTTGCGGTTGTTGACGAAAATCATAAGCTCAAAGGAATTATTGTTAAGGGGCTGCTTATGGCGGCAATTGCCGAACGGGGAGGTAACGTATGAATTTTGAACTGCCAAGAATCCCCCTGGGAGAAGGAATAGAAGCTGTTCTGGACTTTCTGGTCAAACACCTGGCTTTTGCCACCAAGGCCTTTTCAGCTATAGCGGATCAGGGCATACGGGTCATGGAGACTGCCATGATGGCTGTTCACCCTGTCCTTATGATTGTTATCCTGACAGGAATTGTTTTTTACCTGACCCGGCAGAGAGGGGTTACTGTTTTCACCTTCCTGGGGATGGGACTGATCTGGAACCTTGGCCTCTGGTCTGCGACAGTCAGCACTCTTTCTCTTGTTCTTGTGGCGACTCTTATAGCCATCTCCATTGGCATACCCATTGGCATTTTCTGCGCCCTCAACAATCACGCCTATAATTTTGTCCGGCCTGTTCTGGACTTTATGCAGACATTGCCGGCCTTTGTGTATCTTATCCCGGCCATTCCTTTTTTTGGCCTGGGAAGAGTTGCTGCTATTTTTGCCACTGTAATCTTTTCCATGCCGCCGGCAATCAGGTTCACTACTCTTGGGATCAAGCAGGTTCCCAGGGAACTGGTTGAGTGCGCTGACGCCTTTGGCGCGGACAGATGGCAAAAGCTTATTAAAATACAGCTTCCCCTGGCCAAAAGCACCATTATGGGCGGGGTCAACCAGACAATCATGCTGGCTCTGTCCATGGTTGTTATCGCGGCCATGATTGGTGCCCGCGGTCTTGGTGGAGAAGTATGGAGAGCCATTCAGAGGCTGCAGCCTGGAGCGGGTTTTGAAGCTGGAATCGGCATTGTTATTGTGGCCATTATTCTGGACAGGGTCCTGCAAAAGCTGGCCAAACAATAACGATAAAAGTTGGCTTTCTTCGCCGGTTTGGCGAAGTTTTTGAAACCTTAACATTAAGGTTTTTTTCTGAAAATTGATAAACTGGGAGGCAAATTATGCTGAAAAAAGGATTACTTGTATTTTCCATGCTGGCGTTGCTAATGGGTTTTACGCCGGCAAAGGCTGAGGCCAAAGGCACTGTGACCATAACTTATGTTGAATGGGCATGTGCTGTTACCAGCACATATGTGGTTCAGGCCGTACTGCAGGAGGAACTGGGCTATAATGTTGAGGTTTTGCCGGTCAGCGCTGCAGCAATGTGGCAGGCCATAGCCACGGGAGACGCTGATGCCATGGTTACAGCCTGGCTGCCTGTTACTCATGCTAGTTATTATGAACAGACAAAGGGACAGCTCGAAAACCTGGGAGCTCTCGCCCATGGGGCCAGGATTGGGCTCGTGGTTCCTCAATACGTCACCATTTCCGCAATTGAAGAAATGAATGCCAATGCCGGCAAGTTCAGGAACAGGATTGTGGGCATTGATCCAGGCGCTGGCATCATGTCCACAACCGAACAAGCCATTGTTGAGTATAACCTGACCAATATTGAACTGGTTGAAGGCAGTGACGCGACAATGGCCGCGGCTCTTCAGGACGCCATTCAGAACGAGGAATGGATTGCAGTGACCGGCTGGTCTCCTCACTGGAAATTCGGCCGCTGGGATCTCAAGTATCTCGAAGATCCCAAGAAAATCTACGGTGACGAAGAGTACATCGGCAAGATCGTCCGCAAAGGTCTGAAAGATGACATGCCTGAGGTTTACAGCTTCCTGGAAAACTTTGCCTGGTCTCAGGAAGACATGGCCACGGTAATGGACTGGAACGAAGAAAGAGGCTCGGATCCATATGAAAGCGCCAAGCGCTTCATTGCGGAGAATCCGGACATGGTCAATCAGTGGCTGGGCAGATAGTTGATACTCGAAAAAAAGTATTGACTTGCAGTCTAAGCTGACGTATCAAAACGATCTTTCGCAGGGCTGGAACAGGCCCTGCGAAAGATTTTTACTTTGTTCCCCGGTAGCTCAATCGGCAGAGCGGGTGGCTGTTAATCACGCTCAAAGCGTGATTGGCGGGTAAGTTCCGATAACTTGTTTTTTTCTTAATCATGTTCCCCGGTAGCTCAATCGGCAGAGCGGGTGGCTGTTAATCACGCTGAAAGCGTGATTGGCGGTAAGTGCCGAAGATCAGTTCTTTACTTAACATGTTCCCCGGTAGCTCAATCGGCAGAGCGGGTGGCTGTTAATCA
>PXDF01000177.1 GCA_003566455.1 Desulfonatronovibrio sp.
AGGAACAACATTGAGTTCATGGTGGACAGCAAGGACAAGGTCGGACCCCTTAAGGAAGATCTGGCCTCCCGCAAGCATACCGGGGGCAGCTTCAAGTTCCCAATAGGCGGGACTGGAGCGGGTATAACCAATATAGTCCATACCCAGGGCTGGATTCATTGTCATACACCTGCCACTGATGCTTCAGGAACAGTAAAAGTAGTTCTTGATGATCTGTTTGAAGATTTCCAACAGATGAGGATGCCTGCTCAGATCAGGATCTCCATGGCCTGCTGCCTGAACATGTGCGGCGCGGTGCATTGTTCTGATATCGCCATCCTTGGCTATCACCGCAAACCTCCAATTATTGATCACAAGGAAGTAGACAATCTTTGCGAAATCCCCCTGGCTATTGCCGCTTGTCCCACAGCAGCCATCAGGCCTGCCAAGGTTGAACTTGACGATCCCAAGACAGGCGAGAAAAAGTCATACAAAACAGTGGCCATCAAGAATGAAAGGTGCATGTTCTGCGGCAACTGCTATACCATGTGTCCTGCTCTGCCCCTGACTGACGCGGAAGGTGACGGACTGGTCATAATGGCTGGCGGCAAGGTTTCCAACCGCATTTCCAACCCCAAGTTCTCCAAGGTTGTTGTGGCCTTCATACCCAATGAGACTCCTCGTTGGCCCTCACTGGCCAAAACGATCCGCAAGATCGTTGAAGCCTATGCCAAAGGCGCCCGTAAATACGAACGTGTGGGTGACTGGGCTGAAAGGATTGGATGGGAACGATTCTTTGAAGCATGTGACCTTGAGTTTACACACCATCTTATTGACGACTTTCGTGATCCTGCTTATTATACTTGGAGACAGACAACCAACTTCAAGTTTTAGAATTGTTTGCTAACTGAGATAAGGCGCCGCCTGGACAGGCGGCGCCAATAAAAAAAGGATGGTTAATATGGATCAAGAAGCTGCAAAACAGGAAATTATCAATTTTCTGGAATCCAAGGCAGGCACCAAAACAAAGTTTTACTTCAATGATTTTACCAAACTCTTTCCTGATATGAAGTCTAGAGAAGTTAAAAAGCTTCTGACCGCTCTGGTGCAGGAGGGTAAAATGACTTTCTTTTCAAGCGGCAGTACCACCCTGTACAGCCTCAAAGGCGCAGGCAAGACTGCTGAGGGCTAACCCGGAGTCTTTCGTATCCCTTAGTGGAACAAAAAATTGACACAGCAATTGACTTTCCGAGGATAACCCTGGCCGGGCTTAAAGGCGGGTCAGGTAAAACAATAGTATCGTTAGCGCTTTGCAGTCTTTTTTGCCAAAAAGGTCTGAAAGTTAAACCTTTTAAGAAGGGCCCAGATTATATCGACGCCAAATGGCTGTCATTGGCAGCCGGATGCAGCGCCTCAAATCTGGACCCTTTTTTATTTCCCACCCATAAAGTTAAATCCTTATTCTGGTCTTTTGCAAACAGACATGATCTGGCCCTGGTTGAAGGCAACCGGGGACTGTTTGACGGCAAGGACATTGAAGGATCCTATTCAACTTCGGAATTGTCCAGAATCCTTAAAACTCCGGTCATTCTGGTCGTTGACTGCACCAAGGTAACCAGAACAGTCGCGGCCATGGTTCTGGGATGCAAGCACTTTGAAAAAGATCTGAATCTGGCTGGGGTGATTCTTAATCAGACCGCTGGTGTCAGACATCGCAATATCACCCGTCAGTCCATTGAAAAATATACTGACATCCCTGTGCTCGGCGCATTACCCAAGCTAAGGGAGAATCCCATTCCAGAACGGCATATGGGCCTTGTTTCAGACCAGGAACACAAGGACCATGATCAAATTTTCTCGCGGTTAAGGGAAATTGTTTCTGATAACACGGATGTTGAAAAGATCCTTGATATTGCCAGGAATGCTCCTCCCGGCAATGAAGAACTCTCCCCGGTTTTTTCCGGTCCGGCCGGGTCTGTGGATGACTCTCCGGTAATTGGCGTGGTCAGGGATAAGGCTTTGTGGTTCTACTATCAGGAAAATCTTGATGCTCTGAAAAGCCAGGGGGCCACGCTTGTGGAACTGAGCCTGCTGAACAGGGAGGCATGGCCTGAAATACATGGGCTTTACCTTGGGGGGGGCTTTCCTGAGACCATGGCCAGGGCTTTGGACGAGAATATTCTATTAAAGGAAAAGCTTCGCAGATTATCCATGGACGGGCTTCCCATTTACGCGGAATGCGGTGGTTTCATGTACCTGGCTGAGAGCCTAGAGTATGAAGACAGATGCTTTTCCATGGCTGGGATTTTCCCCATAAGGACAAGACTTTTTAAAAAACCTCAGGGCCACGGTTACGTCAAAGCTGAGGTTGTTCGCAAAAATCCTTTTTTCCCGCTGGGTGCAAAGATTGCCGGCCATGAGTTTCATTACTCAAAATGTGTTCCAGTGCCTGAAGATACCAGCTTTTGTTTCAGCCTGAGCAGGGGGGTGGGAATGAGTATGGGATTTGACGGTCTGGGATTCAGGAATGTTCTCGCAGGTTATACCCATATCCACGCATTCGGCGCGGGGGGTTGGGCCGCAAATTTTGTTCGGGCCGCCATAATTTACAAAAATGTCTGCTCTGCCGGTTCAGGACCATGTCCTGATATTGTTTGTGAGAGCTGATAAAATGGTTAATATTTTTCAATAAACCCCTTGATTCCATTAAAAAACAATCATGTTTTCAACTGGGGGCCTGTTTTTCTTTTTAAAAGACACGCACGGTATTTAAGCTTAAATCTCTCATTTGTTCCTGCCTGGGTTGCATTCAAGAAATGGGCAAAACTCCAGGGCTTGTCTGGTCAGCTTGTTTGACTGATCATAAAGGATCAAAGGTGGTAAAAGTATAAGTCCAGGACCAGCGTTTTTTATGCCCTCAACCAGAACAAAGCGGGCTGGTTTAGCCAGGTTTCCATAAACCGGCAGAATTTTTTTTGGAATCAGAGAACAACTCTTCATTTTGTCAAGGAGCTCAGACAGCCTTTCAGCTCCGAACACAATTCCTGTTTTCCCCTTGTTTTTAAGCAAAAACGCAGCGGACCTGAAAAAACTGTTCAGTTTATCATCGTCACAAAAGGAAGCCTTAATCCTGGATTTTTCCTGGGGAGCCCGACCTGACTCAGACTTTCTATAGGGAGGGTTGGTGAGGGCCAAATCAAAGCTTTCAGCCAGGAAGTTTTTGCTGTTTACCTGAGAAACGTCCAGTTCCTGAGCGGTAAGCCTGTGAGAAAGATTCAGAAGATCAGAATTAAATCTGGCGTGGTAGATCATGTCAGGACAGTGATCAAGACCAGTCACCCGGATATTTTTATGTTGATTGGCCAGTATAAGCCCAAGACCAACCACACCGCAGCCGCAGCCAATGTCCACGACACTGTTTTCCTGTCCGGGAGATATAAAGCAAGACAAAAGAAGTGAGTCTAAGGAAAAACGAAAACCTTTCGCGGGCTGGCTCAGCCCTCTGGGAAATCTTTCTCTGCTCATCCCTATCTTGGCAATCAGGAGATTTTATTCCCCCAGAGATGAAAGAGCACTCCAGTGGGCAGTTTGGGGTAAAAAAAGGTGGATTTTCTGGGCATTACATTTCCTGTTTCACACACCAGCTGAAGCACATCCATTGGCACAGGCTTCAGAATAAAGCCTGCCTGAGCCTCCCTGGAATCTACTTTGCTGAAAATATTATCAAGTTCATGAGTGTAGCTGATATATTTACCCGAAGCCAGTTCCCCATCGGAAAGTTCCATGGCCTTGCGCAGGAACAGTTTGTCAAGAACATACGCGCCTATCCGGAAGAAAGTGTCTTGTGGAGGGCTTTTAGGTGTAAAGAGGACAAAGCTTTTTCCAGAGTAGAGAACAAATGAATCCGGGCGCTGCCGCCCTGCAAACCCGCTTAGTTTGTCAGCGGACATTATATAGAAATCGATTTCCGCCTTTTTGATAATTTGTTTCCAGTCAAATGTTTTTTTATTGGAAATTATTCTGTGATAAGGAAATATTTCAAGACCGGGAGAAGAAATATTGCTCAAATAAACAAAAACATAATTCCAGGGGGCCTGCTTACTTTTAGGCATCATATTCTTGTAGTTAAGCGCAGTTTCGTATCGATGATGTCCATCCGCAATGAATACTTTTTTGTCTTTGATGAGATTTTCAACGGCTTGATTATGATGAGCCGGAACCCGCCAGATTCTGTTAACAACCCCGGATTCCTGGGTAAAACAAATCAAGGGCGGATCGTTCTGGATCTGCCGGCCTATAGTTTCAATTATCAATGCCGGGTCATCATAAATTCCGAAAATTGGGCTGAGCTGACCATGTGTGGCCTTCATAAGCTTAAGGCGGTCGTTTTTAGCCTTGGAATAGGTCTGTTCGTGGGGAAACACTTTTTTATCCTCAAATGGATGGACCTTCATTCCACCATAAATTCCCCACCTGGTTTTTGTAATATTTTCCCCTTTGTAATCAGTAGCCATGATATAAAAGAATGGGGCATGATCCTGAATGAGTATACTGTTGGAAATCCAGGTATTTATTTTCAAAGAAGCTTCTTCATAGGAAGGCGGTGAATCAATGTGGACGACATTGAACTCTTCCACGGCCAGATCTGTTTTGTCATTCGGGGAAAGAACATCATAAGGAGGAGAAATCACTTTTTCTGAATGGATTCTGGTATCCAGCCAATTGTAATGGTAAAATTGTAACGGTATAAATTGAGGCATTTTTTAATTGTTGGTTTCAGGATTATATGTTTTTACAATTTTCAATAACAGGTTATTTTCCAGCCCAGGTCCGGGCTATCATTGAGGCTTCGGGCAGTTTTAAGCCCATAGCCATAACAAAATAAAGAATCGCCCACAAAGGGATCAGGGCAACAGCCTTCCAGGGAGATATTGATAAAAGCTTTATTCCCAAAAGTAAAACACAACTTATGCTCAGCATTTTCCAGAGGTTTTGCTGGTGTGAAAGCCACTGTCCGGTTTTTCTGCTGAGAGCCATGCCAAGAAGTATGACATTGGACCATGATGAAATACTGGCTGCCAGGGCCAGACCCAGGTGATGAAGTTTTTGCATTAGGAGGATTCCAAGGCAGATATTGACCAGAAGACTTATTACAGCAATTTTGACTGGAGTTTTGGTGTCCTCAAGGGCGTAAAAGGCAGAAACTAGGGGACGAACACAGGAAAATGCCGGCAATCCAACAGCGTAGCCAATCAGGGCCAGAGAGGTAGCCTGCACTGCCGTTTCTGTAAATTCTCCCCGACCAAAGATTACTTCGATCAAAGGGTAGCTGAGACCAATCAACCCGGCGGTTGAGGGCAAGGCGATGAAAAGAGTCAAACTGACGGATGAGTTTAAGGTCTTTTTAAAGCCGCTCATGTTTCCGGCTCCAGCCAGAGCGGACAGAGAGGGCAGAGCCACTGTGCTGATGGCTACTGCAAATACGCCAAGAGGGAACTGGACTAATCGGTCCGCGTAATACAAATATGAAATTGAACCAGCTGCCAGAAATGAGGCCAGCACAGTACCAATCAGGATGTTCAACTGGTAGACAGCCGCGCCGAAAACCGTGGGCAGCATGAGTTTGCCGATCCTTAACACTCCGGGATGCTTTAAAGAATAGCTTCCTTTCCATGAGAATCCGACATGTTTAAGAAAAGGGTATTGAAAATACCATTGGATAATCCCTGAAAGAAAAACTCCTGCTGAAAGGTAAATAGCAACGTTGAATCCTCCATAATAGG
Organism: Desulfonatronovibrio sp.; assembly: GCA_003566455.1. Lineage (GTDB taxonomy): Bacteria > Desulfobacterota > Desulfovibrionia > Desulfovibrionales > Desulfonatronovibrionaceae > Desulfonatronovibrio. The sequence goes on from PXDF01000177.1 coordinate 5,763, forward strand.
CTGACAGGGCGCAGATTATCAGGGTAAGATTCATTAGAGCCGGGGCCACGGCCGGAGCGAAAAAATGGTTCATGGAGTTCAGTACGCCCATGCACATGGCAACTGAAGAGATGAAAAGTATATATGGGAAACATATGCGTACCAGGAAGACTGTCAGGTCAAATATTTCGGGGCTGCTTCTGAAGCCCGGCGCAATAATTGAAGTCAGGGGGTTTGCAAAGATCAAGGCCATAATGGTTATAAGTCCGACTATCATCAACAGCCAAAGCTGAACCGACCTGGCCAGGATAAAGGCCTCATCCTTTCCCTGGGAATTTTTGATTTTTGTGAATACAGGAATAAAGGCCAGGGTCAGTGAACCTTCGGCAAAAAGTCGGCGAAGAAGATTTGGCAGCCTGAAGGCCACGAAAAAAGCATCAGCAACAGGCCCAGCTCCCAGAGTAAAGGCTATTATCAGATCTCTGGCAAATCCCAGGATGCGGCTTATTAATGTGGCTCCGGCAACAACAGAGGCCTTACGGGCCAGCGAGCCGGATGAAGTATGAGCTGATTCGGAGTTCAAGGCTGTTTTCCCGGGTAGTGACGAGACGTTTCAATGCCTCTTTGTTCATCAACAAGAAGATTAATAGCAAATGACAGACCGAAAAATCCAAGGCAGAGCAAAACAGCGGCCTGCAAGCCAACAAAGCTTTGCAGAATTCCGAGACCCAGGATTCCAAAAATTGCGGCCAGCTTGATTGTCATTCCCCAGAAGCCGAAAAACTCAGCGCCTTTGTTTTCTGGGGTGAACATGCCCACCATAGTTCTGGCGCAGGACTGCACAGCTCCCAGACCGGCACCGGCCAGGCAGCCCACAATAAGAAAAAAATGCTGAGGTTCAAGATCTGCCTGGAAAATATGGTTTAATATTCGCGTAATGTCTACAGTGAAGTAGATCAGTGTGATGGATACTATCCATAGCCATAGAGTGAGGTTGAATGTTTTTTTGGCACCGATTCTGTCCTGTAAAAAGCCGAACATCAGTGCTCCTGCAGCGGCTGTTATCTGGGTCAAAACAAACATGAGCATCTGGAACTTGGGCTCCCAGCCAATGACCTGATCGCCGTAGATAAAGGTAAAGCTTATAATAATATAAAGTCCGGCCATGGCAAAAAAAAGAGACAGCAGGAAAATTGCCAGATCTCTGTAGGCAGGGAGATCGTCCAGGGTTGATTTGAGTCTGTTGAAGCCTGTTCTGATATAGAGGGAGACCGGTGGGCGGGTGTTATTGTTTTTCTTTTCTTTAAGCCATAGAAAAGTTGGAATGGCTCCCACCATAAAAAAGAAAGCCGCCAGTGGACCAGTGAGACGCAGGTTATCAAAATTGCTTTCCTCGATTCCTCCCAGTCCAAGCAGGACAATGCCGGTGGAAAAAAGTCCGCCGATGTAACCCAGCGCCCAGCCAAAGCCCGATATTTTTCCCAGAGCGTGGGGCGGTCCCAGTTCAGGCAGAAATCCGGCAATAAATGGTTCTCCCATGGAATAAGCAAAGTTTGAAATAATAATGAGGATCATGCCCAAAAGTATCATTCCTGGGGTGATGAAATAGAGACAAGCCGTGAAAATTACAGTTAAGACATAGCTGGCAAAGAGGAATTTTTTCTTGGAGCTGGTATGGTCCATGATTGCCCCGCAAACAGGAGCCAGGAGAACAACCATGGCGTAACTGACGCATAGGGACACACTCCAGAGAAGATTGCCCAGCTTGAAGTGTGGTCCATCACCCACAATGACCCGGGTAAACACTACCCCGAAAATAACCGTGATGATCAGGGTGGTGTAGGCCTGATTGGCAAAGTCAAACATGGCCCAGCCGAATATTTCCTTGCGCGAGGCCATTTTAGGGGTGATCATTTTGTTTTCGCTTTGAATATGCTTTGAACTGAATTGTCCGATGCTGTCTATTAAATATATTGAGTTTAGTCAATTGATTACAGGGCTGTCTCCGGGATGCTAGCATTCTCAGATTAATATCTTGCCTGGCAGTTGCCGCAGCCGGCTGATTAAAACTGTACTTTTATCAGCTTCCTCAATAAGTTTTTTTAAATAATTCTTGAATTCTGAGATCTATTGACAAGTTATTTTTGGGTTATAGGTTTTTAATTATATTTTTGATTTGTTAAAATAGTTATTGACAAGATATTTTACAGGGTCTATTTATTCGCTCTTTCGGCGTAGAGCCGGCCTGGTCGGGTCAGTATTTAAGCGGTTGTAATAGTTG
>PXDF01000092.1 GCA_003566455.1 Desulfonatronovibrio sp.
CTCGCTCGCAATGACAGGCTTGGCCAAAACCGGCGTTCCGTCTGAAGCTGTCAATGTAAGCGGAGCGAGGCAATCTCCAGTGGTATCAGGAAAGTTTTTCAATTCAGGTGAGAATTATAACCATAAAGACAGAGGGGATGAATGCAAAAGCAAGTGGATCTGCAGCTGGCCGGGGAAAAGGATGTTATTCTGGGACGGGATTTTCTGACCTGGCTCTGGTTTAAAAGCGAACAGCAGGATAATTTGTTTAAAACAAAAAATGGCGAGGATTTCGCCCTTTACCTTGAGCAGAAGGTTGTTGTTGAGGGCGGCGAAGGGGTCAGCCTGGAAAAGGCGGTCTGCACCGGCATGATGTCAGATCTTAAAGAAGCCAGGCTCGGTCTGAGTACCGGGAAAAAGGTGGCTCAGGCCAGGATAAAGCTGGAGCAGGACGCCAATGAGTGGATCATGGACGTGGATGCCTCGAACTTTTCTTTTTCCGGGTTAAAGACACCAAAGGTACGCACCAAAATGGAAGAGGGCGATGATCCGGACAGTGCTTTTCTGGAAAAGGTCTATCTGGTGGAAAAGGCCCTGGAGTTTTTCGATGACCTGTTCGCCGGTTTTATCGATATAAGGCTGTCCATCCATTGGCAGGGCGAGGTCGAGGCCTTGAGGAACTGGCTTCACGTGGAAGGCTGAGCACAAATTTGCGAAAATCAGTATTATGGGTTATAGGTCTTTAATGGATCTTTCGGTCTTCAACCCACAAACAGAGAATGATGAGCAATAATTTCGATTCAGTACTGGTTTTTGGTGAGGTTTTGTTTGATGTCTTTCCGGATGAGAAAAGGGTCATAGGAGGGGCTCCTTATAATGTCGCCTGCCATTTAAGAGGATTCGGCCTTGATCCTGTTTTCATATCAAGAATCGGCAGTGACGAGCCCGGCAGGGAGGTGCTCAGAAACGTGGATTCAAGAGCCCTGTCCGCATCCGGGCTTCAAATGGATGATCACAGGATTACAGGAGAGGTCAGGGTCAGTATTGATAATGACGAACCTTCTTACGATATAAAAAACAATGTGGCCTATGACCATATTGAACCCCCGGACTGGAAACTCATAACCTCCAGACACGGCACGCTGCTGTATCACGGGACACTGGCGGCAAGAAACAGCGTGTCCGCGTCCACTCTTTACAGGCTTGCCCAGCACGACAACACAACCGCTTTCTGCGACATCAATCTTCGAGACCCCTGGTGGAACAGGGAACTGGTCAAAGATATTCTGTCCTGGTGCCATTATCTAAAGGTCAATGAAGATGAACTCAGGCGGGTCTGTTCCCTGGAACACATTGATACGTCTTCTGATCTCCAGACAATGGCTGAGGATTTAAATCACAGAAGAAATTTCAAATGTCTCATTGTCACCCTTGGATCCAAAGGGGCCATGCTTTTTCCGTCAGGCGCGGGTCATTTATCCGCCCCTTCTCCAGAGGTTGAGAATTTCCAGGACAGCGTGGGGGCTGGAGACGCTTTTTCCTCTGTTTTTCTTCTTGGAATCATAAAAGCCTGGAACTGGCAGCAAATTCTTGAAAGAGCCGTATATTTCGCGGCCAGAATTTGTGAGAACAGGGGCGCCATTCCTGATGACGCTGATTTTTATCAGCGGATAATACAATCATGGGAGCGTGAGAATGCCTGAAAAAAAGGAGAAAAAAGGATTGTACCTTGTTCATCTGAGCATCCACGGTCTGGTGCGCGGGTTTGACATGGAGCTTGGCCGTGACGCTGACACCGGCGGGCAGGTCAAATATGTGGTTGAGCTTGCCAGGGCTCTGGGCAAGCGTCCTGAAATAAACAGGGTGGATCTCATCACCAGAAGTGTTCTTGATTCCAAACTGGATGCCAGTTATGGAAAAACAATTGAAAAGATTGGGGAAAAGGCCAGTATCATCCGGGTTCCCTTTGGTCCCAATAGATATCTGCGCAAAGAAGTTCTTTGGCCCTATCTTGATGAATTCACCGACCGCGTTCTTCAATATTTCAGGCGCCTGCGCAAGGTCCCGGACATGATCCACGCTCATTACGCTGACGCTGGTCTGGCCGGGGCCAGACTTTGCCAGAATTTAGGAATTCCTCTCATATTCACCGGTCATTCCCTGGGCAGGGTTAAGAAGGAAAAACTGCTCAAAAGAGGACGGTCCCTGGATTTTATTGAGTCCAGGTACAACATGTCTACCAGGATCGAGGCCGAGGAAATGACTCTGGGCAACGCGTCCCTGGTCATAACCAGCACTTCCCAGGAGAAAGAGGAGCAATACAGGGAATATGACAATTATCATCCCAAAAGGATGCGCGTAATCCCTCCCGGGGTTGATCTGGAAAGATTCTATCCATACAGGCGGGGACAGGACCTTCCGGCCATTGCCAGGGAGCTGGACAGATTCCTCAAGCATCCTTCCAGGCCAATGGTTCTGGCCTTGTCCAGGCCGGACGAGCGAAAAAATATCAGCACCCTGATCAGGGCCTTTGGCGCCAATGAAAAGCTTAAGCATATGGCTAACCTGGTGGTGATTGCCGGCAACAGGCAGGATATAAGGACCATGGATTCCGGGCCCAAAAAGGTGCTGACCCGCGTTCTTCTGGATGTTGACAAATACGATCTTTACGGACTGGCCGCCTATCCCAAGACCCATGAAGCTGACGATGTGCCTGAGCTTTACCGCCTGGCTGCCAGAACCAGAGGAGTATTTGTCAATCCCGCCCTGACTGAACCGTTCGGTCTGACCCTGATTGAGGCCGCGGCCAGCGGTCTTCCTCTTGTGGCTACTGATGATGGCGGGCCAAGGGACATTATCGGCAACTGCGACAATGGAGTCCTGGTTGATCCTCTGGACGCGGAAAAGATGGGAGAGGTCATTCTGGGATATATTGAGGACAGGAATAAATGGAAAAAGGCTTCTGTTTCAGGAATTAAAGGCGTCAGAGCCAATTACTCCTGGGATACCCATGCCATGCGCTACATCCGGGAAATATCCGCCTTGATCTCCAGAAAAGCCGACCCTGGTCCCATGCTGCCCATCATTAAAAGCAAACTGCCGGTTTCAGACAGGATTTTTGTCTCTGATATTGACAACACCCTGCTTGGAGACAACAGATCATTAAAGAAGTTATTGAAATACCTGGCCAGATTTGAGGACAGCCTGGTGTTTGGAGTGGCTACCGGACGCACCCTTGAAAGCACTTTGAACATCCTGGCTGAAAAAAATATTCCCATACCAGAGATTCTCATTACCTCAGTGGGCAGTGAAATATATTACGGGCCTAATATTCTCCAGGATCACGGCTGGAGCAGCCATATCAACTACAAATGGCAGCCTGAAAGAATAAGAGAGGTAATGAAGGATATTTCAGGGGTTGAGCTTCAGGCTGATGAGAATCAGCGTCAGTTTAAATTAAGTTATAACTTTATTCCGTCCAGATTTGACGGGATCCGCAAGATCCGCAAGCTCATGCGTCGCAACGACCTTCACGCCAAGATCATCCATTCCCATGGCAGATACCTGGATTTTCTGCCTCTGCGGGCTTCCAAAGGACTGGCTATCAGGTATATCTGCATGAAATGGGGTGTTGATTTTAAAAAGGTAATGGTGGCCGGCGATTCGGGCAATGACCGGGAGATGCTTTCAGGGGGCACCTTGAGTGTGGTTGTGGGCAACTTCAGCCCGGAGCTCAAAACACTGCCGGAGACTCCCACAATTTACTTCGCGTCAGACAGATATTCCGCCGGGATTATCGAGGGAATGAAATATTACGGTTTTCTGGAGGACAATAATGTTGATTAAAACAGATCAGGTCAAGGTTGACACCCCTGAACTCAGAAAGGTGGTCTATCTTTTTCTGCGCAATATGATCAGAAAGGACAAGGTCTTTCTCCTGCGTTCAGAGCTTGAAGACATGCTTGATGAGTTTTTTGAGGACACAGACAATGCTGAATTTGAGGCTGAGACTGTTTTTGATGTATTCAAATGTTCGCAGGTGGCCTGTATTTCCAATCCCTGGGTCTACCTTTCGGTCCGGCCCCATATCGGCACATGGCAGTACTTCAGGTTTCACGTTGACGACGTGCTTTTTGATGAAATTGATGTCCACCATTATCTGCGTTTTGAGGAGATGCAGGTCAATCACTCAACCGCCACGGATGAATTCCTGCTGGAGATAGACCTTGAGCCCTTTAACCGGGAGTTTCCAAAGCTTAAGGATTCATCATACATCGGCAAAGGCGTTGAGTTTCTTAACAGGCACCTGTCAGGCCGTTTTTTTCAGCCAAATCAGAAAGGCCATGAAAGATTGTATGATTTCCTCAGGATGCACCAGTGCCAGGGCAGGCAGCTCATGCTTAATGACCGGATTGATTCCCTTGGTGAATTGCGAACTTCTCTGCGCAAGGCTGTCAACTTTCTTAATAAGAAGAGCAGGGACGCGTCCTGGCCTGATTTTGCCAAAGATATGAAGAACTTCGGGTTTGAGCCGGGCTGGGGAAGAAAAAAAGCAGACATCCTGGAAAACCTCAATCTTCTTCTGGAGATACTTGAAGCGCCCACACCCAGGATCCTGGCCGATTTTCTGAGCAAAATCCCCATGCTGTTCAAGCTGGTTATTGTTTCCCCCCATGGGTATTTCGGCCAGTCCAACGTGCTTGGCATGCCCGACACGGGTGGCCAGATAGTTTATATCCTGGATCAGGTCAGGGCCCTGGAAAAAGAAATGTACATTCAGATCAGGAATCAGGGGCTGGATATTGAGCCGGAGATAATTGTCTTGACCAGACTTATACCTGAATGTGGTGAAACCACCTGCAACCAGAGACTTGAAGACATTGTCGGCACCAGAAACGCCAGGATTCTGCGGGTGCCGTTTCGTTATCCCAACGGTGAAATTGTCCAGAACTGGATTTCCAGATTCCATGTCTGGCCTTTCCTGGAGAGATACGCCCTGGATTCAACCAATGAGGTTCAGGCTGAGCTGGGAGGAAGACCGGACCTGATTATCGGCAATTATTCCGACGGCAACCTTGTGGCCACCCTCATGTCCAGGAAGCTCAGGATCACCCAGTGCAATATTGCCCATGCCCTGGAAAAGTCAAAGTATCTTTTTTCAGCCCAGTACTGGAAACACAATGAATCCCAGTACAGGTTCTCCAGCCAGTTCACCGCGGACCTTATTTCCATGAATACCGCGGATTTCATCATCACCAGCACCTACCAGGAAATAGCCGGTACAGAGGAAAGCGTTGGCCAGTACGAAACCTACCAGTCCTTCACCATGCCTGACCTTTACCGTGTCCTCAAAGGCATTGACGTGTTTGATCCCAAGTTTAACGTGGTTTCGCCAGGAGCTGATGAAAACGTGTATTTCCCTTTTTATGAAAAGGACCGAAGACTGAATGAACTTCATGAGGAGCTGGAAGAATTTATTTATGGTCCTGAAGGCGGACAGGCCAGGGGAGTGCTTAAAGACCGGGAAAAACCTCTGATTTTTACCATGGCCAGGCTGGACAAGATTAAAAATCTGCCCAGTCTTGTTCGCTGGTATGGACAGAACGAAAGGCTGAGGGACCTGGTCAACCTTGTTGTGGTGGCTGGATATATAAACAAGGATGAGTCCAGGGATGATGAAGAAAGGGCCTGTATTGATGAAATGCATCATCTGTTCGAAGAATATGAACTTCATGAGCAGGTGCGCTGGCTTGGATTAAGGCTGGATAAGAATATGACGGGCGAGCTGTACAGGTATGTGGCCGACAGCAGGGGGGCTTTTGTTCAGCCCGCGCTCTTTGAAGCCTTCGGCCTGACAGTGGTTGAGGCCATGAGCTCGGGCCTGCCCACCTTTGCCACCATATTCGGCGGTCCTCTGGAGATTATTGAACACGAAGCATCAGGGTTTCATATTGACCCCACTCATGGGGAAAAGGCCTCGGAAATGATGGCTGAATTTTTTGCCAGGTGCAGGGATGAACCGTCTTTTTGGGAGGAAATATCAGCCAATGGAATAAAAAGGGTTGATGAAAAATACAACTGGCGGCTTTACGCCCAGAAGCTTCTGTCCTCTTCCAGGATTTACGGGTTCTGGAAATTCGTCTCCAACCTGGAGCGCGACGAAACCAGGCGCTACCTGGAGATGTTCTATTCTTTGAAGATGAGAAGCCTGTCCCAGTGAGTCGGTGAATCGGTGAGTCGGTGAGTCGGTGAATCGGTTAGTCGGTGAGTCGGATGACGGACATCGGACGTCAGAGGTCGGCAAGACAAAAGAGAAAGAGTTATTAGCCACAGAAACACACAGACAGACACGGACAAAAAGTAATTTTCTCCGGCCGACGCTGGCCGGAGAAAAACCTGTCATGGCCTGCGGCCATAATGAATTACGCCGTCAGGCGTGGACACTTTTCCTGCGGGGAAAGTCGCCCGCAGGAAGTATGTCTGTCTTCCAGTCTGTCTTTTCCGTCTGTGTCTGTCTAGCGCAGCGGGTGGCTAATGATTCTTTTCAGGAGTTCGCAACCCGGCAGGAAGTCAGACATAGGATGTCGAGTTAATGTCCATGTTGTCCATACAGTCCATAATGTCCATAACTACATTAACACAATGAAAAGTCAGTTCAGACAGAATAAGCTAACCGGAGAGTGGGTGATTTTTGCTCCTTCCAGGCGGAAGCGGCCCATGGATTTTGTCAGGGATGTCTGCCTTGTTCAAATGCCTGAGTATAACCCGGAGTGCCCTTTCTGTCCGGGCAATGAGAACAAGCTGTCCAGTGTGGCCTGTGAGATTCCGGATAAAGACGGCAAGGCCTGGTCCGCAAGGGCGGTTTACAATAAGTTTCCAGCCCTGATTCCTGAAGGAGATATTTTCAGGCATCAGGACGGGATATATCTTCAGGGCAACGGGTTTGGCTCGCACCTGGTTATTGTGGAATCTCCCAGGCATAATATCCAGATGTGCGGCATGGCCAGAAAAGAACTTCTGGTGGTTATTGAAAGCTATCATAAGTGCTACTCCATGCTTGCCGATGATCCCAGGTACATGCTGATCATGCTTTTTAAAAATCATGGCAGGTCAGCCGGGGCTTCTTTGTTTCACCCACATTCCCAGCTGGTTGCTTCCAGTGTGGTGCCCAAGTTTATCAGGAACAGGGAACGCGAGGAACAAAGATATTTTGATGAGATGGGGCGCTGCGTCATGTGTGATGTTCTGGAATTTGAAGCGCGGGATCAGAAAAGAATGCTCTTTGATAACCAGAGTTTCGCGGTGTTTATTCCCTATGCCGCGGAAGTTCCCTTTGAGCTCTGGGTGGTTCCCAGAAGGCACATGGCTGATTTCAAGGATATCAATGAGGTGGAAAAGAAAGACATGGCTGAAAGTCTGGAATGGGTGATGAAGGTTTTTCAGGATAAGCTGCACTGCCCGGATTATAATTTTACCATTAATTCCTGTACCAGGTACAAAAGTGAAGAGCCCCAGCTGCACTGGTTTTTAAGAATTTTGCCCAGACTGACCACAAGGGCTGGTTTTGAAATCGGCTCAGGCATGTGCATCAACCCCTCTCTGCCCGAGGATGACGCGGAATTTCTAAGGAGTTGACATCTGACGTCAGACATCTGTGAACCAACCGGTGAATCAGTGAACCGGTGAATCAGTGAATCAGTGGTCTGAATTGAGGAACTTTTATCTGTCATTGCGAGGGAGCGTTAGCGACCGAAGCAATCTCAGCCAGTTTCAGGAAAAATCGCTTAATTTAAGAGACAATCGGTTAATCAGGCAGGATGACATCTGACGTCTGAGATCAGGCCCGGCGTGGGTGGGATCAGGTGGTTCCCTTCCTGATAAAATAGCTGGTTGAGCCGTCACTGTTTTCGAACATGCCCAGGAATTCATTGCCGTATTTATTGCCGATGTTGGGCAGGTCCTGTTTTGATCCTGGATCAGTACCCAGAATGTGCA
>PXDF01000202.1 GCA_003566455.1 Desulfonatronovibrio sp.
CATTACCAGAGGAATTTTGCTGGATCTGGATAATGAGGCTGAACTGGCTTCACTCATCGGGCATGAAGCCGGTCATGTTTCCGCCCGCCATACCAGCCAGAGGATGACCAGGGGCCTTCTGGCAGCGGTTGTTTTATCAGGAGTTTCAGTTGTAGCTGATTCCGATCTGGTCGCGGGTCTGGGCGGAATCGGAGCCGGAGCTCTGCTGGCAGGTTACAGCCGGAATCAGGAAAGAGAAGCGGATTCTCTGGGACTGGAATACATGGCCAGTGCTGATTACAACCCTGAAGGTTTCATTGGTCTTATGAGCATGCTTAATGAAATGTCCGGTAAGAATGAAAGTTCCATGGCTGTTCTATTTTCTACTCATCCCATGAGCAGAGAGCGTTATCAGACAGCCATAAATGAAGTCAGCGCGAAATATGAGGCCCAGAGGCAGACTAAACCCATTTACAAAGAAAGATACATGGACAACACAGCCGCTTTAAGGCGGATAGCTCCGGCAATAAAGGCCATGCAGAAAGGGGACGAGGAGATGATGAAGCGAAACCCCGGGAAGGCAAAGGATCATTATCAGAGGTCACTCAATTCCGCTCCTCAGGACTATGCCGGCAATCTGAAAATGGCCAAATGTTATCTGGCCCTGAAAAACAACAGGGAGGCTCTCACATACGCCAGAAACGCCAGATCAGTTTATCCACAAGAACCACAGGCCAGGCATGTTCTGGGCATGGCCAATCTTCAACTGAAAAACTACGACGGGGCCCTGGCGGAATTCAATGATTATGAAAAAGTTCTGCCGGGCAATCCAAATACAACCTTTTTCCAGGGTCTGGCCCTGGAAGGAATGGGCAGGAAAGAGCAGGCCGCGCAAAAATATTACGACTATCTGCAGGTGGTCAATCAGGGCGAGTATGCCCGGCATGCCCATTCCAGGCTGCAGGAATGGGGGTATATTTAAAAGACCGATACATTAACAGTCATTTGTTATTGTTAGGCGTTCAAGGGTTCAATCACGCGCAGCGCGTGACGAAGCGCGTCTAAAGTTCAAAGCTCAACGCTCAATGCTGAAAGTTCGAAGTTTAAGAATGAGACCGCAGGCCTCTTTTTTTTATCCATGCTCATAAGCAGGCAGGGTGAAATAAAATGTGGAACCTTGTCCAGGCTGGCTCTCAGCCCAGATCCGCCCCCCGTGCTTTTCAATAAATTCCCTGCACAATAAAAGTCCAAGGCCTGTGCCTGTTTCTCCTTCTGTCCCCTGAAGTGAAAACTTCTGGCCATGGGTAAACAAGGCAGAAATGGTTTTTTCATTCATCCCCAGCCCGTTATCCTTCACAGCAACCACAACCATTGACTTTTGATACTGAGCCATGATGCTTATTCTTCCCTGTCTTTGGGTGTACTTTACAGCATTGCTCAGGATGTTCCTGATTACAGTGCACAGCATCTGTTTATCAGCGAATATTGTAATCCCTTGAGGAACTGAAACTCCCAGACTGATATTTTTTTGCGCGGCTCCGGACTCAATCAGATCAAGGCCCAGTCTGACGATTTCATTCAGATTTAAAGGACCTGGATCGTAAGAAATCAAACCCCTTTTGACCCTGGCCCATTCCAGAAGGTTGTTCAGGAGATTATACAGATTATCAGCATTTTTCTTCATGTCCCTTGTTAATTTTCGAATATCTTCATGACTCATGCTGTCAATATGTTTGTCCATCAGTTGTATGAAATTATGAAAACCAATAAATGGAGATCTTAAATCATGTGCGATTATGGAAAAAAACTTGTCCCTGTCTGCCAGGGCCTGTTTAAGCTGGTAATTAGATTTCTTTAACTTTTTTTCTGCCTTGGTTTTTTCGTTCATTGCCCTGGCAAGTTTTATATGTCCGAAACTCAGCTCGGATATCAGATTGGCCAGCCGGGTATAGAAAGTCATCGCCAGATCAACTGTTTCCCGATTGAATCTAGGTGCGCGTTCCAGGGCTTCCAGGTATTTTTGTTCATCAAATCCGTACCGCCTGGCCTGAGCCCTGAATAATTCTATATCCGGCTCTTCATCGGCAAAAAGAAACTGTCCAAGGAAAATATTGCCGAGATGTTTTCCTCCGACAAATATGGGCGTTGCCATGTCCCACATATTGTTCTTGCATCTATAGAGATTGAATCTGCCTGGAGAGCCTGGACCTGAAAGAAATATATCGCTTTCAATGCAATTTTTTCGCGTTTCAGGATGTTTTCGATGAAATTGCGTACAGATGTACTGCCACCCGTTAGCCACAAGGATTTTGCCTTTAATATCCACAATGGCACTGCCTATCTTTGTAAGGTTATAAAAATCATTCATCAAACTTTGAAGGGCCTGGATATCTATAATGTCCTCAAGGTCCAGGCTTCCAATATCCCCTTCCGGAGATAGAAGCACGGATAACTTTGTTCGGACTCTGGATTCACTCTGGCGCAGCTTTTTTTCCATCTCCTTGCGTTCGGTGATATCTTTGATCAGCCCGTCATAGGCCACAAGATCACCAAGTTCGTCAAGATAGGGGACAATGGTGTTGGTTACCCAGCGCAGGGAAGCATCCTTTCGAATGATGCGGTGCTCCACTGGATGAGTCATTTTCCCGGCCAGAGTCTGACGGACCTGCTCAAGGACAAGTTCCCGGTCCTCAGGTACCACCATGTTTATCCAGAGAAAGGGATCAGACGCAAATTCCTCTGCAGTATAGCCGGTAACAGCAACGCAGGCCGGACTGTGTGTGGTTTGCACAGTCTGGCCCTCCTTGACAATAACGGTGTAAAGATAGTCTGTCAGACTTTCAGTGATCCGTCGGAATCGTTCCTCACTTTTCTGGAGTTCCTTATGATCCTGAGCATTCAAAAAGAAAATTTCTCTGGAATTATCTGAATTGCTCATCTGGCATCTCCATGGACTGTTTTATCCAACAGGCATCTGGATACAAAGTATCTGACACAAAACCTGAAATTAAATCAAATGGCATAATTATTATTTTTTAATCATTTTTTTATTAATATCAATGAGGAAAATAAAAAGACCGCGCTTTAAAGCGCGGGTTTCACCTGCAAAACAAGGCTGCAGGCATCATTCACCAAGCCGCAGCCCAAGTATTAAAATGTCTGTAATTTAAAACCAGGTGATCAGAGAAGAATGAAGATTTGTTGATTGCTTCCGGGAATCAGACATGAAAATGTCAATAGTCGTTTATTCAACTACCAGAGAGTCAGCCACAACTTCCCACAGGTATTTAACCTGAATATCCGGGAGATTGTATTTTTGCGCCATAGCCTTGATCTGACCGTGACAGCTGTGACAGGGGACTACGATAAGACTGGCTCCGCTGTGCTTTATCTGCTCAATCTTCCGGCGGGAATAATATTCACGCTGATCATCTAAAGTGGTCAGCATAAGCCCGCCTCCTCCCCCGCAACAATACTGGCTGTTTCTGCTGGGTTCCAGATCCACCCAGTTTGGCGTGCATTTGTTCAGAATCCACCGGGGTTCATGATAGTAGGCGTATCCGAACATTTCTTTTGACTTGCGTCCGTAGTTGCACGGATCATGATAAGCAACTTTTTGAGAAATTTTGGATCTGTCCAGAGTGATCCTGCCGGATTCAATATATTCCATGAGCAGGTCAAAAACCGTATACGCATTGTGTTTCTCAAAAAAATCAGGATACCAGCGTTCCAGCCCGTACCGGGTGGCCAGATAAGCGTGTCCTCACTCCGGATACATGAGATGTCGCGCGTCAAGGCGTTCCATATTTTGTACAATATTGTCCACAGCTACTTTGAGAACCTGATCCTCTCCGGAAAAAAGACCCCAGTTGACCCCCTCCCAGTTTCTGGCCGGCAGCGTCCAGCTCTCATCCGCCAAGTGAAAAATTTTCCACCAGTGAATCAGATCTTCGTTCTGGATGTTCACCAGCTTGTTGTGCAGGGTGCATAATAGTCTTGCGTCCTTTTTTTCCAGGGGGACAGTGAAATCTTCAAACCCCGGCTGTTCGTTTAATTCTTCTGCCACGTCCGTGATTATGAAACCAAAATCCTCCTCAGGCAAACCCAGAATATTTCCGGTCTCAAGCAGCATCTCCAGCCCCTTGCGTATGGCTGTGGGAGTTTTGTCCTTTTCTGTCAACCCCCTGGCTGAACGGATCAGGCCCACAATATTGATACCCATGGGACAGGCATTTTCGCAACGTCCGCAAAGAGTGCACAGCCAGGGCAGAGAGGAAGCGGCAAGTTGTTCATCCCTGCCCAGCATGGCCATGCGGACAATTTTTCTGGGATCAAAGCCATCTATGCCGGTCATGGGACAACCAGCCGCGCAGGTCCCGCACCCTAGACAAAAGTCAGCCGCATGTCCGTCAGGACGCATAAGGGCTGTATGCTTTATCAGGCTGGAGGCATTCTCTGTCATATTTATCTCCGGGATCATCGTTCAATCACGCGCAGCGCGTGACCAAGCGAGTTCAAAATTAAGAATCAATTCTGATCACCATCCATAAGAGTGGTTGAAAAACCTGCTCAGTCCCCTTGAACTTCCAGAACCGAGGCATGATTGGGACAGATTGCCACGCAGGCCCCGCAACCCTGGCAGGCCAGGGGGTCCACCTCCATGGCTCCTTTTGATCCCGGGTAACGGGCAAAATAGGGGCAAACTGTCCAGCATAATCCGCACATGGAACAAAGAGCCGGCCTTATCCTGGCCGTGGAAACGCTCATTCTTGCCTGAGGATTGTAAACCAGCCTCATGGCCCTCTGGGCGGCAGCCCTGCCCTCGTCGACAGCCTCGTCCAGGCTGACCGGGTTTCTGGCCAGACCACATATGAAAATCCCTTCTCGGCCTGAATCCACTGGACGCCATTTCGGGTCAGCCTCAATTAAAAACCCTTCCCTGTCGACTCTTATCCCGAATAATTCGGCCAGTTCATGTCCTGAACCAGGGCCAAGGCCGCTGCCAAGGCCGACAAGGTCCGCTTTGAATTTAACCTCTTCTCCCAGATAAGGGTCAAACCCTTCCACAACAACTTGTTCCTTTTCCAGGATCAGTTTAGGCGGAATATCTGTCTGATATGGAATAAATATGGCCCCCAGTTCCCTGGCCCTGGTATAAAGGTGTTCCAGGTCCCCGGGAGTCATTATATCACGGTAAAAAAAGATAATCCGGCTTTCCGGATGGGTTGACCTGATTTTCTCAACGCTGCGAAGGGCCGTGGGACAGCAGAGCCTGCTGCAATAATTCTTCTCTTTGGTCCTGGTTTCAAAACATTGAATAAATACAAGACAGTTGAGATCCTTTTCTTTGATTTCCGGATCATCAAGGCGCCTGTGCAGATCAAAGACAGTCATTACTTTGGGATGAACAAGGGACGCAGGCAAAGTACTCTGGGATCCTCCTGAAGCCAGAATCACGGCTCCGTGTTCTATAATGGGGCCCTTGTTCTGCTGATCAAGGACATGGGTTTGAAAATTGCCTGTGGTACCGCTGAACTCCATGGGCCTGCTCTTTAAAAGGATTTCAATATCTTGATTTTTTTCCGCGTCCCGGACTAGCTCCCTTATCCTTTCCCTGGCTTCAGCGTCTGATATCTGCGAAACATTGCCTCCCAGAAAATCATTCTTTTCCACAATGACCACGCTGATGCCCTGACCGGCCAGTGCCAGGGAGGCGGACAGCCCGGCCGGCCCCCCACCCACTACCAGGACTTTGGACTTGACTTTCACCCTTTGGGACGTGATGGAATCACCCTGCTCTGCCTGGACCGGGCTGCCTGAAATCATCGCTGCCCGGAAGGATACTGAGGAAGCCGAGACAAGAGACCGGGAAATGTCCAGAAGTCTTTTGGACCCTCCTGTCACCAGGACGCCATCCTGATCAGAAAAATCTGGACCTTTCCATCCGGGAGCGCGGCCCACTGAAAGAACAACCAGATCAAAATGTTCGTCAATGAGCTCTCCTGGAACAGGAGAATAGCTGAGCATTAATCCGCCCCCATTCCGGGCTTCCAGGCTGTGGGGACGGCATCGCACAAGCCTCAATCCTGATGAAGAGGCCCTGTCCAGATATTTTTGCCAGTCCCGGCCGAATGTTCTCATATCCATGTAAAAAATAGTGGGCCTGGATCCTTTTTCCATTGAAAGCCCGGCCTGCTTAAGGGCAAACATGCAACAGGCCCCTGAACAATGATCAGCCCCAAGTCTCAAATTCCTGGAACCTACGCACTGAATCCAGGCGATATTCTCAGCTGGGGCGCCGTCAGATGGACGCAGGATTCTGCCCTGGGTAGGACCGGATGAGCTGAGCATCCTTTCAAAAGCTAATGAAGTGATAACATCGGCATATTTTCCATAACCGTACATGGACGCATCCCCGGGATCAAAATACTCAACCCCTGTGGCCATGATTACAGCGGTTACTTTCTCCTCAAGGGTCTGCTCATAATCTGGCCCCAGGGTAATGGCACCGGTCTGACATACTTCTTTGCATTTCCCGCAAAGGATGCAGCTGTCCGGATCAATGGCCAGAGTACTGGGGGAAGTGTTAGGCCCGGGCTTGAAAATTGCTTTTCTAAGAGACAGACTGTCTGCCAGGTCATCAGGAAGAGAAACAGGACAGACTTCCAGACAGTCTCCACATCCGTTACAGAGATCAGGATCAACTTTGGCCGACCAGGACTGAAGCAGAACCTTCAGATCTCCAGGTCCTCCCCCAATCTCCTTGATTTCAGTATTTGGCATAAATGTGACGTTTTTATGAAACATTCCCAGTCGCATACAGAAATACTTTGACTGGTCCCGGTCCAGCATGGGCAGCATCCTGCACATGCCGCAATGATCATTGGGAAATTGACGATCCAGGGCCAGAAGGATTCCCCCTGAAACAGGCGCTGTGTCCAGAAGAACAACTTCATGTCCGGTTTCAGCCAGATCAAGAGAAGCCCTGACCCCGCTGATTCCGGCCCCGGCCACCACGAATCTGCCCGGTTTGCTCATGAACCGGCCTCCGTTTTGAACCTGAGATAGGGAATAGGCTCTTCTGGGTCCCGGCCAGGTGAATAATCCAGAGTATTCTGAACCTGCTGCCCCATGGTTCTGAACAGGTCAGCCACAGGGATTTTGCTGGGACAATAGCTTGAACATTGACCGCACCCTACGCAGGCGTGGGACATATGAACCATGCGGGTCATGTGAAACATGCTCAGGCCGGCCGGCATTCGGGCCTGCCCGGTTTTTTTGGCCCTGTTGGAAACATCATCCAGATCGCGGTCAAAAGATTCCCTGGCACACACACACTCCCGGCAGTAACATAATGGACAGGCTGTGCGGCAGTTGAAGCAGCCAAGACAATTACCCAGCACCTCAAGGTATTGATCAGGATTTTTGAGAATCTCTCCTGTTTTCTGAAATAACTCCTCTTTTGCCCGGCCCCTCTTCTCTCTCAGCCTGGCCATTGCTTCCCTTTGATCATATGCTGCACCAGGCTTCTCCAGATCCATCGCCTCAATAAGTTCATTCCCGATTGCGGTCATGCCGGATATGCCGATATGTTCCATAACCGGAAGGCCAAACAGGTGTATTGTAATGTCTGCTCCTTGCGGTTCAAAGGCGTCGCAGGAAAGACAGGTGGAGGAGGCCTGATCCTGCAGACTGGAATCGTTCAGATATAAATCAGGCAGATCAGGGCTTGCTGACAGTTTCGCCAGATATGCGTCGTTTTCCATCCTTCCGGGACATTCCATGCTGATGATTGCCAGAGATTCCAGACTGGTCTGATTCAGCTTGGCCAGTTCAATGACCCCGCGGACTTCGCAGGGCTTGAGCACCACTGCTACTCGCTTGTCTTTAACTTTCCTGCCTATCCTGGCCGCCTGGACAGCTGCGCTTACCCCGGCCGCGGGAGCAAGCGGTATGCATGACTCCATGGCTTCGTCGCGGGTAAACAGCACGGGCATGGGCAGGTCTGAACCGTTTGTGATTCCTGGAGCCATAACAGCTGAAACCAGTCCCTTGTCCAGAAGTTTGCCCAGAGCCCGGGATAAGATTCTGTTGGGCTGATTGTTGGTTTTCAAAAATGCGAATGATTTATCCATACCGATTTTCCTTTGGAAAGTTATGCTCTTGAAAATTCAAGGTTCAACATTCAAAATTCAAGATTAAGAAATAAGAAAGTATTTCAAACAACAGATGACTGGTTTTTAAACTTTAAACTTTGAGCTTTCAGCTTAAATCCGATTCGCCACGCGTTTCGCGTGATTGAACATTGAACTATGTACTTTCCTGCTAAATAGAATCGTAAACCCCAAATCCTGACGGCCCAAGTTCCCTTATTCCTTCGACAAAGTCCTTGACCTGCTTTTGGAACTCCGTACCCTCACTGGCACCGATCCAATGCAGGGCAAGACGTTGGGGCTCAATTCCCATCCCCTGAAGCAGCGCTTTGAGACCGCCGATTCTGAGTCTGGCCTTGAGGTTGCCGTTGATGTAATGACAATCCCCCGGATGACATCCTCCGATAAACACTCCGTCCGCTCCCCTTAAAAATGATTCCACAATAAATCTGGGATCAATCATGCCCGTGCACATGAGCCGGATCATCCGGATCTCAGCCGGATATTTGAGTCTTGTTACTCCTGCCAGATCAGCAGCTGTATAAGTGCACCAATTGCAGACCAGGGCCACAATATTGGGATGAAATTCTTTATCAAAGTCTGTCTGTTCTGTCTTTACAAGGTCTGTTTGTTGAGTGGTCTGTTCCATAACTTGTTTTCCCGCCTTTTTTATTCTTAACAGGAGGTTGAGATTCAGCCGGACAGCAGGGCCCGAATCTCAGCAAAAACCTGCCGGTCCAGAAAGTGATCCACGCCGGCTGCCCCGCTGGGACAGGCCGCGGAACAACTGCCGCATCCCTGGCAGAGGGCGTCGTTGACCTCTGCCACGCGTTTTTCATGGTTGAATTCTATGGCCGAATACGGGCAGACCTGTACACACATCATACATCCGGCGCACAAATCCGGATCAACACGCGAGGTTTCAGCCAGAGTGCTTACCCATCCCTTTGAGAGCAAAGCCAGGGCCTCTCCAGCCGCGGCCGAGGCCTGGGCTACAGTATCCGGAATATCCTTGGGGCCCTGACAGCATCCAGCCAGATAAATCCCGGTGGAAGCCGAAGATACAGGGGCAAGCTTGGCGTGAAGTTCATTGAACCAGCCGTCCCTGTCAGTGGAAACGCCAACCATCCTGCTAAGTTCGTGCGTGCCGTCAGCAGGAGTCAGTCCTGTGCTTAAAATGACCATGTCCACAGGAGTACGCAAGATCTGCCTGTTCAGGCTGTTTTCAGCTACAACAGTCAGCCTGCCCTGATCTTTGGGATTATCCGGAATATCAGTTATCTCGGCCACGCGGCCACGGATGAAATGCACTCCCTCTTCCTGGACCCGGTTGTAAAATTCTTCGTAGTTTTTGCCAGGTGAACGGATATCTATATAATACTCAAACACCTCAGCCCCTGTTTTTTCCCTGACAAGATGCGCGAACTTCATGGAATACATGCAGCACACGCGGGAACAATAGGCTTTATGCTTTTTGTCCCTGGAGCCAACGCAATGTATTATGGCTACTCTGCCCGGGACTCGACCGTCTTTGGTCAGGATATTTCCGGAAGTGGGACCTGTGGCGTTGTTGAGCCTTTCAAACTGAAGGCTGGTATAAACCTCTGGAAAACGTCCATATCCGTATTGACCCAGCGGTGTGGGATCATAGGTCTTAAAACCGGTGGCCAGAATTATGGCACCAACTTCCTCCTGGACTTCCTCGGCCTGCATGCTGTGATCAATGGCTGCCCTTTCACAAACTCTGACGCATTCCATGCACTCGGAACAGATACCGCAGTTCAGACATCTGCCTGCTTCCTGCCTTGCAGTTTCAGGGTCAAAAACCTTTTCCACCTCAGCGAAACCCTGCACTGCGGATTCGGGTGTTATATGCTGTGCAAGAGCGCGAGCCTCTGGTTCCAGGTGCTTTGAAAATGGCTTCCAGTTACCCTCGGGGCTGACGCCGGCAGTTTTCTTTTCAAGCAAGGGATGATCAGGGTTCTCAATAAAGCGCTTAATTGCTTCAGCCGCTCGCCTGGCTCCGCCGACAGCCTCAACAACCGTTGCCGGTCCTGTTGCCACGTCACCAGCGGAAAAAACCCAGGGAATACTGGTCTGAAGAGTATCATTATCAACTTCAATGGTACCTCTGCGGGTCCAGACGAGTTCCGGTTCCTTGTCGGCCCATGGAGCTTCAACCCTTTGACCCACCGCTGTAATGATGGTATCGGTCTGGATGACATGTTCTGAACCCTGCACAGGTTCGGGACGACGCCGCCCGCTGGCATCCGGTTCTCCCAGACAGGTTTTTACGCAATCTATTCCAGCAACACATCCATCGCCGTTCATCAGCTTAACTGGCTGAGTCAAATAGGAAATTTTAATCCCCTCATCAATAGCTGCTTGAATTTCTTCCTTGTAAGCGGGCATTTCTTCTACGGTGCGCCTGTAGATAATGGTCACGTCTTTAGCGCCCAGGCGCATTGCTACCCTGGCCGCGTCAATGGCAACATTGCCTCCGCCAATAACCGCCACCCGTTCTCCCAGCTCCACCTTCTGTCCCAGGTTAACGTCTTTGAGGAATTGAACCGCGTCAATAATTCCTTTGCAGCCTTCGCCCTCCAGTGCCAGCCCTGCACCAGCCTGAGCCCCTATAGCCAGAAACACAGCGGAAAAACCCTCAGCTCGCAGGCTGTCCAGGGTCATATCTTCACCGAAACAGACTTCTGTGCGGACCTCCACGCCAAGGTCCAGGATGAAACCGATTTCACGGTCAAGAACTTCAGGAGGAAGACGATAGTCGGGGATACCGGTTCGAAGCATGCCTCCGAGATGTTTTGAAGACTCAAATATGGTCGTTCCAAAGCCTTGCTGGCGCAAAAAGCAGGCCGCAGCCAAACCAGCAGGACCAGAACCGATTATGGCCACTTTTTCCTTTCTATCCACCTTGGGAAGTGGAAAGGGAATGGCCGAAGCACTGTCCGCGGCAAATCTCTTAATGGCTCTTATTGCCACTGCCGAGTCAACTTCATTGCGACGGCATTTATCCTCACAGGGATGAGGACATACCCTGCCAAGTACTCCAGGCAGGGGCAGGCGTTCACGGATAATTCGCAAGGCCTCGTCAGATTTGCCCTGACTGATGAGCTGCACATACCCCTGAATGTTCACACCTGCCGGGCAGGCCATGGTACAGGGGGCCCGGTCCAGTTTGTCTATACAGAATGTCCCCGGCACTGCCTGGGGAAACTTGCGGTATATTGCTTTTCTCTGCGAAAGACCTTCATCCCAGTCACTGGTTACGGAAACTGGACAGACCTTGGCGCACTCACCGCAGCCTGTGCACTCGCCATCAAGCACATATCTGGGCTTTTTGAGGATAGTCACCTTGTAATTGCCCATAAAACCCGATATGTCCTTGACCAGGCTGTGAGTGTAGAGCTTAATATTGGGATTCTGGGAGACTTCCACCATTTTGGGAGTACCAATACATGCCGCGCAATCAAGGGTGGGAAAGGTCTTGTCAAACTTGGCCATATGTCCGCCAATGGAAGTATCACGCTCCACCAGGCTGACCTTGAATCCGGCTTCAGCAGCGGTCAAAGCGGCCTGCATCCCTGCTATGCCCCCGCCAATCACAAGTACTGATTTATTCACTCCAATGCGACGAGTGGTTAAAGCCCTGTGACCGGCAACCCTGGCTACTGCAGCAGCCACCAGATCCCTTGCTTTGAGTGTGGCCCAGGCGGTGTCCTCTGTGACCCAGGAAGAGCCTTCCCGGATATTGGCCATCTGAAAAAAGTAAGGATTCAGACCGGCTTTGGCACAGGCATTGCGGAAGGTGCGTTCGTGCATCCTGGGAGAACATGAGGCCACCACCACCCGGTTCACCCCTGACTCGTTTACATCTTTTATTATATGATCCTGGCCCGGATCTGAACACATGAATTTATAATGCCTGGCCACGGTCACATGGGGCAAACCAGCAGCAAAATCCACCACTTTTTCTACATCCACCTTAGGTGCGATATTCTGGCCGCAATGGCAAATATATACTCCGACTTTTGGTTCTTGAATATCCATGATTGATCACGCTTCTTTGAGTGGGACAAGCAATTTGTTCAAGCCCAGGCTGGAAACAGGCAGACCCATGCCCAGGCCGGCAACCTGGGTGAAATAAAGAATTGGCAGAGGTGGCAGATCAAAATTCGCCTGGATGCTGTCAAGGTTAAACTGACACAGGGGGCAGATGACAGTGGCAAGGTCGGCATTATTAGTCTGGATACCCCGGATTATGCGCTCAACTAACACACTGACAGCGGCCTTGTGCGGAAGACTGTGGGAAGCACCGCAACAGGCGGTTCCCATGGAGTGCTCAACAACATCCAATCCCAGAAGGCTGATAAAACTTTCCAGCAGTATTGGATGTTCATTGTCATCAATTTCTCCGTCAGGCCTGGAAAACAGACAGCCGTAATAGGGTGCGACTTTGAATTTAGGCTTGGGCCTTTCCTTTGCCCAAAACTGAACAGGGACGTCCTGTACAAAAATTTCCAATAGATGTCTGACACGCAGATCCTTAATATCTGCCGGATCCAGCTTAAGATTTTCCTTCTTTAAGCGCACCCTAACCTGTTCCATTAGCCCTTTGTCTTGAAGTAAGAGTTTTTTCCCTTTTTTCAGAGCGCTTATGCACCCATTACAACCGGAAACTATTTCCAGTTTACCCTCTCTCCCGGCCAGGGCGGCAAGCCTGGCCGCCAGCCAGACTCCCTCGGCCCTGTCCAGGCTGAATACTGCAGAAGCACCGCAGCAATTCCATTCAGGAAGCTCTTTAAGTTCCACTTCAACGGCACGGCAGACAGCTTCAGCAGACTCCCGGTACCCAGCTGCTGTTTCATAGGAACAGCCCGGAAAAAATAAATAACTGAGCCCCATGATTATAACTCCACGCGTTTTCTTTTCAGGAGTTTAAGAGACAGGGGTATTGCTGGAATAACATCTCCAGGGTGACGCAGCCCGTAGAAAAAGGCAATTCTGGCTTCGGAAATTCTCTTGCCGGAGCGAACCTGGCGGTCAAAGGCCTTGAAAAGATGAGGCATCTTGATTTTCTTTGAAACCAGTCCCTGTTTCACGGCCATTTGTCTGAGACTGTATATCAGATCAGTCACGGGTATCTCCCTGGGACAACGGCTGGAGCAGGCATAGCAGGAGACGCAAAACCAGATGGTATTGGAAATCAGGGCTTTTTCCAGAAAACCGTCCCTGATCAGAGAAAAAACCTCTCTCGGGCCGTGATCCATCTCATGGGCCAGTGGACATGAGCCACTGCAGGTGCCACACTGAATGCACTCATTAATGCGGGACAATCCATAATCGTCTTCAATTAAGCTGATTGTGTTCTGCTTGGATTCCAACGTATTTGCCTGCCGTTCCTGGATGATTCTCCAGTGATCAAAAAATTTAAGACTCTTCGACGTTAGCTGTGGATTTTCTGTTCACGATGTTTTTTTCACATTCCCCGCTTCCGGCCGGGGGTTTTCTAATCCCCGTCAAAGCGGGACACTTGCCCCATGAGACAAAAACCCGGCCAGATGCCCGACTGTGGAGAATGTGAAAGATTGATTACGAGATTTAATTGGCCTCCGGGACCAGACTCTTCAGTCTGGCCTCGATTTCATTAGCCACTTCCCAGGCTTGTGATTCGGTAATGGTTTTAACGTCGGAAGCCAGTTCCTCAATCTTGGATTCATCCAGATCGGTAAGTTTATGGATCATGAAAGTTTCCACTTCTCCTTCCTCCATAACCAGGCCGCATCCCCCCACGGCCCCGAGAAACCTGTCTCCTACCATCAAGGGAACGCATATCTTGACAAAACCTATGTCGCATTCTTCAATAACTGGCCTGCCTGTTTGTCTGGCCTGGTGGGCCAGGTTCTGATGGGCCACCGAGCAGACCGACTGCAGAGACTCCGGCCGGGCCTTGATTTCAGGACAAATCCTGTTGGCCCATTGTTTCAGGCCAGTGAAAGTAAAACCCTCAGAGTCATAGACATTGGTGTCCAGCCCGGTTCTCAGATGTAACTCCTCTTCAAGCTCTTTCCACTCTTCCTTGGACAAAAGATCAGTAATTTTCATGCTTTTTCCTTAAATACTTATTGGTTACTTTAATTTGTCACCTTGTTCGCCTGATAAGCATTATTCGCTTATCATGATAAAATCAACACCCTTTGCCTGAAAACCCAGAAAAAATTTACTTAATAAAAATGACAAATAAAATAAATAGTTGGTTATCCTTTTAAGTTTCACGCTTAAAAAAAATCAATAGAATTACCAGATCAATAAATACGAAAATCTGTTTGTAAATATAATCTCAAGCAAACATTCCCGGATCAACTTTAGGCACCTGAAAAAATTCCCATAAATTTAGCGATTGTTAAGAATGAACTGACGCTTTAGGCTAAATTAATCGATTTTTCATCTGTTATGGCGTGCCAGGCAAAGCAACCCCAAGGGGTTATTATGATATGCCGCACCCGGCACTTATCATTCAAGTCTGCCATGATACATGGGTCGTATTAATCATCCCTTGAAAAAAAGCCGGGACTGGTGCGGACTGATATCTGGCTGTCTTCATTAACAAAAATGAGCATGACCTCAAACAGGCTTGACTCTTTGGCCAGGGCAAGAGATTTGTCCGGTCCCATTACCAGCATGGATGTTGCGAGAGCGTCGGCCAGAACGCAGGTCTCGGCCTTTACAGTTGCGCTGACATTTTTTTTGCGGACGGGCTGACCAGTGGAAGGATCAATAATATGACTGTATCTTTGGCCATTTTTAATGAAAAAATTGCGATAGTCCCCGCTGGTTGCCAGGGCCTGTTTTTCCAGTTCAAGGATTTCCATCAGGTCATCCGCACCTGCCTGGGGATGGGGGGTACTGATACCAACCTTCCAGGGGGATTTATCAGGTCTTGGACTTCCAGCATAGATATCTCCGCCTATGTCCACCAGAAAAGATGTTATATTCATGTCTCTGAGAGCCTGAGCTATGGCGTCCACGCCGTACCCTTTAGCTATTGCTGAAAGATTCAGTCTTGTTTCAGGATGGCTTTTGAAAAGACATCCCTGTTTATCCATGTGAATTTTATCCAGACCCACCGCTTCAAGGGCCTCTGAAACATCAGACTCTCGAGGCAGATCCATGTCTGCCTTTTTAACTCCGAATCCCCACAAATCTATAACAGGACCGAGTGAAGGATCAAAAGCCCCTTTGGTCAATTCATATGCTTTGAAAGATGTCCGCATTACTTCTGCAAAGTCATGAGAAGCGCAGAACTTTGTGTCAGACTGGATCAGATTGAATCTGGAAACTTCACTCAAAGGGTCAAAAACCGACATGCTGTGATTAATTCTGTCAAGCACTGCAGTGATTATCTTTTGAGCATCCCTTGCCTGGGTCTGAGTAACATCCCCCAGAATTACCCGGTAATATGTACCCATGGTCCGGCCTTCAATGACATGCTCATGCCGAAAATCTTGAGAACAGGACAGCTGGGTGGGGCATGTCAGCAGGACTGCAGCAACCCACAACCATAACGAATGAATCATGGCTGAAACCGTCTGGGGCAGGGCTTTCACAATTTCTTGTCCTGGCTTTTTTTAAGTATCATGTCACGGACCTGGTCATGATAGATGAGGTTTTGGTTTACAAGATATTAAGGGTTTCCCGTCCACTGAGCTAGACAAACTTTCTGTCCAGCAGCAGATGGGTAAAATAACCAAAAACCGATGCCAGATAAAATGGCAGAATATTTTTCCAGGAAACATCGTAGAATATGATGGGAATAATGAATATGGTAAACGGCACCAGAAACATGGCCCACCAGGTATGAATCCAGCCCCTGTGTCTGGCCGCAACCGGAAGCAGGGCGCAGAAACCCAGAACAGCCGCCCATTTATAATGTCCCAGAAACATCAGAGTCAGATTGATTGCGGCCAGCAGGGAGTAGAAAAGTTTCTGCCCAATTGAGTCTGTATCCACATCTGGAAAAAGACTTCCAAGAGCCACAAACCCCATTAACATTATTGCCGTACCAGGCTCAGGCCTGTACCAGCCAAGCCAGTTAAACGCGGCCAGTGTACCGGCTCCGAAAATCAAACCCCAGGCTGCATGACTTTTATATCCGGGCATATTGTCTCCATAATTTTTTTGACTTGCAATATAATGCAGTGTAAAAATATCTATGATCATGTCAACTCATGTCTGGGTGGAGTTAATTTTCACGGGGCAAAGTTATGGCTAAAAAAATACCGGTTGTTGATATTTCCCTGCGATGCCTGGATCAATCCAGATCGTTCAATGTTCAGAAGAGAATACATGAAAAGATTGACGACTATTCTGAATACGATTTCACCTCTATCCAAAGCTGTGCCCTGAATGTTTTTTTTGATCTTTCCCAGGAGTTTGATTCATTCGACGACCTCCTTTCCATCAGTGTACTGATCCCCAAAGTATTTTTTGACCTGGATTGCAGCCTTTATCTGCTTGAGGAAAACAGGGCGAATAAAGTTGCCACCTGTTTTGTGGGAAAGCCTGAACCCGGTCCGGTTCAAGATAGTCAGGTTTTTTGTTCCAGTCCCATGTTGGTCAAAGATCGTCTTTATCTGCCCATTAAGGGAAACAAAGAACTTATTGATCAATTGCCGTTCAATCCCCCTGAAGGGCTTATCGGGATGCTGGAGATATTTCTCTCCATGAACCTGACCAGGCATGAAAAACTTTTTTTTGAAAAATACGCCAATCGAATTGGCTATCAATTGCACATGCGAATGATCAGCCGGAAGAATCTGGAACATATTCAGTTCATCAGGACCCTGGTCAAGGACATCGGACATAATGTCATTGTTCCCAACATGTTCTTCAAATTGTA
Source organism: Desulfonatronovibrio sp. (assembly GCA_003566455.1). Lineage (GTDB taxonomy): Bacteria > Desulfobacterota > Desulfovibrionia > Desulfovibrionales > Desulfonatronovibrionaceae > Desulfonatronovibrio. Next base: position 17,047 of record PXDF01000202.1, read on the forward strand.
TTATCGCCGCCTGGAAGCAAATATCAACGCCCTTGGTGATCTGAAAAATGAGATGGCAAGAATATTGGAAAATCTCCCCCGGGAAAATGCAGAATATGTTTCTTCCCAGACAATGGCCAAGATGGATTACATACACACCGGGCTTAAAGATCAGTACGATGAGATACTCAGACATTATGAGCAGACAAGTCTTTTTCTGGAGACCCTTCTTCGAAGAAGTCATTTTGAACAGGGCAAATATGTCCTGGAGAGAAAAGCCTGCAATTTTAAAAGTCAGATTATTGATCCCCAGGTGAAAAGATTTGCCCAGGAATTCAAGGAAAAGGGAATAGATATCGCCCTGGCCGGTGTTCCAGATCAGGAAATTGAAGTTGTTGTGGACATTGGCCTTATCAGCCAGATTTACGCCAATCTCTTTTCCAACGCTTCCAAATATACCAGGGAGGTAGTCAATTTCCAGGGGGAAAAAAACAAATTCATTTCCTACGGGTGGGAACACAAATCAGACTATTTCGGGCCTGGACTGCACGGCATTAAACTCAACCTGTTCAGCACAGGTCCTCATATTCCGCCTGAAGACCGAGGGAATCTTTTCAAGGAAGGCTTCAGAGCCGGCAATATTGATCAAGAACAGGGCACTGGTCATGGTCTTTTTTTTATCAAAGAAATTGTTGAACTCCACGGCGGGGAGGTTGGTTATGAGCCTACTCCTCTAGGCAATAATTTCTTCTTCATTCTCCCTCTCAGCGACAAAACCTGAAGGCTGATCAACTTCAGAAGTTTACCCCTGGCAAGGATAAAACCCGGGTCATTTTGACCTTTGCGCGTCCACCCTTGAGCCGTGGCTCAGTCTGTCTCCCGGATGGGTAATAACTGTTTCCCCCTGGTCAACTCCTTCCAGAATCTGGGTTAAAAGCCCGCTGCGACGGCCGGTTTCGACCGTACGTAGAACAGCTCTCTGGTTTTCAACCACAAAAACCTTCCACTGATCATCCTGACGGAAAAGAGCGCTGGTTGGAATGTATACCACCTCTTCATCTTCCCAGAGAATAAACCTTGCCTCCACCCGGTAATCGTGACCAAGGTGCTTCCAATCATCCCTTGGAGATTTGATTTCCACGTATACAGGAACCCTTTGTTCATCAACCCCCAAAGCGGAAACCCTTTTGAATCCGGCTGGTTCCACAAGTCGGACCCGGCCTGCAAGTTCATGCTTTTCCCCCCAGTGTTCAAGGATAACCCGCATACCCGGACGAACGCGCACAGCTTCCGTAGACAATAAGTCCACCTGAACCTCCAGGTCGTCAAGGTTCCCTGCTTCAAGGATAATCTCCCCGGCATTTATGAATCCTTCCTGGAATCTCTCCCTTCTCAGAATTACCGCGTTTACCGGTGACTTTATTTCCAGAACCTGATCGTCACCATTGAGCGAGCCTGCGGTCACCTCAAGAACAGCACGGGCGTTTTCCACATCGTATGCAGCAGCTTCTGCCGTGGCGCGGGCGGATTTTTCTGCTTCCACGGCCTGATTCAGTTCATTCTGAACTCTGTCCATGGTTGCCATGGATATTACATCCTGATCAAAAAGCCTTGAATGACGTTCCAGTTCTCTCTTAGCTAGATCCGCCCGGTAAACAGCTCTTTTATAGTCAGCTTGTGCCGCGCTTGATATTGCCTGGGCACCTTCAAACTTTTCCCTGGCCTGCTTGAGAGATCTGGGATCAAGACCAGGAGCCGGTGTCGGTTGCATACTGAAAACAGCTTCCCCAGCCTGGACATGACCACCTGGCTCCAGTTCCACCCGATGCAGGTATCCGTTTATGGGGGCTGAGAAAACCCGGGTAAATCTAAGTCTGGTAACACCCTCATCCTCTGTGTATTCAGTAAAATAGCCCTTTTCGACAACAGCCACGCTCACGGGAATCGGGGATGGCAGCAGAGCCAGGACCAACAGACCAATCACCGCCAGCCCGAAAATGATCAGAATAATTTTTTTTGTCATGCTTACAACCTTGAACTTGCGGGTATTAAGTTTCAATTACTCAGTTTTAAGGGCCAGTACCATGTCCAGACGCCTGAGCTTACGGGCAATGAAAATGGTTGACAGAGCTGAAGCCAGCAGCACTCCGCCGGCTGAGAAAGCGAAACTATCAGGTCCAACTATAAAAGGAAGCCGAAAAAGGTCAGTGCTGATGGCCTTGTTCAACAAAAAAGCAAAACCAGTACCAAGAATCCAGCCCAGGGGGATGGACAAAAAGGTGATCAACCCCATTTCACCGATGAGGATCCAGGACACTTCTGCCCTGGTGAAACCGAGTACCCTGAGGGTGGCCAGTTCACGGACCCTTTCGGCAAAAGCTATCCGGGCGTTGTTATAGACAACGGCAAAGGAAATGGATCCAGCAAGAATCAGCAGAATAATCATAAAGATCAAGACAGTGTCTTCAATGTAATCCCGGATGTTTGATTCATCCCTTGAGGTAAGACCAATGCCTGCGACATGAGGTTTATCCCAGAGCTTTTCAAAGAGATGGCCATGTCTGGTCTCATCAGTAAGGAGCCAGGCTCCGGAGATGGCCGGACCTTCACGCATGATCGCGTTCAAGGCATCACGGTTCATGTAAGCGCTTATCCCTATGGGCTCATCAACCATTCCGGCCAGGGGTATTTTCAGAGTCCGCCTGTGACCCTCCATTACTTCCATCTGGATGACGTCCCCGGCACTTGCGCCAAGATAGTCCGCAAGATAGAGAGTCATGAGCAGACCTTCAGGAGGAAGACTGACCGTCTGATGATGGGTATCAAGGATCATTCTAAGGTTAGGGTTTTCATCCAGGCCAATAAGGGATGTTCTGTATTCCTTCCGTTCATGGCTCAGCCGAACAGGCACACTTCTATATGTCTCAACATAATGCACCCCCGGCAAAACAAGCAGTTCGGTCCGGGCACTGAGGGACACCTGTTCATTGAAACTTAAGTGGAGGTCCATTTTCTGAACCAGACGATACTGGATATCCAGCATATGGTTGACTGAACCGAACTGATAACTTCCAAGAAGAAGCAATGCCCCTGAAAGGCCGATACCCAGAATAGACATCGAGGTTTTGAACCGGTACCTTGAAAGATTGCGCAGGATAATCCTGCTGGACTGGCTCAATATCCGGCCAAAAAATGACTGCTCCAGCCAGCCTCTGGTAAAGCGTTCCGGCGGAGGAGGCCTCATTGCTTCCGCTGGAGCCTGCCTTACTGCGTGCATAACCGCTCTGAACGTGCCCAGCATGCCGGCTCCAAAGGCCACCAGCACGGCCAGAATGATCGTTCCGGGCTGAAGTCGAAAGCTCATTTCAGGAAACTGAAAGTACTCGGCGTAGAGATCGGATATGCCGTGGGCGGCCCAGGCACCGAAACCCACGCCAAGGACTGAGCCTGTGCATACGATTATGGCTGTAAACAGCATAAAATGCAGACCCACTTCCGCGTTGCCATATCCAAAAGCCTTAAGCAGGGCAATCTGCTGCCGCTGGGTTCTGATTATCCTGGCCATAAGCACGTTCAGCAGGAAAGCTGATACTCCCAGAAAAATGGCCGGGAGAACTATGGTCATGATCCTGAGCTGACTCAGTTCCTCTTCCAGAAAGCGGTTGGATGTCTGGTCATGGCGACCAAAAGCTCCAATACTGCCATAAGGACCAAGGATATGATCAACAACATCTATGACCATTTTTTCGTCAGCCCCGGACTGCAGAGTCAGGGTCAGATTGTTGAAAGCCCCGTCCATGCCAAAGGCTCCGTCCAGAGCCTTGCGGTTCATCCACAGCACTGCGAAGCGTTTGTAATCAGGCATTATATCTGCGGGACCAATCTGATATACGAATTCCGGAGAAATGGCTATTCCGGAGATAGTCAGTGTTTCCATCCGGCCTTTGATAATTGCCTCCAGTGTATGGCCTGCACGCAAGTCATGAGCTTTGGCAAAAGGCTCGCTCACCACAACATGATTTGTTTGTCCGGAATCAGGCATGAAACCCTGTCGCAGATGCAAACGGTTAAGCTCGGGCTGGCGTCCATCGGGTATGGAAACGATCAGCCCCTGAACCGGATCTTCAAAGTCCTGTACTGACAAGCGGACAGGGCCCTTAACTCTGGTTTCAACAAAATTTACGCCGGGAATCTGCTTTATCCGGTCCGAGATGGACTCAGGAGCGCGTTTTATCTCTGCAAAGACATGAGCAAAATTGTAACTCTGGTAAAATCTGTCCCGGGACTCATTGATGGCGTCCAGTGTTGTGGCAAAAAGGATCAGAACCATTCCCCCCGCGCCTGTAACCACGGAAATGGCTGCCACCTGCCCCTTGAAGGAGAGGATATCCCTGATAAGCTTGCGGTTGATGGCCCTCACCAGCTAAGCTCCTCAGGATGAACTTTATGGGTATTTTCAAAAACCTTTGATATGCGTCCGTCACTGATTCTGATGACCCTGTCAGCCATCCTGCTGATCACTTCATTGTGGGTGATGACAACCGTTGTTGTTCCAAGCTCCTGATTGATTTTTTCAATCACTTTCAGAACCTTTATACCGGTTTTTGAGTCAAGGGCTCCGGTAGGCTCATCGCACATCAGTACCCAAGGGCTTTTGGCAACGGCTCTGGCTATGGCCACTCTTTGTTGTTCTCCTCCGGACATTTGTGAAGGAAAGTGATCCAGGCGGTCCCCTAGACCAACCATGTCCAGGGCCTGTTCAGGCTTTATGGGATCTCGGCTGATTTCAGTAACAATGGCCACATTTTCTCTGGCGGTCAGGCTGGGTATGAGATTGTAGAACTGAAAGACAAAGCCAACATGGTTTCGTCTGAAACTTGTTAAATCCCGGTCGCTGGCTTTAGTCAGGTTCTGATTTTTATAGATCACTTCCCCGCTGGTGGCCGAATCCAGTCCTCCCAGAATATTTACCAGGGTGGATTTGCCTGAGCCTGAAGCTCCCAGAAGCACAACCAGTTCTCCGGGAAAAAGTTCCATGTTCACACCCCTTAAAGCGTGAATGGTGACTTCTCCCATGATATAAGTTTTGGTCAGGCCGCGGATTGTAAATACCGGACTGTCTGATTCAGGCTTTTTGTTCATAGCTTGTCTTTTAGCAGGACAAATATGCCGGTCCCTGTCTGAAAAATCTGTATTTCCTGTTGAAAATCAGCTATACAACTCAGACATGAACAGGTCTAGTGAAGAATACATCAACAATATCATTCGCTCATGACTGGCTTGTAACCTTTGAACATATTGACTTTTTCAACACCCATTAAAAGGTTGGGATCATGATTGAAAATTACTCATTCGGCATAATGCGCGTTCAGGGTGTTGATTACTCGGATGATCTAAAAATTATCAAAGGCAAGGTCAAACCTGGATGGTGGAGAATAAAGGGTCACAGGGTATTGACTGATGATGTGCGGGATATCCTGGAGGCAAAACCAAATATCCTGGTTATTGGAAAAGGCAGGTGGGGACTGCTTCGTGTGGATAACGGCTTAAGGGTGGAACTGGAGCGTGAAGGGATAAAGCTGATTGAAGAGAATACGGGCAGGGCCATAAAAGAATTTAACAGATTGCTGGAAAAAGGCGCAGATGTTGCCGGAGGGTTTCATCTAAGCTGCTGAAAATAAAAAGCCCGCTCTGCTCAAAAGCAGAGCGGGCTGCAGAAATTGCCCTTCAGATCTTTTAGTATCTTGATTCTCTTTTGGGTTTGGCAATATTGACCTTGATGTTGCGTCCATCAAGCTCATATCCGTTCAAATTCTTAACAGCCTCATCCGCACCCTGATCCATTTCCACGAATCCAAAACCACGGGAACGTCCTGTTTCACGATCTTGAATAATGTTTAATGAATTTACTTCTCCATACTGGGAAAAAAGTTCTTTAAGCTGGGCTTCTGTTGCGCTCCACGGCAGATTACCTACATACAAATTGCTCATTACGAAAAACTCCTGAAAAAATAATAAAAGGATATTCATCAGCCCTGGTTGCTACACCCAAACCTGTTACTTAAACTGATGAGACAGAAAAGAAAATAATCTGTATTTTTAATAAAAGATAGCTTTATTTTTAGATATTAAAAAATAATTTCTCAAAGGCCGAATCAAAAAAGCCAGGTCTGTACACCCAGTAAAATACTCATGCTATTCCACCCGATGCCAGTACTGGGTTCGGCCCAGCAAAGCAAATCCCCGAAAGCCCCTGACCTTAAGCTTGGCGCCCCCATCCTCCACTGTTATTCTGCAGGAATAGGTTTTGCCGTTATTGGGATCCAGAATGGATCCGCCGGAATACTCGCCATTTCCGGCAGTCAGATCCCTTAAAATGATCAGACCCAGGATGGGTTTGTTTTTTTTCTCACCTGGGCATTTTTCACAAAGCTTGTTCTCCTCGCCTGGAGTCAGGATCTCTACCACCTTGCCCATGAGTTTGCCTTCAGCTTCATAAATTTCCACAATGGACTTGGCTTCATTGGTTTCATCATCAAAGGTTTTCCATTGTCCCACCGGAGAACCGGCCCAGAGAGGGCATGCCAGAAAGATCATCGTCACCAGCACAGCAGCGCAAATATTGACTTTCATAATATTCCATCCTTGAGGTTAAAAATTTCACCGGAAATTGGGTTTTTCCGGCCCAGGCCTTTATTATTAATTAACAAACAGGACTTTTAAGTCCTGAGGTGATTACTCCAGAACATGGCGCAGGTTTTCAAAAACACATGAGCTTTTTTTCCTGCATGATCCTGCTCAGACATGAGCAATGCCCTTTTTGGACTAATTTACCCAAGGGTTTTGAGGACATGTTCAAGATGATTTCTGCAGGCAGCCGCAAAATCCTCAGGATAATGTCCGCAAATAAATCGATGCTGGGCTTCACTGAAAGACCCCGGAGACCAGGGCAGCCTGGGTAAAAAAGAATACACCAGACGCTGGGAACTGATGAGATTGGTAAAACGCTTGGAATATTCAATGGATGTAACCATTTTCGCGCCCATACATTCCAGGATCTGCAAGGCCAGCAGCATGGCCTTGTCCAGAGCCATTCTGCATAATATGTCCGCCTCCAGAATATTACCCGCCCGGCTCAGGGGGATCAGCTGAAGTTCCCATTGGGAAATCTGAGCCTTGGGAACAAACAAAAGCACATGATCGTCCTCATACACTATAAGGCTTTCCTGGCCTTGCCTGCCATCAATCCGCCGGTTGGAACGTATGCAGCTGATATAATCGTCAAAAAAATCCCGGCCTGTTTCCTCGTAATATTGTTCAACAACTTCAGCCACCATGTCTCCGGCTGCAAAAGTCCGGGCTCCATTTTTCGCGGCTTGTCCGTTTTCTTCAGCCGCAGACCTGTCAGGAATCATGGAATGCTGCTGGTGAATCTGTTGATGGGAACCATGCATTCTGTAGCGGGTGGGAGAAAAATCAAAACCAAAATTCCAACCCCATAGTGAACCAGTCAAGAAAACTCTTTTTTCTTCATTTTGCAGTGCAGCCAGGATCTGAAGTCTCAATGCTTCAAGGTTTTCCGCTGACATGGAGGCAAGTGATATACCGAGGACCAGTTCATCAGCCATTCTGACGAAAGTTCTTTGATAGTAAAGATGTCTCAGTCCCTGCATGTCGGTGAGGGTCAGATCCGCAACCCGGTATCTGACTTTCAGGTGGCTCATATTTGACGCGTAATGCCCCCACGGAATATAGCTGTTGCGCCGCAAATACTCAAAAACAAGTGTTTCTTGCTCATTATCCGCGTAATCCCCCACTACTTCACTGGGCCCCTGCACCCCTGGCCGCAACAGCATGATTTCCTTGTAATGGTCTGGCAGGCTGGGATTGTTGCCAACAGCCTCATACAGATCATGATCATGGATAACAGGCACAGGCCTGTTACCTTTTTCAAGTTGATATCTGAGACCAACGGGTGTGTTATTATCTTTTTGAAAGCTGAATTCACAGGCCATATGTGCCAGCTGGACAAGATCCTGTGGATCTGTGGAAGTGGTGGCCAGGGCCAGAAGCACCGGGGCGGGCAGATCCTCAAAAAAACTCTTTACAGCATCAAAGGGGATCCTATGCTTTTGCGCCCAGGATTGGAAGACCCGGGTCATGGAAATACCCCGGGGTCCGGTGATGCGGATCAAACTGTGATCCTGCGCCCTGGAATCAGCCCATGCCGAGTCAATAAAGGTGCTGCCTCTGAAGGGAAAGGCATTGGGAATTTCATAAACAGTGGAAGATTGAGATACGTCCAGATCCCCATCCGGAAAATTGGCATGATTAATGATCTGCAAGCCATCAGGCAACTCACCCAGGCTGAGGAGATTGTCCTTTTGCCTCAAGTTTTTCACCTGGTATGAGGGGTGATGGACATTATAGCAAAATTCACCTTTTGGGGTAATGCATGTTCTCATTTTCATGAATGGACGTCCTTGATAAAAACAGCAAGAATTCCTGACTCAGGCCAATACTATAATTCTGAATTTGTCAACTTCAAAAAATCTCAAAGCACAGGGCAGCAGATCCGGGGTTCTTTACTCAAAGCATGGAAAAAAAAAGCCCATCCCGCTGGTGCTGGATGGGCTTTTTAAACATGGTTTTGACTGAAGTTAGAACCTGGCTTCTCTCTTGGGCTTGGCAACATTGACCTTGATGTTGCGGCCGCTGAAATCAGATCCGTTCAATGCCTCAATGGCTTCTTCAGAACCCTGTTCCATTTCCACGAAGCCGAAGCCACGGGAACGTCCGGTTTCACGATCTTCAATGATTTTTGCTGAAATGACTTCACCATACTGAGAAAAAAGTTCTTTAAGCTGGGTCTCAGTTGTGCTCCATGGCAGATTGCCAACATACAAATTGGTCATAAGAAAAAAACTCCTGAAAATGTAAATAAAAAAATCATCAGCCCAGGCTGCTACCTTCCGACCTGTCACATAAGCTAATGACATGTAATGAATAAGAAATATTCTGATTAATTTTAAAATGCAAGTTTTTTTTAATGTTATTCTGAATTATTTTTTGGCTTGAAAAATCTCAGCCTGAGAGCGTTGGAAACAACTGAGAAGGAACTCATGGCCATGGCGGCCCCTGCGAACATGGGACTCAGCGTTGGACCCCCGAACAGTTTAAGTACTCCTGCAGCCACAGGAAGACCAAGCACATTATAGATAAACGCCCAGAAAAGATTTTGTTTGATGTTTCTCACTGTTGCCCTGCTCAGGTCAAGGGCTGTTAGAACTCCTTGAAGATCGCCTCTCATCAGGACAATATCCCCGGATTCTATTGCCACGTCTATGCCAGTGCCCATGGAAATACCCACATCGGCAACCGCAAGAGCAGGAGCGTCATTTATCCCGTCCCCGACCATAGCCACCCTGAATCCCTGATTTTGATAATTTTCGACTTCAGAAGCCTTGTTCTCAGGCAGGACCTGGGCCCTGACACTTTCTATCCCGGCTTGCCGGGCAATGGCCCGGGCGGTAATCTCGTTGTCGCCCGTAAGCATGACCACCTTTTTTCCGGCAGCTTTCAATGCCTGAACAACTGACCTGGCTTCTTTTCTGATTTCATCAGCAACTCCAAGAACGACTTCGATTTTATCATTAACCGACATCAAAAGAGGAGTTTTACCCTGGGAGCTTAATTTTTCTCTGATTTCAACAAGATTCTGTTCTTGTAAGGAACCTGGCATGAGCTCTTCAAACAGACCAAAACTGCCAACTAGTACCTGATCATCTTTAAAAGAGGCCCTGACTCCCTTGCCAGGAATAGACTCAAACTTGACCGGCTGGGGAAACTGGCCCTGATTGTCTTTCTTTAATCCGGAAACCACAGCCCTGGCCAGGGGATGCTCTGACTGATCCTCAACCCCTCCAAGCAAAGACAATAACTCCTGGCGATCCCTGCTGTTATCCAGAATCATGATGTCGGTCAGGGCGGGTTTGCCCCTGGTCAGGGTGCCTGTCTTGTCAAATATGACTATCTGAATATTCTGAGCCGCCTCCAGAGTTTCCCCTCCTTTGATAAGCACTCCCAGCTGAGCTCCGCGTCCCGTGCCCACCATAATGGCAGTTGGAGTGGCCAGACCCAGGGCACAGGGACAGGCTATGACCAGGACCGCGATAAAAATACGCAACGCAAAGGTAAACTCTGTCTGGCCAATGAAAAGCCAGGAAAATCCTGAAACAACGGCCAGGACAATGACCACGGGAACAAAATAAAGACTGACTCTGTCTGCCAGAGAAGCAATCGGCGCCTTAGAGCCCTGGGCTTCTTCTATCATTTTGATGATCCTGGCCAGAGCTGTTTCTGAACCAATTTTTTCCGCTTTGAACCTGATGTTTCCGGTTGTGTTCAGGGTTCCCCCGAATACCTTGTCGCCCTCACTTTTGGTTTTAGGCAGGCTTTCTCCGGTGAGCATGGATTCATCAACTGCTGAACCGCCTTTGACCACTGTGCCATCCACTGGTATCCTTTCACCCGGCCTGACAATAATTATCTGGCCGTGCTTGATGTCCTCAACATTTATTGTCAGCTGCTCGTCCCCTTCAACTATCACCGCCTTATCAGGACGAAGTTTGATCAGTTGTCTGATGGCGTCTGAAGTCCTGGTCTTGGCCCGCTGCTCCAGGAACTTGCCCAGAGATACCATGGCGATTATTACCGCAGCGGACTCATAATAAAGATCCATTGCCCTCTCATGGGGCATATGACCAAGAGCAATTTCAATCAGGTTCCATGTGCTGTAGACCAGGGCAGCTCCAGTACCGATGGCAATGAGAGAGTCCATGTTCGGGGCAAGCTGAAAGAGATTTCTGAAACCATACAGATAAAAATGCCTGCCTGACCAGACAATGGGAAGGGTCAGAAATAACTGTGTCAGTGCGAAATTCAGAGGGTTGGTATGATGGCTGATGAGTCCGGGCAAAGGGATGCCGACCATTTCTCCCATGGAAACAATCATCAGGGGCACGGCAAAGATCATGGCCATAACTGCCCTGGACCGCATTTCCTTTAATCTGACTGCCA
>PXDF01000241.1 GCA_003566455.1 Desulfonatronovibrio sp.
CGCTTGACCTGGTATCTCTGTCCGGTGTCGATGCTGTCGTAAGAACCCCACGGCCTGAACACCTCCCTGTGAGTGATATGTTCAGTACGGCCGGATTTTTTAAGCTGCTCAACCAGGGACTTGATTTCCTGGGCCTTGTCCTTGTGCGCCACAAGAACCGCGTCCATGGTTTCAACGATTACCAGGTCATGGACCCCCAGAGCAGCCACCAGCCTGCTTTCAGCCATGACCAGGCTGTTTCCAGTGTCCAGGGCTATGACGTCTCCCTGAAGAACATTTCCATGTTCATCCTTGTCCCTGGAATCTGCCAGGGCGGTCCAGGAGCCAATGTCACTCCATCCTGATCGCAGGGGAACCACAACTCCAAGTTCTGTCTTTTCCATGACCGCGTAGTCAATAGAATCAGCCGGGCATGATTCAAAAGATTTTTTATCCACCCGGATGAAATCAAGATCCTTTACTGATCCCTTAATTGCCTGCTCACAGGCCTTTAATATGTCCGGTCTGAATTTTTCCAGCTCATTTATGTAAACACCGGCCCTGAACAGAAACATACCGCTGTTCCAGAAATAATCCCCTGTTTCCAGATAAGATCTTGCGGTTTCTTCATCAGGCTTTTCCACGAACCCGGCCAGCTGAAAAGAGTTTCGATCCAGGTCTTGTCCTTTTTGAATGTATCCAAAACCTGTTTCAGCATGGGTGGGGGTCACCCCGAAAACAACCATATTGCCCTTGTTACCGAAAAAGGCGGCATCTTCGATTGTCTGGTGAAATAAGTCCTTGTCAGTAATAAGGTGGTCAGCGGAAAGGACCAGGAGCAAAGGGTCAATGTTGTGGTTCAGGGATTCCAGAGCGGCCAGGGCGATGGCCGGGGCGGTATTGCGGCCCCTCGGTTCCAGAATTATCTTTGCCGAATCCAGGCCAATGCCCCGGAGCTGTTCAGCTGCCAGAAACCGGTGCTTTTCATTGCAGATGATGATGGAATTTGACCTGATGGAATCATCCAGGCGCAACAGGGTCTGCTGAAACATGGTTTCAAAACCCGTAAGGGACTGGAACTGCTTGGGCCGCAGTTCTCTGGACATGGGCCAAAGCCTTGTGCCTGACCCTCCGGCCATGATTACGGGTATGAGCATGGTCATTCTCCGAGTTTAACAGAGCGTTGAAAATCTTCCAATTGCTGCGTTGCTTCATAAATTTCAAGCTTTCACGTATAGAAGAATACGCTTCAAACTTGAAATTTTTTTGCGCCTTGCACTTGAAATTTTTGAACGCTCTGTTTGATTGATACGGGTTTCATCTCACTTTGAGATGATTTTGTGAGCAAGAATTTCCGATGATTAAGGCCACAAACTAATAACCTGTGGGCTAAAGAATGAAAGATATTTCATTGCCGCGATGATTTCAAGCATCTTATGGAGCCGGGGCGGGTTAAACCTGATGAAAGTTGGATAAAAACTTGACTTCCAGCCGGCTATGATTCAATTTACAAGTTTGTCTTTACTGCTATTTTATAGATATAATTTTGATAAAGGCGGATTTAATGACTGACTATAAAAAAACCCTTAATCTTCCCCAGACCAGCTTTCCCATGCGGGCCAATCTGACTCAGAATGAGCCAAAAACGCTTGATTTCTGGAAAAAGATAAACGCGTACCAGGAGATGATTGAAGCCAACCGGAACGGGAAACCATATGTGCTTCATGACGGCCCGCCCTATGCCAACGGCCATATCCATATTGGAACCGCAATGAACAAGGTGCTCAAGGACTTTATTGTCAAGTCCAGAAACATGAAAGGGTACAGGGCTGAATATGTGCCGGGCTGGGATTGTCATGGTCTGCCCATTGAGCACAAGGTGGCCCAGGAATTAAAGGCCAAAAACAAGGTTGTCCCTCCCATTGTGGTCCGGAAGATCTGCCGGGAATACGCTTCCAGGTACCTGGATATCCAGCGCAAAGAATTTATCAGGCTGGGGGTGATGGGTGAATGGGAAAAACCCTACCAGACCATGCACCCGTCCTATGAGGCGGCCACGGCCAGGGAACTGGGAAATTTCATAAAAAAAGGCTCTGTGATCAGGGGCAAAAAGCCCATTTACTGGTGCATTGATTGTGAAACAGCCCTGGCTGAAGCTGAAGTTGAGTATAAAGACCACGCGTCACCCTCCATCTACGCGGCCTTTCCCATTCTAGACCCCAAAATCAGGGGTATTTTCCCCCAGGCTGAACCGGACCGCACCTTTGCTGTAATCTGGACTACCACTCCGTGGACACTGCCCGGAAACATGGCTGTGGCTGTTCATCCGGAGTTTGATTACAGTCTGGTCAAAAATCAGGACAAGTATTTTATTCTGGCCACAGACCTTGTGAAAGAGTGCGCCGGGATTTTCGGATGGGATGATTATGAGGTTCTTTCTTCGGCTAAAGGCCGGGACATGGAAGGGATTGTTGCCCGCCATCCATTTGTTTCCCGTGATTCTCAAATGGTTCTGGGAGATTACGTCACCCTGGAGACAGGCACCGGGCTGGTGCATACCGCGCCTGGTCACGGCCGGGAGGACTATGAAACAGGACAGAAATACGGCCTTGAAGTACTTTCCCCTTTGGATGACAAGGGAAGGTTTCTGGAGGGCCTTGATTTTCTCATGGGCAAAAATGTGCATGAGGCCAACCCTCTGGTTATTGAACGCTTGAAGGAGGAAGGCCTTCTTCTGGCTGAGAGCAGACTGTCTCACTCCTATCCCCATTGCTGGCGCTGCAAGGAATCGGTTATTTTCCGGGCCACCACCCAGTGGTTTATTTCCATGGAAGCCAATGATCTGCGCGGCAAAACACTTAAGGCCATTATGAATGACGTGGAGTGGATTCCCGCCTGGGGCAGGCAGCGCATCTATTCCATGATTGAAAACAGGCCGGACTGGTGCATTTCTCGCCAGAGGAACTGGGGCGTGCCCATTATCGCTCTTTTGTGTCCCAGGTGCGACTACACCTACATGGACCCTGACTGGATCTTTTCCATAACCGACCAGTTTGAAAAGCATGAACGAGGTTGCGATTACTGGTTTGAGGCTGATTTAAAGGATGTTGTCCCTGAAGGACTTGTCTGTCCTGAATGCGGATCATCTGAGTGGCAAAAAGAAGACGACATCCTGGATGTGTGGTTTGATTCCGGGACCAGCTTTGCCGCTGTCCTGGAAAAAAGAGACGAATGCACCTATCCTGCGGATATGTATCTGGAGGGGACGGACCAGCACCGGGGATGGTTTCACAGCTCCCTGCTGGCTTCAATGGGGACCAGAGGGCGTCCTCCCTACAGGTCTGTTCTGACCCACGGCTACGTGGTGGACGGGGAAGGCCGCAAGATGTCCAAGTCCTTGGGCAATGTGATCGCTCCTCAGGAGATAATCGACAAGTTCGGCGCGGAAATACTGCGTATCTGGGTCGCGGCTGTTGACTACCAGGAAGACGTGCGCATCTCGGACGAGATTTTGAGCCGCCTGGTGGATGCCTACCGCAGGATAAGGAATACCTCGCGCTTTTTTCTGGGAAACCTGTTTGATTTTGATCCCCAGCAGGACATGGTGGCAAACAGGGATATGCTTGCCCTTGACCGATTTGCTCTGAGCCTGATCCTGGAAAAACACGAGCTTATGCAAAGGGCCTATGACAAGTTCGAGTTTCACAAGATTTTTCACACTCTGCATAACTTGTGCGTTGTGGAGTTGTCCTCCTTTTATCTGGATATTATCAAGGACCGGCTCTATGTCTGCTCGCCAGACAGTCTTGAGCGCAGATCAGCCCAGACCGCCCTGTACCTGATGCTGGAGTCCATGCTCAGCAATATGGCCCCCATTTTAAGCTTTACAGCAGAGGAGATTTATCAGCATCTGCCGGAAAAGCTGAAAATGGGCACTAAAACCGTTTTTGGCCTGCGCCCGGATTATTCAGAATATCCCCCGATGAATGGGAATGAAAGAAAGCTCTGGGATATGATCTCAATGGTCCGGCAGGAAGTGACAAAAGCCATTGAACCCTGCAGAAAGTCCAGGGAGCTGGGCCATTCCCTGAACAGCATGGTCACTCTCTATGTTGATGAAGAAAAGCTTAATGCTTTAAATGGACTGGAAAAAGAGCTGGGATACATTTTCATTGTGTCCAGAGTTCTGATCAAACCACTGAACAAGGCGCCCATTGATATTTTTGCCAGCCATGAGCTTGATGGGCTGAAAATCCTGGTGCAGAAGGCCCCTGGTCAGAAATGTGAGAGATGCTGGATATTCAGTGAAGAGCTGGACAATGAAAAGGCTTGCCCCAGGTGCGCGAAGATAATGAGGGAAATCATCTGAACCATGAACACTTAACTATGGTGAAATCATGTCATTAAAACACAAAATCGTTTTTTTCCTGGCCGGCGTGATCCTGATTATTGATCAGGCGACCAAGTTGTGGATTCAGAACACAATTCCTTTGTGGGAATCCAAAAC
The DNA here is from genome assembly GCA_003566455.1 of Desulfonatronovibrio sp. Taxonomy (GTDB): domain Bacteria; phylum Desulfobacterota; class Desulfovibrionia; order Desulfovibrionales; family Desulfonatronovibrionaceae; genus Desulfonatronovibrio. The sequence goes on from PXDF01000241.1 coordinate 4,487, forward strand.
CGTCATTCCCGGGCTTTTCAACCTGGTGCACGTGCTTAACAAGGGCGCTGCTTTTGGCTTTCTGGCCGATCTCGAGGGCAATACGCAGACCTATTTCTTCATTGGTATCACCGGTCTGGCTGTTGTTCTCATTTTTCATCTGCTTCGCACTGTCCACCGCAAAGACAATTATCTGTTTACAGCCCTTGGCCTTATTCTGGGTGGAGCCCTCGGCAATCTCATTGATCGCATCAGGCTGGGCATGGTCATTGACTTTCTGGATTTTTACGTTGGAAGTCACCACTGGCCGGCCTTTAACATTGCAGACATGGCCATATCAACCGGAGCAATTCTGCTGTTAGTCTCCTTTTACAAGAAAAAGAGATATGCGTCCGGTTCTGCTTGAGCTTGGTCCCATCACCCTTTATTCTTACGGTTTTTTCATGGCCGCGGCCTTTATCCTGGGCATGGCCTGGACCATTCGGGAAGCCGGACAAAAGGGAATGGACAAGGGTTTTGTGCTGGATATCGGCTTTTATGTTCTTCTGGGCGGACTGCTGGGAGCAAGACTGACTTTTCTGGCTTTTAATCCGGATTTTATTCTCGATGATCCGCTCGGGATATTCAAGATATGGAAGGGCGGACTGAATTTCATGGGGGGAGCTGTCCTGGCTTCCCTGTTTATGATCATTTATCTCAGGGTGAATAATCAGAAGATTATGCCCTGGCTTGATGCCAGCGCTCCAGGCGTCGCCCTGGGACTGTTCGTGGGCTGGCTGGGATGTCTGGCCGCCGGCTGCGGATACGGCAAACCAGCTGATCTTTTGTGGAGCATTACCTATACTGAACCACAGGCTTTTGCCCCTTTGTTTGTGTCTTTGCATCCAACCCAGGCTTATCAGGCCATGGCCGCTCTACTCTGTTTTATGGTCATTTTGATGATTAAAAACAGGATTAAAGGCAGCGGACGGCTTGCGGGTATTTTTCTGATCATGTACAGTCTTCTCAGGATGCTCATTGATTTTTTGCGAGATGACATAAGTCCGGACCTGGGCTTTCTGAGCGTCAACCAGATTTTGGGGCTTGCGGTGGTTGTTATTGGTCTGATACTGTATTACCAGCCATTTGGGTACGCGAAAAAATAAAATCTGTATTGGGCGATTTTTTGTAACTGTTTGATAAACCTGTCATTGCGAGCCCGGCACCCATTTGGGTTAATATTATCTTGGCTTATGTCATTATGGACATCTCAAGTGGGTGCCGGGCTCGCAATGACAGATAAAATAGTTAAGTTAAGACAACCTGAACGGGAATATTATAAATGTATGACGTATTTTTTGAACACCCTGTACTTATAATTCTGGTTGTTCTGCCCATTCTGCCTAATCTGTGGGCTATAATCCATATTTTCAAAAATGATTTTGATACTCCTCAGGAGAAAATGATCTGGCTGGCACTGGCTGTTTTTGTCCCGGTCATCGGAGGTTTGGCTTATCTGTTTCTGGGGAGAAGGAGAGTTGTAACCAATGCAAAACTTTAAATATGTTTTTCTGGGGATTGTCTGCCTTTTGATGACTTCCTGCATTACTTACCAGTCTGAGACTGATGTTTTGCGTCAACAATTGCGGGTTATGGAAAGGCAGCAGCAAAAAGACATGCAGGATATGTCGAAGAGACTTGAAGATTATCAGGCCAGACTGGAATCAATGGGCGAGATGGTCTCCCAGGCCGACGGATCAGTCCAGACAACCCAGGCCACCCTCTGGGCTGATGTGGAATCCATGAGAGTGCAGCTGGCCACTCTGACCGGCAGGCTGGATTCCCTTGAAAGGGAATATATGGCAACCAGAGAGCAGCACGGAGTTGCAGGACAGACTCTTAATGAGCTCAGGACCAAAACCAGGGAGCTTGACAGATCAGTACAAATGATTTCAAGCCAGCTTGGAGTTGAGATTGCTGAGCCTGAAGCTTTACCGGTCCCGGTTTCAGAGTTTGTTCCTGATGAAAGACTGGAGCCTGTACCGCCAGTCAGGGCTGACACGGCACAAACTCTTTACCAGCGAGCCCTGGACGCGTTCTACGATAGAAATTATGCGACTGCCCAGGCTTTATGGGAGGAATTCACGGAAAATTTTCCTGAGCATGTTCTGACTTCCAATGCCTATTTCTGGCAGGGAGAAAGTTTTTTCCAGATGCAGGAGTATGCTCAGGCAGCACTTGCTTATCAGGAAGTAATAACCAATTTTCCCCAAAGCAATAAGATTAACTCCAGCATGCTCAAGCAGGGCATGTCTTTTTATCATCTTGGCCGGAAAGAAGCCGGAGAGCTGGTGCTTAATGAGCTGATCAGAAAATTCCCGGATACGGCAGAGTCCAGAAGGGCCAGAACATTTATGTCTGAACAAAGATAAATTTATCAGGGTGTTCAGCAGTGACCTTTTCAATACCCCTTTAACTCAATAATAAACTTGGACTGGTAATGGTTTCATCAAAACATTATTCAAAAATTATCTCTCTTCATTTTTCTCCGGATGTAGTGCGCAGGCCGATGATGTATAATCTGGCCAAGCAGTTTGATCTGACCTTCAATATCCTCAAGGCCAGGATAAGCCCCAGGGAAGAGGGACATATGATCCTGGAACTTTCAGGTAAAGAGGAGGATTACAAAAAGGGGATTTCCTATCTGCAGGAACACGGCATCAGCATCCAGGATGTTGCCCAGTCAATCAGCAGGGATGAGGATTCCTGCACGCACTGCGGGATGTGTACGGCTCTCTGTCTTCCCAGGTCCCTTTGCCTTGATCAGGTTACCAGAAAAGTCCTTTTTGACATCAGTAAATGCACGGCATGCGGAATGTGCACCAGGATCTGTCCGGTGGAGGCCATGAACGCTGAGGCTAATGGAGATTTCTGATGATTACGGGACCGGATAATTTTTTAGAATATTTTTCAAAGAAGAGATTCCCATTTATTAGACAGACACGGGGAATTTAAAAGCAGTCCAACCGGGTTTTTTGGGTTTCAATTTCAACAGTGATTCCTGGCTGGATTGAGATGGCGACCAGGAAAAGGCCTTATTGACAATTTATTTGACATTAAACTTTAAACTTAATAGCAACTCATATATATTTCACCTTTTTACTTGACTCTTTGCATTGAACAAGGGATAAATAGCCAGGTTAACAGGCTCTTGAAAATCTCCCAATTGCTGCGTCGCTGCAAAAATTTCAAACTCTTACGTATCCTAAATACGCCGCGACCTTGAACTTTTTTTGCTCCTTGCACTTGGAATTTTTGAACAGCCTGTCTAA
>PXDF01000157.1 GCA_003566455.1 Desulfonatronovibrio sp.
AATGTTGAACAAAAAACCAGGTGCATGTCACCGGAAGTGCATAGCTCAAATTGTCCCTATTTTTTGAACAGCCAGGCGGCAGTTTTAAGCAATTTTAGTTTAATTTATTTGATCTGCGGTTGAATTGAACCTACGGCTATAAAGCATGAGTAGTCCAACCCTGCATCTTTCAAGAATTTCAGATCAATACTTCACTTTTGGAGTGTGGTCGTACTCTTGCTGATACTTCAAATAGATTTCACAACTTGGTTGGTCGAGTGATCTTTTTTGTTGTCACTCAATTTAAATTACCCTATAAATTATGCTAATCATTTTACGCCAGATAACCCTCCCCATTACAATTGAATTGAGCAGTGGATGAAAGATAACTGTCCTCCTCAGACATTTCAGCTTGAACCTGGTTCCATTTGCCATGGCGTAATACTGTTATTTCTACCCTGATATCCAGGCTTTATCACGCCCCAGTCCTTATGGGAGCAATCTTTATCACTTTCCTGGGCGCGGTCCTTTACTTCAACCCTTTGATGTAAAATAGTTACGGCACGTTGCTAATGTCCTTATGATATTTCATGCCGGTTGTTCCTTCTCAGTTGAATTACGGTAAAGCCGTGAAACGGATTTCGGAGGTGATAAAAGAGATGTTATTTCAGTTGTTCGTGGGCAGTGGGCAGGCACCCTGGTCCAGGTAGCAGGCGCAGCGGTCCCGGACAGAGGGCAGCCAGGCAAAGGGCACGTTGCAACAGAAGACCTCGGCCAGGCCCTCGCGAATGGTGGGATAGAGCATTTCCAGTTCCAGCTCTTTCCAGACCAGGTTCGGCCGGACCGCAACTTGCAAGTTAAACCCACGGACCGCGTCCGTGGTCAACAGGGCTGGGCGACGCAGAAGATGGTAGATCTTTTCCAGGACAAAGCAGCCGGACATGGCCAGCCAGGCCGGCAGACGCAGATGTCGAAAGCGAGGATAGAGTTCCTTGGCTTGCTTCATAAATTCCAGCCAGTTCGAGGGCTGAAAATCGCCCACTGGACTGGCCCCGCTCCATTCGGACATTGCCACAGCGGCCAGGAGGCGGGCGGCGTCGTGGACATGCATGTGGGAAAAGATGTTCTGCCCAGGACCAGGCTGGATCACCAGACCCCGGCGGACCTGGTCAAAGAGCAGGGATGTGGCGCCGTAGACATGGGGCAGGCGAAGGATCGCCAAGCGAATGCCAGCCTCACTTGCCATTCGTGCCAAGGCTGACTCGGCTTCCGCCTTGGCCCGGGCATACCCCAGAGTCGGCTTCAGTGGGGTATTCTCGTCTACGGGCGTTTTCTGGCTCTCATAAACCAGCAGGCTGGAAGAAAAGACAAAGGCTTGGGCCCCAGCGGCAATAGCCTCGCGCATCAGGGTGACAGAACCATCCACCAGGGTCGGGCGGACCAGTTCATAGCTTTCGAACAGAGCCCTGCCGCCCAGGTGGATGATTATGTCCATGCCCTGCACGGCCCGCTTGATGCTTTGAACGTCTTCCAGATCCCCGGGAATGATCCTGGCATTCATACTCTTGAGCAAAGTCGCCCGGGACGGCCTTCGAACCAGCAGCCGCGGCATTATGTTCCGTTCTGCCAGTAACCTGGCCAGTTCAAGGCCGATGAATCCTGTGGCTCCGGTGACCAGGATCCGGTTCACACCTTGCCTCGCAGCTCGGCTACTACGCTTTCAAGCAGCTCAACCCTGACGAGCAGGGCGTCCAGATCCTGCTTGCGGGCCAAACCCACATCCCCCAAGACCCGGCCGACCTGCTCGTCACCATGGATTCTCAAACTCTCAAGTTCCTTGGCAATACCCGCACCGAGGGTGTCTGTTCCGGCATGCAATAATTCCGAAGAGTCCTGGATGGATTGCAGCATTTCCCGAGCCTTGCCAGTCAAGCCTTCGGACAAAAGCAGGCCCGCTCCAAGCCCGGCCTGGAACCCTTTACGAAACAGATCCGACATGGTCGTTCTCCTTTTACCAAACTTTTAAAAATTAATCATGCTGGCTGATGAAAAAACCCGATGGCAAGGCGCAAAAAAGATCAAGGCCTGAGCGTAATTTCTCATATTTGAGTGTTTGAACTTTTTTCGGCAACGCAGTCAGTGGAGGAATTTTCAACAATCAGAGATATTATGTTCCACGAAACATCTTCCATGCCAGCCACACCCCCAGTAGACCGGAGATCGTGAACCCGGCCACGCCCAGAGCGGGCAATCCGTTCCAGTGAGGCCCCACGTCCGAGATATAGACCAAGGCCGAGCCGACGATCAAAGCTGCGGTGACCAGAGCCCCGCCCAGGCGATTGCCGATCAGCCGGAGCTGGTTCGGCAGGTTGCCGAAATCGCTCTGGTGCAGTTCCACTGCCAGCTTGCCGGCTACGGCCGTGTCCAGAAGCTTGGTCACTCGTCTGGGCAGGTTGATCAGGTCGTCCCAACGCTGCTCCATGTCCCCGAGCATGGATTTGTCGGACAAGCCGGGCAGCAGGCGGCGCAGGGCGTAGCGTGCAGCCACCGGGCGAAGGGCCTCCATGGAATCGAACTCCGGATCGATCACCCGTCCCGCGGCCTCGATGGAAAGCAGAGCCCGGGCCATGAGAATGTAATCAGAACGGAGGAAAATTCCGTAATCACGGCAAAGATTGGTCAAATCCAGCAGAAAACGGCCTAGATTTATTCCACCCAATGGGACATGCATGCCTTCCAGGATGAACATGATGTCGGCCTGAAAGCGTTGGATATCCATTAAAGGCGGTACACCGACAGCCATGTCCATGGCTACCTGGGCCACCCTGTTCGGATCGTTCTTGATCAAGGCCAGGATGTAGTCTACAAGGGCCGAACGCATATCCTGGGTCAACCGCCCGCACATCCCGAAATCAAAAAAACAGAGTTTGTCTCCATCCACGATTTTCAGGTTGCCCAGGTGCGGGTCGGCATGAAAAAAACCATGTTCAAGCATCTGACGGACCGCAGCGTTCAGCCCCAGCATGGCCAGCTCCCGCCGGGCTTCCGGGGTTCCCTGAAACATGTCCAGGCGTTGTCCCTGCACGAAATCCATGACAAGGACTCCGGGCCGGGCAAGATCCCCGTGGACGCCGGGAGCAAAGACCTGGGGCTCATCCGCGAAGATCCGGTTGAATAGGAGCATTCCGCGGGCCTCATTCGTGAAATCCAGCTCCCTGAGAATGGACTTGCGGACCTCGGTGACCACGTCCGGCAGTCGTGCGGTGCGCAGTGAGGCGATTCTCTCATTGATCAGGCCAGCCAGGACAGCCATGATTTCCAGATCTGCGGCCAGGATTTTTTGGATTCCGGGACGGCGGACCTTAACCGCGACCAAGGCCCCCGTGTCCTTACGCCGGGCCCGATGTACCTGGGACAGGGACGCAGCAGCCACGGGTTCCCTTTCAAAATCAGTGAACAGGTTTTCCAGGGGGGAATCATAGGCCGCTTCGATTTCTCGACGAACATCCTCGAATGACTCGCGCGATACGTCCTCCTGCAAACCCTTCAGTTCCTCGCACAGTTCCAAGGGGACAAGGTCCGGGCGCATGGACAACAGCTGTCCGATTTTGATCGGCGCCGGACCAAGCTCCTCAATGACTTTCCGCATTCTGGCATAGGGCGGCAGGTCTTTAGAAAGAGAACATGCTCTGCGGCAATTCCAGGGAAAGCGATTCAGGCCCAGCTGGCTCAGAAGACTGCCAAACCCGTATTTTACAAGCTTTCCCGCAATTACGGCAAAACGTCTAGTGGCAGTCAGTCTGCCGGCATGCAGTGAATGGTGGGCATGCATGGTCATGTTCTCCGGTTCTTAACCTGATATGCTTTTTGAGGAGGGCTTGGCTGTCCAGGTTGCTTACAGCCGCAGATAAGAAGTGCCGAATTCTGAATCGGGAGCCATTTAGCTCGAACCTGACTGAATATAAGACCCATAAGTCCAACCGTCTATTCTTCCGAAGTCGTTGCAGTTTTTTATGCAGCCTGCTTCGCCTGGTCTGCATGTGCAATCTCGAGCCGTGGCTTCCGCAGGCGAAAGCAGAGTTATAGAAACAAACCCTGGCATTGCCTTACCCCAATGGTGATCTTTCATTGCTGGTGAGTGAAGCTCAGGAGCTTCTTGCCGTCCCATGGCACTTGTAGCCCGAACATGAATGGATCATTGTTGAGCACTTCTTCAATTACTAACAACTGTACAAAGCTCAGCCTGGGTGGAAGGCCTGATCGCTTCTAATCAATAAGACCAGAAAACCATCACGTAAGTCCAATCCAGATAATCCATATCATCCAGGGTGGTGTTCTTGAGATCAGGGAGTTATCCCCTGAGCAGGGTTGTCTTTTCGAACCGGCTGGGGCCGATGAGCAGACTGCTTCTTTCTTAAGGGTCGTTCAACCATCTTGAAAATATGGTTTTAACGTATCCTGGAAATTTTAAAAGTCAAGTTTAAAAATATTCAGACAATTTAATAACTGACTCTGATTTGATACACAGCGGGTCGGATTAAAAAGAACCCACAAATTTTGCTGAAGAACCTATTTTTCATATTTCCGGCCTGATTTTTCACTGTGAGGCCTTAAATTTTTCCGGTACAGGGAGTACCAGCGGGACTTGTCCCAACGGGTTTTCTTCCACGATAATTCCACAGCCATAGCATTTTTCCAGCAGTTCACGGGTTAAAACATTTTTTGGAACACCCAGTCCTGCCTGATTTCCTCTGTTCAGCAAAAGCAGGCGATCAGCATACATTGCCACCAGGTTGAGTTCATGGGAAACCATGACCACGGTTATTCCCTGTTCCTTGCACAGCCTGGCCATCAAATCCATTATTTTGACCTGATGGGCCGGATCAAGGGAAGCAGTGGGTTCGTCCAGAAGCAACAGGTCAGGCTTCTGGCAGATGGCCCGGGCAATAAACACCCGCTGCCGCTCACCCCCGCTCAGCTGACTAAGGCGGCGGGCGGCCAGATGAGATACATCCATGGTGCGCATGGCCTCCCGGGCCAGATCCCAATCCCTGCTGTTCTCCATCTCCCACAGCCCCAGATGGGGAGAACGGCCCAGAAGTACTGTCTCTCCTACCTTAAACGGAAGATCAAAAGGAACTTCCTGTGGCACCACAGCAACTCTTCTGGCAAAGTCCTTTCGATTGTAAGATTTTAAAGGCTTTTCCATTATCCGCAGAGTCCCGGCTGTGGGTACCATCAATCCGGCCATCAGGCGCAAAAGAGTGGTTTTCCCGGCACCGTTTGGACCAATCACCGCGAAGAACTCACCCTTTTCCACAGCACAGGTGACCTTGCTCAAAATGGATTGATCACCATAACTTAGGGACACGTTTTGAACATAAACCGCGTTCATGCCCTGGACCTCCAGAGCAAAAAGATGAACAGAGGCGCCCCGATAAGAGCTGTTATCACCCCAACCGGCATCTCGCCTTCCCTGGGCAGAGTGCGGGCAGCAAGGTCGCACAGAATCAGAAAGGCGGCGCCGCCAAGCAGGCAGGATGGAATAAGCAGGCGATGATCCGGGCCAAGGATCAGGCGAAAGACATGAGGTACAGCCAGACCTACAAAACCGATTAGCCCGGACTGGCTGACCACCACGCTGACCATTAAGGAAGTGAGAATCAGCAGTATCAAGATAACCAGAGTAACATTTACACCCATGGAAGAGGCGGTGTCCCTGCCCAAAAGCAAAAGATTCATGGGTCTGGCCAGAAGAAAAATCCCTGCCATGCACGGCAGTACCGACAAGAGCACAGGCAGATGCTCGGTACTTATCATGGAAAGATCGCCCATGAGCCAGAACAGGATATTCCGCAACTGGGCATCCTGGGATAATGATATGAGAAACATGATCATGGCCCCGAAAAAGGCGTTCATCATGACTCCTCCCAGGATAAGAGAATGCTTGCTCAAAGGAGATTTTCCCCGGGCCAGGCCCAGGACCAGGACCATTGTGATCATGCTGCCCAGAAAGGCAGTCAGCGAGACCCCGGGGAAAACCGAAAGACCGGCGAACATGCCCAGGATGGCACCAACCGCGGAACCGCCTGATATGCCGAGAATATACGGCTCTGCAAGGGGGTTTCGCAACAAAGCCTGGAAAACCAGCCCCCCCAGGGCCAGTGTTCCACCTGCCACCGCGGCCAGCACTACACGCGGCATGCGAATTTGCCATATAATGGCCTTATCCATGGGATCAGCAGCACTTTTATAGATAATCATTTCCCATAGCCTGACCCACATGCTGCCTGCAGGGCCAATGCCAAGACCCAGTCCGGCGGCCAGGATAAGTAGCAAACCCAAAACCAGGACGGTCAGCAGTATCTTTTTATAAATGTGTGAAAAATCAGTACTCATAATTATCAGAAGCAAGCTCCGGATGAATGATACCCATAAGTATTTCAAGACCTTCCACCAATCTATGTGTGGGGCGTTCAAAAATATCCGCGTCCACCACATGGACCCGTTCATTTTGCACCGCCTGTAACTGAGGCCACCTGAGCCAGGATTGCAAAAGCTGCTCCTTATTCTTGCCACCGGCCATGGAAGCTATAATCACCACATCAGGGTTGATACGCAGGATATCCTCCCATCCCATCCGGGGATAACCACTGGCCCCGGCAATGGCGTTTTTACCGCCGGACAAACTTATGATTTCATTGATAAATGTCGATTCTCCCACTCCGATAACAGGGTTTGCGTCCGCCTGAAAAAACACATTGGGCCTGAAATCCGTTTTTGCAACTTTTTGCTCAACCTGTTCCATTCGCTTTTGCATGTCCTCTATCAGAATTCCGGCCTGAGCCCGGGCGTTCAGAATTTCGCCCAGAGCCTCAATACTCAAAACTATTTCTTCAATATTTTTGGAATCCAGGGCAAAAACAGGAATATTCAATGCGTCAAGGCGTTCAATGGCGTGTCTGGGGTTTCCGTCACGGATGGCCAGGACCAGGTCAGGCTTAAGTCCTAGGATAAGTTCCAAATCTGGTCGGGCATAAGAGCCAATTCGGGGCAGTTCCCGAGCCTTTAAGGGATGGTTGCTGAACTGAGTAGTGCCTTTTAAGACCTCTTCCCTGCCCAGGGCATAGACCAACTCGGTTATGCTCGGGGCCAGGGATACCACCCGCTTGGGCGCCTGTGGCAGGTTGACCTGACGGCCCGCCAGATCAGTCATCTCCCTGGACTCTGCCAGGGCAGAGGTCGTGGTGGTTAACACAAGCAGACCAAGTATCAGGCCCAACCGAAAAAAATACATCATATCTTCTTAAAATATACTTCCTTGATTAAAAAATTCACTTCAACTCGAACCGCACCGGCAGCTTGACCCATGTATCTTCAGGCCTGTCATTTCTTCTGCCCGGCTCGAAACGCCAGCCTTCTACCGCTTCCCTGGCTGCCCTGTCCAGGATGGAATAACCGCTTGACTCAACGATCCTGACATCCTGAGCTTCGCCCCTGGTATCCACCAGAACATCCAGGACCACTGTGCCCTGGTAATGTCTTTTCCTGGCTTGAAGAGGATATCTTGGAGGAGGATTTTCCCGGTACAAAGGCCTGGCCAGTTTTACCGGGTCTTCTCTTTCAGTCTGGATGCCTGCGTCAGACGCCTTAAGATCATCAATGGATCTGCTCAGCTCTTGGGCTGCATGGCTTTGATCGACTTTTTCCAGGGAAGTAGCCGCCGAGGCTGAATTGGCTTTTGATTCCAATTCCCTTTTTTCTTTGTCTTGTTTTTCAACCCGGGATTCAGGAACATAATCTTTTATATAATCCAGATCCCTGGAAGGGACTTCCTCAAGGGCGGTCAACTGCTCACTCAAACCCGAAGATCCCTCAAGCCCGGGCATATACTCTGTCTTTATTATTTCTGGTTCCGGCTTTTCGGGTTTTGTTTCCTGGGGGTTACCATCCGGATCTTGTTTAATGTCTTTTTCTTTCCTGAAATGAGAAAGTTCATCTGGCTCGCTTGTTTTTCCAGGTTTTTCATCCCTTGATTCAGATTCCTCAGACACTATAAGTTCATGGGATGCATGCACCTGCTGGCTGATATGATCCATCTGCTGATAAAGACCAGCCTCCAGCCTGACCAGTATGCCTTTGCTTTCCCCTGTCTTGGTGCCTGTCCTCTCGGGAACCTGACAGTCCCAGATTAGAAAGAGCAGGCCATGTAATAGAATCGCCAGCAGGGCAGAAATCAACAGTCTGTTCATGGCGTCAATTGTTCCTTGGCCTGCAGGGAAATCTGCTCTATCCCCGACTGTCTGATCCTGTCCAGCACCTCAAATAACTGCCGGTATGAAACATTCTGGTCTGCCACCAGGGCCACACCCGGATCTTCCTCTATCTGAGCTTTTTCTCTTATCAAAGATGACAGCTCATCCAGAGACACAGGATCCTTATTGACAAAAATTCTATGATCCGCCCGCACAGTAATAGTCAGGCGCACCTGAGGGTCGATTGTCACTGTCGACGACCTGGGCAGTTCCACGGCCAGGCTGCGGTGTACGGCCATGGACAGCATGGCGAAAATGAACACCACCAGAACCAGAAAGATAATGTCAATGAGCGGCAGCATCTCAATGCGCGCTTTTGTTGTGATGGGACGACTTAATTTCATTTCAGGCCTTCGGTTTCTTTCTGGGTTTGCGCGTGTTTCTCGTGAACGATTTCCAGGCTGGTGGCGTATCTTTCCATGATGGATGCGGCATCCTCCACCTTGGAGTTGAAGTATTTAAAGGGAAAAAGCACCAGAATGGCTATGCTCAGTCCAGTGGCTGTGGTTATCAGGGCCTGGGCAATGCCCGCGGTTACTTCCCTGGGCTCGGCAACGCCCCCGGTTTGACCTAACACGTCAAAGGAGTGAATGATTCCCATTACGGTACCCAGAATCCCCAGCAAGGGCGCCACTGTGATCATGGTGTCCAGAACGCTGTTGAAGCGCTGCATGCGCTTGATCTCCTCGCTAGCCGCCGATTCCATGGCTTTACCCATGGAAAAATCCCGGTGCAGAATTCCGCTGACCAGCACCCGGATCACATAGTCCCTGGAACCGGACACCTTTTCCTTGATGGCTTCCCACTTTTTGTGACGGTAAAGCTCCAATACCTCATTCACTAATTCCTGGTCGCGTTTTAGATGCGTTGAAATCCAGAAAATTGCCCGCTCAATGATTACGGTCAGGGCGATAATGGAGCAGGCCAGCAACGGATACATTACTGGTCCGCCGCTTATAAAATAATCGTACATTTCTTTCCGCTTTTATCCTAAATTAGTTAAGCTGTTTTCTTTTCCTGAGTTCTTATCTGCTGTCCCACTGACGTCCGACGTCTGAAGTCAGACATCCGACTTGGGCTTCCTGATCAGAACCTGTAGCGCACACCTATCATGTATTCCTGTTTTGGTTGGGGATAGCAGGAAAAAACATCCTGTCCTGTCATCCAGTCCTCCATGACGTATCCATAATCTGAATATTCTTCCCCGAAAATATTCATGGCGTGAGCAAAAAGCTCAAGTCTGTTGTATTCATATGAAAGGTAAGCGTCCCAGGTATTGTATGAAGACATCTTTTTCCGGGTATTGGAAAAATCATCGCCATAATACCTTTTGCCCACGTAGTTGTGCTGCAGCCTGAACAAAAGGCCGTGGAAGCGTCCAAGCTCGATTCCTGCGTGAGCTTTCCATGTCGGCACCATGGGAATGGTACTGTTTTTAAACTCGCCAGCACTGATTTCGGCCCTGGTATAACCCGCGGAACCGAACAGCTTGACCTGCTCCAAAACCTTGTAATTAAGATCCAGATCCGCTCCCTTATGCTCGGTTTCCCGCAGATTTCTATTCCGTCCGCTCATAAAGTCACCGCTCCAGACAATCTCATCATCCACTTGAAACATGAAACCCCGAAATTCCACCAGCGCTTTCCCGGGGATAACCCAGCGCAATCCTGCTTCATAACCCTGCTGGGTTTCATGTTTAAGATCAGTGAATATTTTTCCGTCCGCGAGTCTTATGTATTCATCCACAAGAGGATAGCGAAAGGCCTGGTAGGCCCTTGCATAAACCTTGGAATTTTTTTGAAAAGAATATGCCAGGCCAACGTTCCAGGCCCATTCCGAATCGCTGATTTCTTTGCTTTCCCTGAACGGCTGCCCGAAAAAATCAACCCCCTTACCGCGAAGATTATATCTGGTATCCTGGTATCTGGCCCCCAGATTTATAACCAGATTGTCAACTATTTCCAGTTCATTCTGCAGATATCCGCTGAGAGTCCTTTTGCTGTGATCAAGATCATTTGCCATCCACCCTGCAACACTGGCCTGATAATCAGTTCTGTAAAGATCCAGGCCCATTGTGAACCTGTTGTCCAGTCTGCCCAGGGGCCTGTCCAGCAGGTATTTTGGCGTAAATCCCCATGTCTGGACATCATAGTCAACAAAACTGAAAAAAGACCGCATGTTGTTTTCTGAATCCTGCTGATGATAACTGATCTGCGCATCAAAAAAGCTGTAATGAGTCAGAAACGATTCCAGTCCCAGGCTCAAAGCGATATCCTGATCTTTGGCGTCATCATCTTTATTTACGGCCTGCCTGCGGTCATCCTGCTTTTGAGCCATGGTCAGGGGTCCGGGCAGTTCATAATACGCGTAATTGGCATCCACCTCCAGATGCGCCCTGGTATTCTGGGTCAAGCCTGCCTCCACTCTGGAAAAAAACCCCAAGCTGTTCACGGCTGAACGATCCCGGTAGCCGTGGCTTGTAAAATAATTGGCCCCCAGTAAAAGCCCCAGGTTGTCCCGGCCCATGCCGACGCTGGCCCGGGTGCTGATTGTATCGAAGCTGCCGACCTTTGCTTCAACATCCCCGTGCAAACCTTTTTCCGGCCTTCTGGTGATTATATTGATTACTCCGCCCATGGCGTTATCCCCGTAAAGCACCGCGTTTCCGCCGTGCATGACCTCGATGCGCTCCACCATGTCCAGGGAGACAGTGCTCCACCTGACATTACTCAGGTCAATGGGATTGATCCTTCGGCCATTAATGAGCACTGCCACCCTGTGCTGTGAACCTTCGCCGAAACCGCCCATATCCAGGGCCTGATTAATGCGGTTGCCGGACATGTCCCGGACATGAATCCCGCCCAGGCTTCGCAGCACATCGGGCACGCTGTGCGCCCCGCTCTTTTTAATGTCCTCCCGGTCAATAATTGTCACTTTGGCCGGAATCTTTTCTGTCTCGCGTTCAAACCTGGTGGCGGTGACTACAACTTCTTCCATGACTACATAATCCTGTTCAGGAACAGGGACTGCCCACACCCCGGAAGTTCCGGCCAAAAAAACAAAAAGCGCCGTGACAACAGCAATCCTTTGCATGCTCTTCCTCCTTTACTTGTTTTTGGACCGGAAACTCCCAAAAAAAAGACCCCCGGATCGATTAATATCGATCCGGGGGTCCCTGGTTTTCCCCACAAGATCTGTCGCGCATTGCCCCGGTCCTCGAGGGTTGCCTAACTATCCAGGCAGGTCTTCTGACTTACGGATCATTCTACTGAGCGCACCTTCCCATCCGGCACCCACTTTAAACGCGTAAACTATGCAGCATGAAACCTGATCTGAACAAATAATCATGATCAGTGCTGCTTTATTACACGCTTAAAGTGGGTGCCGGACAGTGGTCATATCGCGCTGTTCGTCCCCGGTTACAGCGGCGGGCCCGTTTCCGAATTTCACGGAATTCCCTGTTAAGCCTCTAGGGCACCTGGACAATTATGAATAGTGTCAGCCTGATAAGAACCTTGTCAGGCAAAACTAATGAAATGTCAATTTATAAATATCACCTGGACTTTCAACGTTTTGCTACCCGGCCTTGCTCACCCTGAACCCCGCATTCCGGAGCATGCCGCGAAGATTAAACATGTGGGCCGTGCCCACCAGAACCACACATCTTCCCCGGTTCAGATGCGGAATCATGCGCTCAAGAAAAAGTTCGTCTCTCCGGTTAATGACTTGGGTCGTTCTGGACGGAAACTCAGTGCTGGTACCGAACATTCCCTCCAGGTCACCCCGGAGATAGGCCTTTTCATTCTGCCTGGCCATTCTCTTCCATTGACTGCAGTTTCTGAAAAAAGAGATGATTCTTTCAACAGGAATGCTTTCCAGGGTGTTTAACTGCTCCGGGATGCTCTCCATGGCAATTACGCACTTGTCCATTTCCTTGGCCAGGTCCCAGGCTTCCCGGTCAACAGACTGTTCCCATTCCATGCGCCTCAGAAAACCCGACCAAAGGGTGAAAAAAGCCATCCAGTGCCTGGTTCTGGAAAGATAGTAGCGCACGTCTGGCAGGTCCTTTTCCGTACCACCCAAAAAACGTGCCCAGAAGCCTTCCGGACCTCTGACAACCCTTTCCAGGCTTTTTATCTCCTCCTCCTTGAGCAGGGATGCCAGGGACGTGTAACTCTGGTTCAGGGTTCTGCCCGCCTGCTCAACACTGGCCATGCTTATCCGGTCCAGAGGACCTTCAAAAATCACTATGTCAGCTTTCTGAAAGAGTTTTCTGAAAAAATACCTGAAGCTGTGCCTGAAAAAGTGGGCCGAGCCTCCTATCCAGGAAATCCTTCCATCATACTCCACCTTCCAGAGCATCCTGAATTTTTTCTGCTCTGGCAGTGACATGAGAAAACGGGTCTTGTTTTCCATTACTTGCGGACTGAACACAGCAGCCCCCCCTGTTCTTCCGGGCCTTTTCAAGCCGGCCATTTCAAAGCCGGAATGGACCCGGCCTCCCCACTTGACCTTAAACCTGGTTATTCCCGGGTTGACCCCCAGGCCCAGATGGATGAACTCCTTGTCTCTGCTCCGGGCCAGGGAGATCATTTCCCTGAACAGGAGGTCTGTTGAGTAGGGCTGATAATACTTTCTGGAATGACCCCCCAGGATATAACTTGCGAACTTCCTGGGGGCAAAATCAAGCAGAAGACAGGAAACAAGGTTGTTTTTCTCATCCCTGGCATTGATCAGTAGGAGATCCGTAAGCACCTTAAGGACTTTTTCAGTACGAGCGTATAAATCCCGGACCCTGGGCTTCATGTCCTTTCGGCTGATGAATTCAGCCCAGAGCTCCTGGTGCTCAGGTGTGAAGTCCCTGCCAGTTTCAACGCGCAGAGACTTTGAGGCCCTTTGAGCAAGGTTTAAGAGCCTGAGTCTGACTTTGCTGTTCAGATCAAGGGAGGAGAACATATCTTTTTCTATGCGATTTCCCTTGAGGGTATCAGGCAGATCAGGACAGATTACCCACGCTTCCCGGGCCTGTGTGACCTTCATGGCTTTATTCAGGGCACCCTCAAACACGGCCGAATCATAAGCACCCTTCAGGGGATAGCCCACCCCTATAAGCCAGTCATGCTCGGAAAAAAAAAGATAATCCCTGCAGATGAATGGCTCGCCCCCGGACACTATTCGCATGAATTCAATGGAATGTTCCGGTACTGAAGCAGCGTCAAGAACCATGGGAACATTGGACAATCCAAGAAAGATTTCATCCGGGAAATTCTGATTGCTCATAAACGGAAATATCCTTTGCCAACAGACTGATGAAAATCCTGTTCAGGTTCTGTTCAGAGTCAGGGCGTCTGAATACCTTGTCATGCTGGAAAGCGGCAAATGCTCCCCTGAATTCTTCATGTTCAAGCGGTGCGGTATTCTTTACCAATACTTTGATCGACTTTCAATAAATGTCCATTTGAATCCTGAAGTTTCACCCAAAAACTTGACGTGACCCGTCAACGAATTAGTTTTATATAAAGATGGTAATTGTTGGCTGGTGCCGGGCATTTTCAATTATTCATCTTTCCCCTGGACAACTTTTCCATTTTAGTCATTCATTTGGTGTCAGAAAAATATTATTGTTTTTTTATTACTAACTACCCTAAATTTCGAGAATTGCATAACCTTCATCTTAAGCAGCCCGTGAACTTGTCCAAGAGTTTGTCCGCAAGTTTTTTTTGAGGCGTGTCCTTTAATAGTCATAGATAAAGATCCCCAGCTGAACAGAAGCGCAAACGGCAAGACCAGCTCAGCTAAACTTTTCATGCGTTGGAAAAATGATTCTTGGTTCGCTTACGATTCAGACCGGATCATTATATTATGAAGGTCTTCATTGCAGGCTCATTGATCTGTTACCGTTTTAAAAACAGGAGGATAAGAATGAAGATAATTGTTGTTGCGACAATTGCAGTCATAATGGTGGCTATTCATCTGAGCAGTGTAATGGCCATGCTGGACGGCTATCCCCAGAAGGGACGCCATTTGTTCATGCAGGAATGCAGACCGTGTCACATGGATAACCCCATAGGCCCTGAACCCGCACATTATCTGGGACCTGATGCCAAAAAGCAGGCTGAATGGATTGAAGTATTTGAAAACAGGCAGAATTTACCCTGCATTGATTACTGGAAGAATCTTTCAGAAGAAGATATGCATGACCTTTTGACATACCTGTACTGCGGAGCATCAGACTCACTTACACCTGAAAGGTGCGGCAAAAAGTCCTTTGGTTATTGAGACCGGCGCATATCAGCGAATCTCTGTTATTAAGGAATTAATATTTTCCTCATAGTTAGACGAGTCTGCTGCAGGCCCTGGTCCGACTATGTCAGCAGAGGATGAGTACCAACCAGCTGACGTCACTGACCCGGTCTTTTTTTTAAAAACTTTTCAGCATCCTGTCTGCTCGCGAAATAATTGAAACCAGGCTCATCCATGTCAGGACTTTGAGTTTCCACGCACCATCCCAGTTCCACCTCATATAGCTTTCTTCTGGCCCGGATTCCAGAAAAAACCAGGAATTCAAAATCTCCCTCCCCGTCCCAGACTTCCAGGCCTTCCAGCCTGTAAGCGATTTCCAGGGCCTTTTTGTGATCCTTGCCCGCCAATTCCCGTATGACAGCGGCGGCACTATCCAGCAATTCCTGCAACTGCTCAGCGTCCATCATTGCCCCCTGTTAATAATGTTGATCAATAAGATTTGAGTTCAGTCCATTTTTGAGAAGTCTGTTATTATTGGCATTGTTGACACCCATGCACCCAGTAAAACCAATATATTGCCTGATTTGATCAACCTGCATTGCATCTTGCGTTGAAAGCTGGTCAAGTGTATAATTGTGTTGAATGGATCAACTGAAACAAAATGGTAAGCACGCCGATCCCGAACCTGCTGCCGTCCAGGTAGCCACAAAAAGGGCTTCCTTCACATTTTATTTGTTGCTGATGTTATTTTAATATGAAACATAGTTTTTTAATATAACTTCTCAAGCGTTATTTTTGTTTTTTTAAAAAATTTTAACAAATCTCAGAACCAGCCTTTAAACTTAGTGCTTGTGAACCGTTAAAACCAACGAACTGCACCCCTGGACAATGTACTCACCAAGTCTGAGAAATTAAACCGGGAAGAATATTCCCTGATGAAAGAACACGTGCTCAATGGCCTGAAAATCATTGACCTTGCGGAAAAAAACCTGAGTAACGAGACCTTTTTCAAAATGGCAAAGGAGATTATACTAAAAAAATCAGGCTCCCACTTTGATCCTTATCTTGTTGAAGTTTTTATGAGGAAAGAAAAAAGCTTTATGTAAATAGCCAGTCAAAACAATTCAGCGTAAACCTGAAGCAGGAAAAAATTTTCTTTAAAAAGGAAAACCAATGAAAATCGTGGTCATCATGGTCAACACACTTGTAATTTGCATCGGGATAATCGGATTGACAGACCTGGATTATTTGAGAGCCCAGCTGTTGCAGAGCAACATCATGGGCTCATTGATTTTGTTTGGCATCCCCATAGTGAACCTGATTTATGTATATTATAACAGCAGAGTTATAAATGAGCTTAACCTGCAGATTAAAAAAGAAAAATTCTGGAAAGAAAAAATGAAATGAAAATAAAAAACAGGTTTTTCGGCATGTTGTTCGGATAATATATAACCTCTGTAAACAAAAAAAGTCTTTCAGAGAACTGAAAACCTGCTTGACGCTGCAAGTCCCTGTCTTAGATGCTCAAATTCAAACCAAAAGACCCTGCCACGGGCGCGAGCCCAATGGCCATGATTTTTTCAGGCATGGTCACTGTTGTCAGCCTTTAATAAGATTTTCCCATTTCAAATGGTATGGACTAATTTATTCATATTTTGTACAGGTTGTTTACTTGACTTTAACTGAATCTGAAGACAATTTTACAGATAATTATCTTACAGGACAAATCCAGGTTTGAGTATGTTTTATTTGTTATCCGGCAAGTAAAACTGTTCAAGTCATAAACCATTTCCGCACATGACCGGAAGTTATTGCCGGAAGTGCACACAGGAGAAACATTGTGGAAAACATGAGCATTCGAGAACTGATGTCCCCGGTGAACGATTTTCCCCGCATTTCCAGTGAGGCAACTTTTAATGATACCCTAATGGCTCTGGAAAAATCCCAGGAGGAGTTCAAAGCCGGCAAAAGCAGGCAGCGCATCCTCCTGGTGGAAGATCAAAGAGGGACTGTGCTGGGGAAAGTGTCACCCATGGACCTGATGAAGGGTCTTGAAGCCAGCTATGAAAAAATCGAGAAACCGGAAACCATTTATCGCTGGGGCCTGGGCTATGCCCTGGAAACCATGAAAGAAGAATTCAGACTCTGGCAGAAACCTCTGGCAGATCTTTGCCGCAAAGCCGAGGAGCTGAAGGTCGAAAGCTTTGCCACCAAACCCACCAAAGGGCATAAGGTCGACATTGACGATACCATGGACTCAGCGTTTCACTTCTTTGTCATGGCCCGCCATGATTCTTTGTTTGTAATGGAAAAAGACAAAATACTGGGTCTTCTTCGCTTTTCAGATGTCTATAAAAAAATAGCCCAGGAAATAAAAAAGTGTGTTTTAACCTCATAAGATCAGGATCAGCATAAAGATGGCAATCGTTTCCTGTATCCAGGTACTGGTGCCATATCATTTGAGGATGCTTTTATCGAGGATTTCATTATTCACCGGAAGTGAGCAAGATCAGTAATACCAGGTTACCGGCACCCACTTGAGTCGAGATTATCGGGCAAAACTGATATTATCAGGATCTCAAGCGGGTGCCGGAGAAGCAACGCGGCAATTGGAAGATTTTCAACGCCTGTCAGAGCCTTTTAATCCACGGCCCCCAGCGGGACTGAGGAAAGCAGATATTTAAGATCCTGATCAGTAAAGTAAAAACCCAGCCCACCGAAAAAAGACCGGTTTTTATCGATCTTGCTGATAAAGTCATCATATCCGGCGGTCAGATAAAAGTTTCTCAGAAAGTACAGGTTGGCCCCGGCTTTTAAATGGGCCCGGTCATCTGAACCCAGATCAAAAGCGTCCAGATAGAGTTTGACCCGATCATCCCACAAGAAATAATCAACACCAACCCCTCCGGTGGATTCAATTATTCCTCCGCGCAAAATAAGGTCATTCCATCTTTTGGCCATTTGGGCGGAAAACTTCAGGCGATTTTTTTCCGTCTTGTCTTCAATTTTTTCTGTTGTTGCCCACGAACCCTGATTTGTTCTGGTTCTGGTTATGGTTTCAGTGGTTCTGGTCCTGCCCCTGGGATCATCAATCAGGGACAGAAGATAGAACATGTCTTCAGCCGGCTGCAGGGTCAGATTCAGATATGATTTGGCATCTCCTGACCTGAACATGTATTCGGAATGAAAGTCCACCACAGTCTGGAAACGGTCAAACCTGTCCAGAAACTCATTGATTCCGTCCAGGGCGTCATCAATCTTTTGCCCTGTAGTATCGTCGCTCATGAGTTTGCCCAGGGTTCCCCTTCCCTCGTCCAGCTTTCTGGTCAAACTTTCCAGAGACGCCACTGTCTGGCGCATATCCTCGCTCATCTGTGAGTCCTGCAGAAGGGTGGCCACAGGTCCTTCACCGTGTTCGGCGGTCTGAAGAATACTGCTCATCTGGCTGATGGCTGTATTGATCTCTCTGGAAGCGGTCTCAAAATTGTCCACGATATATCTGATGCCCTCCTTGTTGGTCCGGCTTATATCTGCCATGTCCGCGGAAAAACTCTGCAGGTTGGCCACAATCATTTCAATGCCCTGTGTGTTGGCCTGGACCAGTTGATTAAGATTGACCGCGGCCTCGCGCAGGTTCTCAAACGCCTGACGCATTCCCTCTTCCCCTTCAGGACCACCGAACACATGGGCCACGCTTTTGGATACAATGCGAAGATCATCAGCAATATCGCCCACCCTGGCCATTATCTGGTCCAGGTCAGTGGGCTGAATGCTGTGGGCGATCCTGCCCTTGTCCTCAAGCTTTGCTGCCCTTGGGCTTCCAGGACTTATTTCCACAAACTTGTCTCCCAGCACTCCCCTGGTCCTGATGGTGGCCTGAGCATCAGCGTAAATCTGGACATCCGGCCTCAAGGCCATACCCACCCTGGCCAGATTGTTTTCCAGGGAGATCTCATAGACCACTCCCACGTCAATGCCGGCAATTTCAACCGGAGAATTGGTTTTGAGCCCGGAGACATTATCAAAAAGAGCGTAAACAGTGTACATGTCCCTGGTTACCATCCGGCCTCTGGTGATCTGAGTAGTCATATAAGCCAGAAGAATAAGGGCTATAATAACAAAAACCCCAACCTTTACTTCAACACTCATTTTTTGACGCATAGTTTTTCTAACCAGTTTAAAAGTTATTTTTACTTTGGACTTCAGCCCATTTGTCTGATCTTATCCAACTCAGTTTGCCAGCCAGTTTTCATCCAAAAAATCTTTCCGGATAAAAACTAGTTGACCTTGATGGGACCCTCAGCCTCGCCCCTGATGAATTGTCTTACAACAGGATCATCCCAGCGGTTGATCTCATCAGGAGTTCCACTGGCGATTATCTTGCCGTCATAAAGCATATAAACCCGGTCCGCTGTTTTCATGGTGGCCACAATATCATGACTGATGACCACGCAAGTCGCTCCGAATTCCCTCTGGGTTCTGAGAATTAGTTCATTGATGGTTGCTGACATAACCGGATCAAGACCAGAGGTTGGCTCGTCAAAAAGAACAATCTGCGGGTCCATGGCCAGGGCTCTGGCCAGGCCGACCCTTTTGCGCATACCCCCTGAAAGCTCTGAAGGCATCTTGCCGCCCATGCCTGACAGGCCAACCGAAGCAAGCTTGGCGTCAACTATCTCCTTAACTTCCCTGAGGCTTTTTCTGGTATGCTCACGCAGAGGAAAAGCCACATTTTGCTCCACTGTGAAGGAATCAAACAGGGCTGCCTCCTGGAACAGCATGCCGAACCTGCGGCGAACCGCAGCAAGCTCTCTTTCCTTCATGGGAACAATATCCTGCCCCTGTATCAGGACCCGGCCGTTGTCAGGCTTTAACAACCCAATGATATGCTTGATAAGAACACTCTTTCCTCCTCCGCTCCTGCCGATGATTGTATTTACCTTATCCTTTTCCAGGGCAAGATCAAGCTTGTCCAGAACAGTAAATCCGCCAAAGGATTTGCTTACTTTTTCCAGCACAATTATGGGCTTTTCATTATTCATATCAGCTTGAAATTGTTTTCAATACCAATTTAAAACATTAGAGCGGTCAGGATATAATCGCTGACCAGAATAAGGACCGAGGACATGACCACGGCCTGCGTGGTTGAACGCCCGACTCCCTCGGCGCCCCCGGCTGTATAAAAACCCTTGTAGCAGCCCACAAGAGTCAGAATCACCCCAAAAACAGAAGCCTTGATCAGACCATTGTAAATATCTCCTATTTCAACATACTCGTAAATCTTATTCATGAAAAGTCCGCCATGTATTCCCAGAACCTTTACACCCACCAGATAGCCGCCGAGAATGCCCATAATATCGCTGATAACCGTAAGCATGGGCAGCACAATAAATCCAGCCAGAATCCTGGGAAGAACCAGGTATTGAACCGGGTTTATGGCCATAACCGTGAGGGCGTCCACCTGTTCAGTGACCCTCATGGTGCCTATTTCAGCGCAGATGGCTGAACCGGCCCTGCCTGTGACCATCAGCCCGGTGATGACAGGCCCCAGCTCCCTGGTCATGGACAGGGCAACAGTAGCCCCTACCAGGGTTTCAGCTGAGAACATCCGAAAAGCGTAATAGGTTTGCAGGGCCAGGACCATTCCTGTAAAAAGAGAAGTAAGCATGACTACGAACAGCGAGTTTACCCCGATAAACTCCATCTGCTTGAAAAAATGCCTGATTCTGAAGGGAGGTCGAAAAAGCCAGGACAGAGCTTCCAGAAAAAGGAGCATTATCTGCCCCATCTCCCTTATAAGGTTGATGACGCTTTTTCCAATGGAGCTAAATATAAATTTCATTACTCCTCAATCAGCGAGGTATAAAACATAAGCTCCTCAGGAAAACGGGTAAAGATCATTTCCCTGACCAGCCTGTTGCTCTCCTGAACATCTTCGCTTTCAAGCACCCTTTTCAGAAGTTCCTTAAATTCGTCCATTGTGGCCTGGCGGATAATGCGTTTGATGCCGGGAATCGCCTGGGGGTTGAGACTGATTGAGTCAATCTGCATGCCCATGAGAATTGGCACGCAATAAGGATCAGCCGCCACTTCACCACACAGGCTGACCTCGATGCCTGCCTCATGACCAGCGTCAATGACATACTTTATGCTTCTGAGGATAGACGGATGCAACGGCTGATAAAGATAGGAAACATGCTTGTTGGTCCTGTCGATTCCCAGGGAATACTGAATAAGATCATTAGTTCCGATGCTGAAAAAATCCACTTCCCTGGCCAATAGATCGGAAATAAGCACCGCGCTGGGGAGTTCTATCATAATACCCATGGGCATTACCGGGTCAAAATCAACCCGTTTGGTTTTAAGCTCGTTTCTAACACTGTAGAAAATTTTTTTTATTTCCAGTAGTTCCTCGACACCTGAAATCATGGGGAACATTATGGAAACATTGCCCAGAACACTGGCCCGGAGAATAGCCCGAAGCTGGGTTTTGAAAAGCTCCGGATGTTTGCGGCAAAACCTGACCGCACGGAGACCCAGGGCTGGATTGATTTCCCTGACAGGGCCGAACTGGGTGGCTATCTTGTCTGCTCCCAGATCAAGTGTCCTGATGACGACCCTGTTGGGAAAAATGATTGAGGCCAGGTCGCGATACTCCTCAAAAAGCTCATCCTCAACAGGCAGGGTCTCCCGGTTGAGAAAGCTGTATTCCGTTCTGTAGAGACCTATACCCTCGCCTCCGTTATCAATTACCGCTGCCACCTCTTCAAAAAGTTCGATATTGGCAAAGACCTTGACCTTGTAACCGTCAATGGTTTCCGCCGGAAGATAACAGTCTCTGTTAACCAGGGACTGGTATTCAGCAAACTGGTATCTGAGCTGAGAGTAATGGTCCAGATCGTCCTCATCCGGATCAACAATTATTCTGCCGTTAAACCCATCCAGAATAACCAGATGTCCATCCTGAAGTTCGCTCAGGTCCTCCACTCCGACTATGGCCGGAATCTGCAGAGACCTGGCAATGATCCCTGCATGGGAGGTCTTGCCCCCCGAGATTGTGGCAAAAGCCATTATCTTGTCCAGCTGCAGCTCAATAGTGTCAGCAGGAGAGAGGTCAGCAGCCAGAAGAATCATCCTCTGAGTCAGGGATCTGATGTCCGCGGGCTGGCCGTAAAGCTGACTCTTAACCCGGTTCGCCACAAGACGAACGTCTTGTACTCTTTCCCGGATATACTCATCCTCAATTTTGATGAAGGCGGATTCTATGTCAGACTCTGCTTTTTCCAGGGCCCATTCAGCATTGATCATCTTTTCCCGTACATAGTCTCTGGCTGAGTTTTGAAATTTCTTATCTTTAAGAATCATGATATGGGAATCAATTATGGCAGTCTGTTCCTTGAGTTCTTTAGGTATTTTTTTCCTGATTTTCTCCAGATCAGCCAGGGCCAGGCTGAAGGCCTGCTTTAGACGTGCTGTTTCTTGATGAACATGTTCATCATCAATATTCATGCGAATAGTTGAGGTACTGCTCCCTCTGTTTAAAAAATAGGTTTTACCTATAGCTATGCCCGCGGAAACAGGTATCCCCTGTAAAACTGTCTTGGACATTTACCCTCTCACCTCAAATCGCCTTGAAATAAGCTCTTTAATTCGCCTTACCGCTTCAGGAGCGTCTTCTCCGCTGGCCTTTATGCACAGGGCGCTGCCATGGGTGGCGGCCAGGGTGAGAATATCCAGGATACTTTTGGCGTCCACTTCTTTTCCATCATGGGAAAGCCTTATGTCAGAGGAAAACTTCTGAGCCTCTTTAGCCAGAATTGCTGCAGGTCTGGCATGAAGGCCAAACTCATTATCAAGACTTACCTTAACTTGCAGTGTATTATCATCCACCATATGGACCTTATATCAGGGATAAACCGCTGGTTTATCAAATTACAGGAAAAATTAAAATTTACCATCCAACCAGGATAAAGCCTGGGGAGCGAAAAAAAGAAGAGCCAGGAGACTTACAAACAGGATCTCCCTGGACCAGGTAAAAGTTCGGTAAAAATAAGCCATTAACAGGCAAAAAATCGATACCAGTATGAAGTTGTATAAATGCCAGTTTAACGGCCAAATGACAAGCCAAAAAGCCGGAACCAGCAGGGCATTCACCACTTTTAGCCTGCTTCCCCAATTGATTAAGTCCCACTTTTTCAGGTAGTTGATGAACATCAAACCCTGAGTTGCCCCCTTGTGAAAAATAATCAGCTTGAAAGTCTGCACGCCCATGAAAAAAACAATGCCCAGAGCAATGGCCCATCCGTACAATCCGAGAAAAACCAGGATCATGGTAAAAAGAGACCAGGTGATAAGAAGGCTACCGCTGAAAAAAGAATCGCCAATGGCCGAAAGGGTAAAAACCAGGGTGGATTTGATTTTGGGCATGGCCTTAGGAGGGAAAAGGCCCCTGGAAATCTGTTTTTCCAGGGAGAGAAACAGTCCAACCAGAAGGGGATTCCACAGGCGGTGGCTGCTGAACAGTTTGAGATGCCTGCGTCTGGCCTTTTGCAGCTTAAGCGGATCCTTGTAGATTTCTTTCAGGCCTGGATCAATGGCATAAGCAAGTCCGATGTTCTGCATGCCTCTGGTATTGGAAGCGCTGCCCGTAAGATATGAGCGCAAGAAACAGATTAACATGGTTTTCAGACTTACGGGAAACATTGCTACTCGCTTTTGATTATCAGGTCATAGATGTCTCTGGATCTCCAGCCTTTTGTTTCCTTATGGATAAGTGCGCTAGCCTGCCTGGGTTTGAGGCCCCTGGAAGAATACTTCTTAATCAGATTTTGAACGCTTGCCAGGGATGTTTTCCGGGCATCTTTGTCAGGTGGACCAATGACAATGGTTATCTCCCCTTGAAGGCTCTCCTCGAGCATATCGGTCTGGCCAAGGATTCCAAAAATAAACTCTTCGTATTTCTTGGTCAACTCTCTGGCCAGACAAAACTCCCTGGCTCCAAGCTGCTCAAAGGCTGTTGCAAGGCACGACTTCACCCTGTTCTTTCTTTCAAAAAAAACAAGGGTTGTGGCAATGTCCCTCCACCTGGCAAAAAGATCTTGCATCTCGCCTTTTTTTCTAGGCAAAAAGCCAAGAAAGGCAAATGGATAAGGAGGAATGCCGCAGGCCATGAGGGCGGCCACAGGGGCGCATGGACCGGGCACAGGGATTACAGGAAGTTTTTTCTGCCTGAAAGCCCTGACCAGCCTGTAGCCGGG
This sequence comes from Desulfonatronovibrio sp., assembly GCA_003566455.1. GTDB lineage: Bacteria > Desulfobacterota > Desulfovibrionia > Desulfovibrionales > Desulfonatronovibrionaceae > Desulfonatronovibrio. The sequence goes on from PXDF01000157.1 coordinate 23,795, forward strand.
ATCAGCCATGAGCGGCGTGCCCGCGTCACTGACCAGACAGCAATCAATGCCCTGCTCCACGTTTTTGATGGCCAGATTTATGCGCTCTTCTTCATTATGTTCGTGCAGGCTTGAAAATTTCTGGCCGCTGATGCCAAGGCTGGTAAGGAGCAGACCTGTTCTTCTGGTATCCTCAGCCAGGATCAGTCCGGCCTTTTTCAGAACTGAGACTGCCCTGGGTGAAATATCACCAAGGTTGCCAAGGGGAGTTGCCACCACCCATAAGGCTGAATTCAATTGCGTTTTTGACATGATCTATTTTTACTTCAGAGCCTAAGGTCACGCATACAAAATCAAACCGGCACTCCTTTTCCCAAAGTCCAGCCTTGCACAGATAATGGTTGGCCGCGCGCAGAAGTTTGAGTTTCTGTTGATGTCCAAGGCTTTCCATGATGTGACCCTGCCCATCCTCGGATCTGGTTTTAACCTCAACAAATATTATTTTTTTCCCGGACCGGCAGATGAGATCCAGCTCTCCTTTCTGGTAGCGCCAGTTGCGCTCAATCACTTTATAGCCCTTTTCTGTAAGGTAGGATCCGGCAACTTCCTCTCCAAACCTTCCAATGCTTAGCTCACTGGCAGACATAGAGTTCTTTCCCTGATAACGGGTTTGACGCCTCTGAAGGTCATCCTGTGGATGGCCGACGGTCCCATACGCCTGATGGACAGCAAGTGATCCCTGGTGCCGTAGCCCTTGTGCTTGGAAAAGCCGTAACCGGGATATTTCTTATCAAAACTTATCATTAGTCTATCCCTGAAGGTCTTGGCAAGTATTGAGGCGGCTGAAATGCATGGTTCTGAATCATCTCCCCTGATTATTGTCTGCTGGGAAATGTTCATGGGTATCTTCTGATTACCGTCAATGAGCAGGTGGTCAGGAGCAAGCCTGAGTCCGCGCACAGCTTTGATCATGGCCTTGAAGGTAGCCTGAAGAATGTTGAGTCGATCAATCTCATGAGGCCAGGAAATGCCTATGGACCAGGCCAGGGCCACAGCCTTGATCTCAGCGGCAAGGAGGTTTCGTTTCTGAGGAGTGATTTTTTTGGAATCAGCAAGGCCGGAAATGATAAAACAAGGAAGAATAACAGCTCCGGCAACAACAGGACCAGCCAGGCATCCCCGGCCTGCCTCGTCAATGCCGGCTGTCAGCTTCTGGCTGTTAAAGGAGAGTATAACATTCACCTGGTTTTGGCAGGGTGATGAATTATTTTCCCAGCGCCCGCTTGATTCTATGCTTTTCCAGCCCCTGGCCCGGAAAAGCTTCCCAAAAGGGCGCTGGTTTTACGCCCTGATGCATAAAGATTTTTAAAAAAGGTCAGCCAGGTCAAGGGTGGAGCAAAGCCAAAAACCCCATGCCTCTTGCTTGTCACCTGAAAATTAACTGACCCGGTCCCAGTTGGTCTTGGCCTTGATGCGCGCGGCCTTGCCTTTGAGTTTGCGCAGGTAGAAAATTCGTCCCTGCCTGACCTTGCCCTGGCTGATAACCTCCACCCTCTCAATATAGGGAGAATTAAGGGGAAACACCCTCTCTACGCCTATACCGTCAGAGATTTTTCTGACCACAAAGGTTGAATTCGTTGCCCCGCGTTTGACCCGGAGCACTGTTCCCTGGAATACCTGTATTCTTTCTTTCTCGCCCTCGATGATGCGGACGTGAACTTTTACCGTGTCACCGGCCTTGAACATGGGAATGTCCATTCTGATCTGTTCTCTTTCGATTCTCTGCAAGATGTTCATGTCATATCTCCTGAATTAGTAATAATCTCCGATAATGCGATCAACCATAATTGAGGTCGCGGACCTGACCGACAGGTGGTTGAAGGGGCTCAGATAACGTACAGGCCTCAGAATAGCATCCGCCAGGGAAACCACGGCTGGACTGAGTCCATATCCAGTACCCAGAACAATGAGCACCGGCCCTCGGTTAAGCAGGCTTCGAACCTCTCCAAAGGTTATGTTTCCCGAACCCCTGGCACTGGTGGCGATAATCTGAGGTTTTATGCCGGCCTGAATTTCAATACAGGATATCGCCTCATCCAGATTTTCACAGATACTGATGCCAGACAGTGCAACAGCCCTGTCTGGATTTCCCTGCCCTCCTGCCCCGGTTGTCCAGTGGGCAATGAGCCTTTTGCCCAGGGCCTGCTGGTCCTTTAAGGGTGTGCAGATGTAATATCCGCCCAGCCCGAATGTTTCGCAGACGCGTGCTATATCGTGAATGTCAAGGTTTGTCAAAGAAGTTACGCTTTCTTTTCCTGTTTTATTCATAACCGGAGCATGAATAAGGCTCAGATAAAGATTCCTGGCCGGGCTAAACTTTTCCAGACTCCGCAGAAAATCAATGTCCTCATTGCTTAAGGTTGTCTCATCTAAAAGCCTGGGTCTGAGTCTGAAAGTGTTTTCAAGGGAGCGTTCCCGTCGCCAGCGGGAAATTCGGCCATGATGCCCGGAGAGAAGGACCTCAGGAACACCAAGACCCTGGTATTGTTCCGGCCTGGTATAATGGGGATATTCAAGAAGACCCTCGGAAAAACTTTCCTCGCCCACAGATTCCTGCTTACCCATGAAGCCTGGCAGAAACCTTGAAACTGACTCCATTAAGCAAAGGGCCGCGGCTTCACCTCCGTTCAAGACATAATCGCCTGCTGATACCTCTTCAAGATCAAAAAGCTTTTCAATCCTGGTGTCGATTCCTTCATACCTGCCGCAGACCAGGGCAATATCGCGCTCTCTGGAAAACCTTCTGGCTGCCTGTTGGTTAAAAGGACTGCCTTTGGGAGTGAGAAGGATTTTTTTACAGTTTTCAGGCAGAGAATTCAGTGCCTTGAAAAGCGGATCAACCATCATGACCATGCCGGGACCGCCTCCGTATGGTCTGTCGTCCACTGTGCTGTGCCTGTCACTGGTGAAATCACGGGGAAATATCAGCGATGTCTGAACAATGCCTTTTTCAATAGCCTTGCCAAGCAGTCCGCAGGAAAGAGGAGACTCAAAAAACTCCGGAAGAATGGTGATGATATGAAAATGCATTAAAAAATCTATGGATATTCGAGTATGAATAAAATGATAATGAGGACATGGATTATAAGCACCAAAACTTATGTTTGGGGAATCAAACCCAATCTTTATCTCTTTGCTTCACAATCCTTGACAGGCTGTTAAACCTTATTTCTGAGTTTATGATCCATTAATATTGACCCCGTAAATCTCCAGCAAGCCCTCTGGAGGATCAATAACAATCTTTTTATTATCCATGTCAATGTCCACAATAAACTGCTCGTTAAACGGAAAAAGCACTTCCTGGCCCTCAGGGGTCATAATACGCCAGACCTCACTGCCTTTAGTGTCAAAAATTTCATGCAACATGCCCAGATAGATATCCCCGGCAATAAATACCCTGCTTTCCAGAAGCTCAAAAACATAGGTTTCATCATCTTCAATCGCGGGCATATATTTCTGTGGGACATAAATTTCCGCGCCCTGCCATTTTTCAGCCAGATCACGTCCTGTTATCTTGTCCAGGAAAACAAGGTAGTTACCTCGATGCTTTCTCCAGGACACGATGTTAAAAGCCTTGGTAGAAAAACCCGGAGCCTTGAGGTAAAGTCGGGGTAAACCAGTAAAAAGTAAAGGGGAGTCCGCAAACCATAAGGTGCAGAGCTCCCCTTTCAAACCATGTGGCTTCAAAACCCTGCCGCAATGAATAAGGTTTTGCAAGACCATTTATTCAGGGCTATTCAATTATTTCCAGGACAGCCCGCTTTTTGGCCTTAGTGGATGATGCTCCAAGAATGGTGCGCATAGCCCTTGCGGTGCGTCCCTGCTTGCCTATAACTTTTCCCAGATCTTCCTTGGCGACCTTAAGTTCTATTACAGAAGTCTGTTCTCCTTCGATTTCGGAAACCGACACTTGATCCGGGTTGTCAACCAGTGATTTTGCAATGTACTCGATCAAATCCTTCAACATAGTCACCTCCGATTTAAGTGCGATTCAAGAGAGATTAGCTGGTTTTTTATTCAGGGCATGTCCATATCGATTAACTTAACAGCGTGAAAAAGTCCTTATTAGACAGGCTGTTCAAAAATTCCAAGTGCAAGGAGCAAAAAAAGTTCAAGGTCGCGGCGTATTTAGGATACGTAAGAGTTTGAAATTTTTGCAGCG